>JAGSYW010000089.1 GCA_018262475.1 Burkholderiaceae bacterium | reverse complement strand
CAGCGCGGCCGCTCCGGGTCGCCATGCGCGCGCGGAAGCCGTGGGTGCGCTTGCGACGCACGACGGAAGGTTGGTAAGTACGTTTCATGGTGGCCTCGTTATTCAGCAGGTAATCGGTATTGCTCCCTTAGCACCTTATTTGCGTATCAGACAGGTATGCCAACAAGGACATATCAACGCAATCCAACAAACTCGGAACACAGGAAACCTAGAATTAGACCACACCCACCACCTTTTGTCAACGAGCACATCAAATCGAACACCACACCACCCTGATTAAAATATATGTCGCCCTGTGGATAACTTTCTCCGTCGCGGTTAAAATAGCATCAGATGCAGTTCCTTTTTTTTGCGCCGCCCCACACCCGCTGATGCCGCGTGCTGCAAACTTTCCCCCTGCTTAAGATTACGAGATTCATGGACAATTTCTGGCAAGCCTGTTCCGCTCAACTGGAGTTGGAGTTGACGCCACAGCAGTATGGCGCATGGATCAAGCCGCTGATTCCGCTGGATCTCGAAGGCGATACGCTACGCATTGCCGCGCCGAACCGCTTCAAGCTAGATTGGGTCAAAACACAGTACGGAGCCAGGATCAACACGCTGGTCGCACAGCATTTTGGCGCATCGGTTACGGTACTGTTCGTACTCGCGCCCAAATCCGGCGCGCCGAAACAAGCTCCAGCCGTCGCGCAAAATGATCGTAGCTACCCCGTCTTTGCTGCCGAAGCGCAAAGCCGGAACGAAGATCAGGACATCGACAACGCGCAGCATCGCGAACAGAGCCGCATCAATGCCGAACTGACCTTCGACAACCTCGTAACCGGCAACGCTAACCAACTGGCGCGCGCGGCCGCTGTTCAGGTTGCAAACAATCCGGGCGGCTCATACAACCCGCTATTCATATATGGCGGCGTTGGCTTGGGCAAAACGCACCTGATCCACGCCATCGGCAACCAGGTCATGATGGATCGGCCGGACGCGCGCATCCGTTATATTCGCGCCGATCACTATGTAACTGACGTCGTTACCGCCTATCAGCGCAAGGGATTCGACGACTTCAAGCGCTATTACCATTCGCTTGACCTGCTGCTGATCGACGATATCCAGTTCATTGGCGGCAACAAGGCGCGCACGCAGGAAGAATTCTTTTACGCTTTCGAAACGCTGATTGCAGCCAGAAAGCAAATTATCATCACCAGCGACACCTACCCGAAGGAGCTCAGCGGCATCGACAGCCGCCTAACATCGCGCTTCGGTTCCGGCCTGACGGTGGCCATCGAACCGCCGGAGCTGGAAATGCGGGTGGCGATCCTGCAAAAAAAGGCAAGCCAGCAGAATCAGCAATTGTCGGATGATGTCGCATTCTTTGTCGCCAAGCATCTGCGCTCGAATGTGCGCGAACTTGAAGGCGCTCTAAGCCAGATACTGGCGTATTCCCGTTTCCAGAACAAAGACATCACGATCGACGTCGCGCGCGAAGCGCTGAAGGACTTGCTGTCGGTACAGAACCGGCAGGTTTCAGTCGACAATATCCAAAAAACCGTGGCTGATTTCTTTAACATCAAGGTCGCCGACATGTACTCGAAACGGCGGCCGGCAAACATAGTGCGTCCGCGTCAGGTTGCGATGTATATGGCAAAGGAGCTGACGCAGAAAAGCCTGCCGGAAATCGGCGAGCTGTTCGGCGGCCGCGATCACACGACGGTGTTGCACGCGGTGCGCAAAATTACGCAGGATCGCGCGCGCGACCCGGAACTGAATCATCAGCTGCACGTGCTGGAACAGACACTGAAGGGTTGACGCGGCAGAACGCAGCGTTGTTTTCATGTCACAATGTGGATTTATGATGGATGGGATCCCCGCGGCAGCGGGACGGATTTATTTGACTGAAGAACTTTTTCAAGGACTCGAATATGCAATTGGTTAAAACCAGCAGGGACAGCATTCTTCGGCCGCTGCAGATCGTGAGCGGTATTGTCGAGCGTCGGCAAACCTTGCCGATTCTGGCCAATATCCTCATCCGCAAGCAAGGCGACGACGTTTCCTTTCTGTCCACCGACACAGAAATTCAGATCACGACCCATGCGCAGGTTGGCGGCGACAGCGATGAAGGCGCCACCACGGTCGCAGCGCGCAAGCTGCTCGACATCCTGCGCTCGCTGCCGGAATCAGCCGACGTGACGCTGACGCTGGCCAACAAGAAAATGACCGTGCAGGCGGGCAAGGCGCGCTTCTCGCTGCAAACGCTGGCAGCAGAAGATTTTCCGACCGTTGCTCCAGCCGAGAATTACGGCACAAAACTGGTGCTGCCGCAAAAAACATTGCGCAATTTGTTCAACATGGTGCACTTCGCAATGGCGCAGCAGGACATCCGCTACTACCTGAACGGCCTGCTGCTGATTGTTGATGGCAAGAGCGTAATTGCGGTGGCGACCGACGGCCACCGCCTTGCGTTCTGCCAGGCGGCAACCGAGCAGGATTGCCCGCGGCAGGAAGTCATTATCCCGCGCAAGACGATTCTCGAATTACAGCGCCTACTGGAAGAAAGCGATCAGCCGATCCAGATCGATATTTCCGGCAACCAGATAAAGCTGGGGTTCGGCGATACCGAACTGGTATCGAAACTGGTAGAGGGCAAGTTCCCGGATTATGGCCGCGTGATGCCGAAGGGCTACAAGAACAATTTCACCATCGACCGCGACACCCTGCTGCGCGCCTTGCAGCGAGCAGCTATCATGACCAGCGACAAGTTCAAGGGTGTGCGCTGCATCGTAGCACCCGGCAGCCTGAAAATCAGCTCGACCAATGCCGATCAGGAAGAGGCGGTGGAAGAACTCGAAATTGATTACGGCGGCGACAGCATCGACATCGGCTTCAACGTCAGCTACTTGCTCGACGTGCTGAACAACATCAAGAGCGAACAAATCAATATCGCGCTTGGCGACGCGAATTCGTCAGCGCTGCTCTCCGTTCCAGACAACCCGGATTTCAGATATGTCGTAATGCCGATGCGCATTTGATTGCTGGAGGACGCGATGCCGGCATCGCGTCCATCGAACAAAGCCCGGATATTCGCAGCACCCCAAGGCAGTTTTTCACGAAAGCAGTACCATGTCAGACAATACGCAAGACAATCACATCGAACCCAAATCTGGCGACTATGGCGCCGGTTCCATCCAGATTCTTGAAGGCCTCGAAGCGGTGCGCAAGCGTCCGGGCATGTACATCGGCGACACATCCGATGGCACAGGCCTGCACCATCTGGTGTTTGAAGTGCTGGACAACTCGATCGATGAGGCACTGGCTGGCTACTGCACCGAAATCCACGTCACCATCCACGCCGACAATTCGATTTCGATCGTCGACAATGGGCGCGGCGTGCCAACTGGCATCAAATTCGACGACCGGCACGAACCGAAGCGCAGCGCAGCTGAAATCGTAATGACCGAGTTGCACGCCGGCGGCAAATTCGACCAGAACGCATACAAAGTTTCCGGTGGCCTGCATGGCGTCGGCGTTTCATGCGTCAACGGGCTGTCGAAAAAACTAAAGCTGACCGTGCGCCGCGACGGCAAGACGCATTGCATGAAATTCGCACGCGGCATCACGCAAGAGCGCCAAATCGAAATCATCGACGGCGTCGAATGCTCGCCGATGAAAGTGGTTGGAGAAACCGACCAGCGTGGAACCGAAGTGCACTTCTGGCCAGATGAGGAAATCTTCGGCCACGTTGAGTTTCATTATGACGTGCTGGCGCGCCGCATCCGTGAACTGTCGTTCCTGAACAATGGCGTATTCATCCGCCTGACCGACCAGCGAAGCGGCAAGGAAGAAACCTTTGCATTCGAAGGCGGCACGCGTGGCTTTGTCGAATACATCAACAGATCAAAAACACCGCTGCACCCAACGATATTCCAGGCAACCGGGGAACGTGCATCCGAGCAGGATACGCTAATCACCGTTGATGTTTCGATGCAATGGAACGATGCGTACAACGAACAGGTCCTGTGCTTCACCAACAACATCCCGCAGCGCGATGGCGGCACTCACCTGACCGGCCTGCGTGCGGCGATGACGCGCGTGATCAACAAGTACATCGAAGAAAACGAACTGGCAAAGAAAGCCAAGGTCGATATCAGCGGCGACGACATGCGCGAAGGTTTGACCTGCGTGTTGTCGGTTAAGGTGCCAGAACCGAAATTCAGTTCACAAACAAAGGACAAACTCGTGTCGAGCGAGGTGCGCGGCCCAGTCGAGGAAATCGTCGCCAAGACTTTGACCGACTTCCTGCAGGAAAAACCGAACGATGCCAAGATTATCTGCGGCAAGATTGTCGAAGCTGCGCGTGCGCGCGAGGCTGCGCGCAAGGCGCGCGATCTGACGCGGCGCAAAGGCGTAATGGACGGGCTGGGCCTGTCGTCCAAGCTGGCTGATTGCCAAGAGCGTAACCCTGCGCTGTCCGAACTGTACATCGTCGAGGGGGATTCGGCGGGCGGATCGGCCAAGCAGGGCCGAGACCGCAAGTTCCAGGCTATCCTGCCTTTACGCGGCAAGGTACTAAACGTCGAAAAGGCGCGATTCGAAAAAATGCTGTCGTCAGAACAGATTACGACACTGATCGCCACTCTTGGCACCAGCATCGGCGCGGACGAATTCAACATTGAAAAACTGCGCTACCACCGCATCATCATCATGACCGATGCCGACGTCGATGGCGCGCATATCCGCACGCTGCTGCTGACGCTGTTCTATCGCCAAATGCCGCAACTGGTCGAGCGCGGCTACGTCTACATTGCGCAGCCGCCGCTGTATAAGGTCAAGGCAGGCCGCGACGAGCGCTACCTGAAAGATGATGTTGAGGAATCGAATTACATGCTACAAGTTGCGTTGAATGGCGCAACGCTAACTCCGGCAGAGGGCGCGGCTCCAATCAACGGCGAACCGCTGGCTGAACTTGTGCGCCAGTACAATCTGGCAAATGCAATCATCTTGCGCCTTGGACGCGTGATTGACGATGCCGCACTGACCGCGATCATGACAGGCGTAAAGCTACGTCTTGAAACGCTGGCAGATGCGGAGGAATCAGCCAAATTGCTAGCTGATTCAATTGGCGACCCACTGCTGCGCGTCATTGCACGCTTGGACGAGGCTAGCGATGAAAACGTGCTGCAGATTGAGCGCATGGTGCACGGCAACGTGCGCGTCAGCGTCATCACGCCCGACTTCGTGCGCAGCGCCGATTACCGCGTACTGGTTAACGCCGCCGCCACCTTCCAGGGCCTGATCGGCCCAGGCGCCTTCATCCGCCGTGGCGAAGGCGAGCGGATGCGCGAAATCGCGATAGACAACTTCCACCAGGCGATGCTGTGGCTGCGCGCCGAGGCAGACCGCGGCGTTTCGAAACAGCGCTACAAGGGACTGGGCGAGATGAACCCCGATCAACTGTGGGAAACAACGATGGATCCGGGCGTGCGCCGCCTGCTGAAGGTGCAAATCGAAGATGCGATCGCAGCCGACCAGATCTTCACCACGCTAATGGGTGACAACGTCGAACCTCGGCGTGCGTTTATCGAAGGCAATGCGCTAAAAGCTGCGAATATCGATATCTGAACTTGTAGGTTCTCACAATTAGTGCAATGAGTCTCACCAATTTGAAAATGCGGGGTCTCGTAGAGTAATAAACAAAAGGCCCGTTTCGGGCCTTTTGTTTATATAACTGGCACCTTGTGTGTTGGTTACTGGAGTGGTTAAATGATTTAGACGGAGATGCACATGTACATTAGTTCCGTACTAATTAGGGGATTTCGCTGTTTTGATAATGATGGGCAATATCTACATCTCAACAAGTTTACCTGTCTTGTCGGGCCAAATGCATCAGGAAAGACTGCCAGTATGTTGGCATTGGTTCGTATGTTTGGCGATACGCAGGCAGATCGAACTATTAGAGCATCTGATTTTTATCTTCGCCCTGGCGAGCAGCTCTCAGCGGTGGATGAAAGATACTTAAGCATCGATGTAAAGCTCGAATTTCCTGAAGTTGTTGGAGATGCTGCCGACGGCATGGCAATTCCAGAGACTTTTAATCAGATGGTTGTTGCTGAGGCAGGTGGCAATCTTTACTGCCGCATTCGTTTAGAGGCGACTTGGACGAAAGATGGAACAGCGCTAGGTGAGGTCCAGCAGAAGCTATTATGGATATTGACGCCATCTGATGATCCTGATGCCATTAAAGACAATCAGCGTTCAATCAAACCGGCTGAACGCGCTCGGCTGAGAGTGATTTATGTTCCGGCAACGCGAGATCCTGCAGCCCAAATACGTGCTTCATCGGCCACAGTATTTGGGCGCTTACTTAAAGCAATTGACTGGGGCGGACATCAAGCCGCTATCCAGGGAAAATTGGAAGAACTCAAAATAGGTTTGAGCCAGTTGACAGGCTTAGAGACGATGAATACCCAAGTTCAGAAATCTTGGGGAAATCTTTATGAAGGCCGAGTGGCGGCAAACGTCTCATTTCAAAGCGAACAAGCTGATACATCCTCGCTTCTTGGAATGCTTGTGCCGACATTTGCGCCAAACGAACAAGGGCAGTCTATTCAAGCGGCAGAGCTTAGTGATGGTCTTCGGTCATTATTTTCTCTGTCCTTGCCCTTAGGATTCTATCGAATAGAAGAGCAGTTGAAATTAGCAGCAACAGCGGCCGGATTTCGGGCTGATATAGCGGGTGCCCTCCCCCTGCTAACGATCTTTGCTGTTGAAGAACCTGAAAATCATCTTTCGCCTCATTATCTAGGAAAGGTAGTTACTGAGCTAAATCAGATAGCGAACGATCCTAACGCCCAGGTAATGCTATCAAGTCATTCTCCTTCCATCATGCGGCGTGTTGAGCCGGATGATGTTCGCTATTATCTTGGCGGCGAAACCAGAGCTTCAACTGAGATATCACTCCTCAGTCTACCTAAGGATCAAACAGATGAAGCATTCAAGTATGTTCGCGAGGCAGTACGCGGGTATCCAGAGCTTTATTTTTCACGGCTAGTTGCGCTTGGTGAGGGTGCGTCTGAGGAAATCATTCTTCGAAAAGCCTTTGAAGCGAGTGGGACTCCGTTGGACTCGCTATTCGTATCGGTCGTACCACTGGGTGGACGGCATGTAAATCACTTTTGGCGACTATTACATGACCTCGGGATTCCGTACGTCACGCTTCTTGATCTTGATCGAGAAAAAGAAGGTGCTGGTTGGGGACGATTGAGATACGTCCGAGATCAACTTATTGCACGCCACGGAGCAGACTCTCCTGAACTGCAATACACAGCGGAAGGCGGGGCCACTTGCAACCTAGCCGATGTCAACGATGAATTGCTTGGAGGGGATGAGCAAGATACTGAGAGAATGGGGTCATGGATCAGCCTTTACCAGCGACAATTTAATGTGTTCTTTGCTAAACCATTGGATATCGATTTCTCCATGCTGAAATGTTTTCCAGATATATATCAAAGGCAGGCACCCGCTAATGGAGGGCCTCGTTTACCAAGAGATGAACCAGCACTCACAAACGCAAGAATTGCACGAATGCGCCAAGTGCTAGCTGCAGATCCAACAACGGCACCCGCAACTTTAGGGGGAAGTTACGATAATACGACGGAGGTTCCTCTATTCGCATGGTACAAATATTTGTTCTTGGATGGCTCGAAGCCTGTAAGCCACATGCGTGCTATGGTTGCGCTCGAAGGTTCTAACTGGGTTGAGGATATGCCAACGGAGTTAAAGGACCTGGTTGCTCGTGTGAAGGCGATAACGACACCAATTCCCCCCCCTCCATTTCCTCAAGACGCCGAACATGCCGCTGATTAGTAAGGAAAATTGGCTTCCAGTCGGGGTCGACGATTTGGAGGAACAAGCGCATCGTGTTGTTCGCTCCACTGAGAACAAACTCGTAATTGCTGGTCCTGGCGCAGGAAAAACAGAACTGCTTGCGCAGCGAGCAAATTTTCTCCTTGCTACGGGAGAATGTTCGAATCCACGGCGGATTCTGGCCATTTCGTTCAAACGAGACGCTGCTAAAAATCTCTCTGAGCGTGTTCGCGCAAGGAGTGGTGAGTATTCTCACCGCTTTGACTCGATGACGTTAGATAGCTTCGCTAAGCAACTCGTTGACCGTTTCTACCCTGCACTGCCGCCAGAGTGGAGACCGAAGTCAAATTACCTTGTGCGTACTGCATCCATCCCAGAACAGGAGGCAAGGACATGGTTTGATCGGGCAATAGTGCCGATGGGACATGTCAAGCCAAATATGGCAGGTTTGAGTAGAACAAAAATTGCACAATCGCTAGATAAAGTGATGCATGGCGCAGCATTGCCTTACGATGCAGCAACGAGCGATGTTCATCGGGCTTGGGGGCAACAATGGTGGAGGGAGCAACTTGCGCTGCCACCTTTAGTCCCAAGTCTGACTTTTCCAATGCTTAATCGTTTGGCCGCCTATCTTCTACGTAGCAACCCAAAGATAACTGCCGTACTCCGAGCGACCTATTCCCAAGTATTCCTCGATGAATTTCAAGACACGACAGCATCGCAGTGGGATTTAATTACAGCTGCCTTTGGTGGCTCTAGTTGTGTGCTTACTGCTGTTGGTGATGGAAAACAGAGAATCATGGTGTGGGCCGGAGCCGATCCTAATGTTTTCGATAAATTTAATACGATCTTTAGCGCGGAATCGGTTTCGCTGACACGAAACTTGTCGGCGCCGATTGAATATTGACCCACCCTGCCGATTGAAATTTGACCCAGGGCTTTTCGCTGCTTTTGAAGCTGGCATCTGTGGATAAGTGTACC
>JAGSYW010000088.1 GCA_018262475.1 Burkholderiaceae bacterium | reverse complement strand
CGAGGCTGTGTGAAAACACCCTGAGCGTAAAGCGCAATGGGTTTGGTTAGATCGGGTTTTCCGGAAATTATTGTCCAGCTTTTTGAAAAAAAAGCGGCTTTCATGCCGCTAGTGCCTCTATAAATCCGGTGATTCCCAGGATTTTCATGACACGCTTCATGTTGTAGGCCAAAACGTGCAAACTCATCTCAGTTCCGACACCTTCAAGCCGTTTTGTCCGGAAGTGATTGGGGCCCATCCACTCCTTTAATGTACCGAAGGGATGTTCGACCGTGCGACGCCTGATGCGCATGAGGTCTGGATTCATATCGAGCCGTCTTTGCATTGCCTCCAGACTTGATTCATGGTCGTAACGGCTGACTCGGCGATTTTTACTGGGTGTGCATTTGCCACGCATTTCGCAGTTGTGACAGTCGGAACTCCAGTATTTATGAATCAGACCACCCCGTTCCTCGGCGGAGAATCGCCAAATCAGCCGCCTGCCAGCGGGGCATATGTACTCACCAGCTTCAGCATCGAAGACAAAGTCTTCTTTATCAAAGCGCCCATCGGCCTTTGCACTGGATGTCTGTGGTTTGGAAACCAGAGGTGTAATTCCGTTTTGTTCGCAAGCGACGATTTCTTCGCCGTTGAAATAACCGCGGTCAGCAATAGCTTGAAGGTCATTTACCGCCATGGCTGTCTTGGCTTGTTTTGCAATCCTTGCCAACTGTCGGCGATCACTGCCATTATTGGTGACCTCATGGGCCACAATCAAATGGTGTGTCGTATCAACGGCAGTCTGAACGTTGTAACCCACCAGACCACGACTTGTGCTGGTAGCCATGGCGCGAGCATCCGGATCGGTCAGCGAGACTTGTTTAACAGGCGCTTGTTCCAGACCCTCCTGAATCTGCTTGAATTTCACCATCTGTGCCTTCATGGTCTCGATCTTCTCGTTAAGACGAGTCGTTCTTGCTTCGGCAATATCAGGCGTTTGGCGATCCGCAGTATCGAGTGCATCCATGTAACGCTCGATACACTCGTTAATTTGCGCAAGGCGTTTTGCAACCTTGCCCTGCGTGAAGTTGCGATCATGTGCATTAACCGCCTTGAACTTGCTGCCGTCGATTGCGACCACTGCATTTGCGAACAAGCCAACCTCTCGACAAAGAACAACAAACTGTCGGCAAACGCTGCGAATCCCGGATCCATTATCCCGGCGAAAATCTGCAATGGTCTTGAAATCAGGGGCTAGCCGGTTAACCAGCCACATCAGCTCAATATTGCGTTGTGCTTCACGCTCAAGACGCCGCGTAGAGTGGACGCGATTCAGGTAACCGTAAATGTATAGCTTCAGCAGTACAGATGGGTGATATGACGGTCGCCCTGTTTGCGCTGGCTTTACTCCATCAAAACCAAGTGACGCCAAATCAAGTGAATCAACAAAAGCGTCTATCGCACGTACAGGATTGTCTTCGGTTCATGCCATATCTCCATCTGAACTCGAATATCTATTTAACGATTCAGACAGCAGGTTGTTGACGTGAATGAGGCGTTTTCACACAGCCTCCGGCCAAAACGAACCACCAAGTCAATGTTCTGACGGCTGCGGATTATCTGTCCGTCAGTGTGACCGGATTGGACGCATCCTGCAGCAACGTGCCATTAAGAAGCCCTAGCGAAATGGCATTGCCGATTAATTTTTCCTTTGGATTTTCGGTGCCATTTTTGTCGAGGCCCCACTGCCTGTCAGTCACTTTTTCATTCACTATTTTTATTCCGTCTGCCGCAAAGCTTTGATGCTTTTCGGCAGGAACCAATTCTTTGTTCCATCGGAACCCTTTGCTGATAACGGAACGAACTTGCGTTATTTGACAAGGTTCTTTGTCGGTGAGAACGACTTGGTTGGCTGTGATGACAGCGTATGTCTTTTCGGAACCGAGCGTCGACGATAGTGGTTCGCCCAGGATTTTTTTGTCATACGAACCCGAATTTCTCAAGGGACCCGTCATTGGCCCCCAGGATTGAAACACGATATTCTTCGGGACCGTCACGTTTGTGATGCCGTTTTCTTTGGCTTCATCGCTAAGACATATCTCGAAATTCCCCTCCCCTTTAGCAGCGGGAATCCACTTCGGGTCGAATGGCGGTCGCGCATTGGCGCTGGCTTGTTCATTTTTCACTGGCTTACTTGGCGCATCGGCCTTGTTCGAGCAGCCGGAAACCGTGATGGCGCCCCCCACAAGGGCACATAAAGCTGCAACTTTCACAGAGATACCCAGGCGAGGCAAATGAACCGTAAACATTCACGCTTTCCTTTCAAGGTCTAAATGGCTATATCCAGATGATTCAATCGTAACATCGTGACCAAAATGACTTTTCGGTCATTAAGGCCGAAAAATATACTCCTATCCGTATCTAAAAATAACCAATAAAAGTGTGGCCAAGATGGTGGTTTTGGCTATATACCCCCACCAAACAGCGCACTTTGCCGCCCGCTGCCGCGTTCCCTCGCGTACAGTTCGCGCCAGTGGCGCAGCGCGCCGCGGATTTCTTCCTTCAACTGCTCATCGTTCCACGGCTTGGTCAGGAAGCGATAGGCCGCGCCCTTGTTGATCGCATCGGTGACGGTGGCGATTTCGGAAAAACCGGACAGCACGATGCGCACCGTTTCCGGGTACATTATCCGCGCCTGCGACAGGAATTGCGTGCCGGTCATTTCGCTCATGTGCTGGTCGCACACGATCAGCTTGACTGGTTCCTTCGCCATCAACGCAAAACCTTCGCTTGCGCTTTGCGCAGTCAGGATGTTGTAACCCTCGCGCCGCAGCGTGCGCTTGAGCGCAGACAGGATGCTGGCTTCGTCATCGAGCAGCAAAATGGTGTCGCGCGCAGCGGCCTCTTCTTTCGGCGACTGGGCAGCGACCCGCCTATCCTGCCGCAGCATGCGCGCGATTTCTCCTGCCGGCACCGGACGGGAAAAGTAGTAGCCCTGCATCTCGTCGCATTCGCTGCGCCGCAGGTAAGTCATCTGCTCCAGCGTTTCCACCCCCTCGGCCAGCACTTTCTTGCCGAGCTTGTGCGACATCGCAATCGTCGCCTTGGCGATCGCCGCATTGGCCGGATTGGTGGTGATGTCGCGCACGAATGACTGGTCGATCTTGACGATGTCGATCGGAAAGCGCGACAGGTAAGCCATCGACGAATAGCCGGTGCCAAAATCGTCGAGCGCGATGTGCACGCCGAGCTCCTTCAGTTGCCCCATGTTGCGCACCGCCGCCACCATGTCGAGCATCATCGCGCTTTCGGTGATTTCAATTTCGAACAGGCTCGGATCGATGCGCTGCGAGGTCAGCGCCAGCGCAATCGAACCGGGCAGTGTCGGCTGGCGGAAATGGCGCGCGGCGAGGTTGACCGCAACCTTGATCGGCGGCAGTCCGGCATCCTGCCAGGCGCGCATCTGGCGGCAGGCTTCGACCAGCACCCATTCGCCGATTTCGATGATATGGTTGCTTTCCTCCGCCAGCGGAATGAATTCCGACGGCGGCACCAGCCCGCGCACCGGATGCAGCCAGCGGATCAGTGCCTCGACGCCGACAATCGCGCCAGAATACAGGTTGATCTGCGGCTGGTAGTACAGCACCAGTTCGTTGCGCTCTATCGCCTGCAACAGTTCGCGCCGCCAGTTCTCATCGTTCGCCATTGCGGCTTCGAACAAGCAGATGTCGTTACCGCCAGTGTGCTTGGCCCGCAGCGTGGCGTTCATCGCATTGCCCAGCAGGTCGTCATTGCCTTCGGCGTCCGGGTAACGCGCAATGCCGATCGAAGCGGTGAGCGTGATCGTCTGACCCGCGTACAGGAACGGGCGGCGGATAGCGACCAGCACCCTCCGCGCAATTTCCATGCTGTCAGCCTGCACTTCGCTTTCGCCCGGCCCGATCAGGATCGCGAATTCGTCGCCCGCAACGCGCGCCGCAATATCGTGTTTGCGCAGGATTTCCTTGATGCGCACCGCCGTTTCAGTCAGCACCTGTTCGGCCGCATCGCTGCCAATCGCGCGGTTGATTTTCTTGAAGTCGTCGAAATCGACATGCAGCAACGCCACCTGCTGCCCGCCCGTCCGCGCCGATTCCTGCGCCGCCGCAATCTCGCGCTGAAACGCGCCAAGGTTCGGCAGGCCGGTCAGCTGGTCGAACATCATCAGCCGCTCGATCTGCTTTTCATATTCCTGCCGCTGGGTGATGTTTTCGCCAATCGCAAAGTAATACTGCACTTCGCCGTTTTCATCCTGAATCGCGGCAATGGTCTTGCTTTCGACGTACAGTTCGCCATCCTTGCGGCGGTTGATGAATTCGCCTTTCCACAGTTCGCGCCGCGCCAGCGCATCCTTGAGCTGGTGGTAAACCTCAGCCGGCGTCTTGCCAGAACGAAAATCTTTCATCGGGCGTCCGAACAGTTCACCAATCGGATACCCCATGATGCGCTGCGCGGCAGGGTTCGCGTACAGGATGTGCGACTGCCCATCGGTGATCACGATGCTGCCGCTGTAATTCTCGGCCACGCTCTGGAACAGCGCGATCGCTTCCTGGCTGTGGCGGATGGCGGTCGCATCGAACCCTAGCAGCAAAATGCCTGGCTCGCCACCTACTACGTTCGCCGGCTGGTCCAGATTCCACAGTATCGGTATGCTCTGGCCATCGCGGCACAACAGTTCGAACGAGAATGATGGCGGCGCCCCGCCCTGTTCAAGCGCTACCCGTGCTGCTGCCAGACTCAGGCCATCCCACTGCCCCGCCGGCACCAGCGATTCGAGCGGCATGCCAACCAGCTCGTCCGGCTGCGCATAGCCGAGAGCGGCCATCCCGGCGCGGTTGATCGAGCGGATGCGCCATTGCCGGTCGAGCAACAAGTGTACGAATGCCACCGAATGGAAAATACCGGCGTTTGCTGTTTGCGCGTTCATCGTCACTTATTGGCCACCCTTCATTTCCCCCCCCGCAACGGCCAGCGCATCAAGCGGCAGCACAACGCGAAACACCGTTCCCTTGCCAGGCTCCGAATCGACATCAATCCTGCCGTTGTGCCGCTGCACAATGCCCCATGACAGCGACAGCCCCAGGCCAGTGCCCTGACCAACCGGCTTGGTGGTAAAAAACGGTTCGAACAGGCGCTTCATGTTTTCCGGCGCGATGCCGACCCCGTTGTCACGCACCTCTACCCATACCTGCTCGCCTTCGCGGCCAGTGCTGAGCGCAACCTTGCCCGGCCCTTTGAGCGATTGCGCGGCATTCACCAGCAAGTTGAGGAATACCTGGTTCAATTGCGCCGGGATGCAGCGCACCTGCGGCAGTTCTCCAAAGGTGCATTCGATTTCAACTTCCGGCCGGATCACGCTGCGCACGATGCTCAAGGTGCTGGAAATGCCTTCGTGCAGGTCGGCCCATTGCCAGCCGGTTTCGCCGACGCGCGAGAAATTGCGCAAGTCCTGCACGATTTTGCGCACCCGCTCCAGCCCTTCGCGCGATTCCGCAATCAGCTGGCGCAAATCAGCAATGATGAATTCATGCCCGACCGCCTGCTTGAGTTCACGCACATGCCCGAATTCCTGCGGCAGCAGTTCGCCATGCTCCTTTTCGATGTCGGCATAGGCAGCGTCGATCGCCAGCAGATCGTCCAGATAGCTGGAAAGCGACGAGAAATTTGACTGGATGAAGCTGATCGGGTTGTTGATCTCATGCGCGATGCCGGCCGACAGCAGGCCAATTGCCACCATCTTTTCCGATTGCGCCAGCTGATTGTGCGTCTCTTCCAGCTTCTGGTTCAGCGCCCTGAAATCAGCCAGCTGCTGCTGCATCGCTGCCTCGACCCGGCGATGGCGCACGATGCGACACAGATCGTTGCCAATCAGCTGCAGGGTAACGATATCGGCATCATCATAATCGGCTGGCTTGTTGCCGACACCAAGCACCATGCGCACCAGGCCATCCTCGATCAACGGCACCGTCACCAGCCGGATCAGCCGTTCACCGCTCTCCGGCAACCCGCATGACATGCCAGCGCGGTAATTGTTGAACAGCGCCACCCGCCGGCTGACAACGCAGTCCGCCCATATGCCGGCATCGGCGACCAGGCAGCTGCCGCCACCCTCCACGCAGGCGATTGGCCGTGCATTTTCGCTGCAAGCGGTCACTTCGACCGTTTTCTGATCTTCGCTGATGAAATGCAGAAACGACAGCGAGCTGCCTGTCAGCCGCTGCGCGATCGCTAGCCCACGGTTCAGGAATTCCGCCTCCGGCATCTGAATACCCAGCTCGTTCAGTTCCAGTAGCGCCTGCTGGCGCGCACCCAGCAGGTAGCGCTGGGTGACGTCCATCGTGATGCCGCCAATCATCTTGCCGCCAGTTTCGCTCTCGATCACGAACTTGGTCGTTTCAAAGTGCCTGCCGCCATATTCTTCCGGCAGCGTTTCGGTTCTGCCGGTCGCCAGCACGCGCTGGTCATCAGCGTTGATCTTGCTGGCAAACGGCTCGGGAAACAGTTCGCTGTTGGTCTTGCTGATCATGTTGGCCGGATCGATGCCAAGCACGGTCTGGAAACCTCGGTTGGCCAGCAGCACCCGCAAATTGCCGTCCTTGATGAACGCGGCACCGGGCAATTTGTCCAGAAACCGCTGCACCAGTGCCTGCGCATGGCGCGCCTGCTGCTCGGCCAGCTGATGGGTTTCTTGGAGATCAAACCGTTCCAGCGCAAAACTGACATCGGCGGCCATTTCCAGCAGCAGTTCGCGCGCCAGCGAATCGAATGCATTTCTTCTGCCGGCATACAGCGTGATAGCTCCCACTGCCTCCCCCTTGCGGTAAAGTGGCAAGGCAGCACTGGATTGCCAGCCAAACCGCTGGCCGCTACTCTGCCACGGCGCCGTCATGGGATCTCTGTTGAAATCGTCGCACCAGACAGCCCGGCGCTCGCGAATGGCCGTGCCGGTCGGCCCGCGCCCCCAATGCTCGTCAGCATGGATTGTGACGCGGATGTCCTTTAAATATTCCGCCCCGGCACCATGTTGCATCACGGGTCTGACCTGGCCGCTGGCAGGCTCAACAAACCCAATCCACGCCATTCGCATACCGGCATGTTTGACCGCCGTTTCGCAAATCGAGTCAAACAGCGCCTGCTCGTTATCACAATGCACAATTGCCTGATTACACTGGCTGAGCGCTGCATACAGCTTGGTCAGGCGTATGGATTTCGACTGATGCCATTTGACCAGCCGGTAGAGCAAGGCTGAAGTCACCAAGACGAACAGCAATCCCTTGCCGACTTCAATATAACCCTGCAACACCTGATCGTGGACCGAAATCGCAAGGAGGGCGCCGGAAGCGATGATCCACAGTGCAGCAAATCCGGCATAGGCGAGCACCACCCGCATCGGGCTGCTTTGCCGGTCGATCAGCTCCTGGCTTGAGGGGGGGATGTGTTTCATTGGCGTACTGCCCGCAGGGAAAAGCCGCTGTATCCGTTGGTGGTCTATCGGTGCATTCTGTCAGAAAAGTTTCTGGTTGTATCTGTCCTGCATCAAACCGTTTGCTGAAGTACCCTGCGCGGCGCGACAGTAAAAACATACCCCAGCCAGTATTTCTGAACCACCGCAGAATATCTGGCCAGGAGGATATATTTTTGCCAATACCCTGTCTTTTTATTGTTTGGCGGCAAACAGGCGTTGCCAGATTGCAACCGTCGGGGCAGCGCGGTTCAGGCTGTAGAAGTGAAAACCGGGCGCACCTCCAGCCAGCAGCCGTTCGCACAACTGCGTCACCACATCCAGCCCGAATGCGCGGATCGATTCGAGATCGTCACCGTAGCCTTCCAGCCGCAGGCGCACCCAGCGCGGAATTTCGGCGCCGCACATGTCGGAAAAACGCGCCAGTTGGGCATAGTTGGTGATCGGCATGATGCCGGGTACAATCGGGATCGTCACACCCGCCTTTCGCGCTTCATCCACGAAGCGGAAATACGCATCGGCATTGTAAAAATACTGCGTGATGGCGCTGTTGGCGCCGGCATTGGCCTTGCGCACGAAATTTTGCAGATCAGCCTGCGCCGAAACCGCCTGCGGATGCATTTCCGGATAGGCAGCCACATCGATCTTGAACCAGTCGCCTGTTTCCCGGCGGATGAACTCGACCAGTTCATTCGCGTAGTGGAATTCGCCCTGGGCCCGTTCTTCGCCTTCGGGCAAGTCGCCACGCAACGCGACCAGGTGGCGGATGCCTTGCGCCTTGTATTCGTGCAGCCGGGTGCGCACGTCATCGCATTTCGAGCCGATGCACAGCAGGTGCGGTGCCGCCTCGCGGCCCTCTTTCTGGATTTCAGTCACGGTATCGTTGTTGCCGTACCGGGCCGAACCGCCCGCGCCGAGCGTGACGGAGTAGTAAGTTGCGCCGAGTTCCGCCAACTGGTTACGCTCCTGGCGCAGGTTTTCCACGCCCTCCGGCGTTTTCGGCGGAAAAAATTCGATGCTGAATGTCGGTTGTGCCATTTATTCTTTCAAAATCAGGGTGGACAGTGCCCAAGAAATGACGCTGTACAGCAGCGCGCCACCGATCGCCGACCACAAGCCGGCGACCTGGAATCCGCTGACCAGTTGCGCCACCAGCCAGAACGTAATGCCGTTGATGACGAAGATGAACAGCCCCATCGTCACGAAGGTGACCGGCAGCGTCAAGACCAGCAGGATCGGCCGGATCAGCGTGTTCACCAGCCCGAGGATCGCGGCCGCGACCAGCGCCGAGCCGATGCTCGCCACCTGCACCGAATCCATCAGGTAGGGAATCGCCAGCAGCGCGGCGGCATTGATGAGCCAGAGTATCAGCAGTCGCATCGTTTGCCTTTCGTGTGCCCTGTCGCAAATTGCGGGTGTTGCCCCCTGCCGCGCGCGGCAGGGGTCGTGCCTAGGATCAGTAGCGGTAGTGGTTCGGCTTGTACGGGCCATCGACCGATACGCCGATGTACGCTGCCTGTTCCGCCGTCAGCCGCGTCAGTTGCGCATTCAGCTTCTTCAGTTGCAGCAGCGCGACCTTTTCATCCAGATGCTTCGGCAATGTGTACACACCGACCGGATACGATTTCGTGTTCGAATACAGTTCGATCTGCGCGATGGTCTGGTTGGCGAACGACGAACTCATCACGTATGACGGATGGCCGGTGCCGCAGCCGAGGTTCACCAGCCGGCCTTCAGCCAGTAGGATGATGCGGCGGCCGGTCGGGAAGATGATGTGATCCACCTGCGGCTTGATGTTTTCCCATTGGTACTGCTTGATCGAGGCGACATCGATTTCGTTGTCGAAGTGGCCGATGTTGCACACGATCGCCTGATCCTTCATTTTCACCATGTGGTCGTGCGTGATCACGTGGTAGTTGCCAGTGGCGGTCACGAAAATGTCCGCATGCTCGGCCGCGTAATCCATCGTCACCACGCGGTAGCCTTCCATCGCCGCCTGCAGCGCGCAAATCGGGTCGATTTCCGTCACCCACACCTGCGCCGACAGCGCGCGCAGCGCCTGGGCGCAGCCCTTGCCGACGTCACCATAGCCCGCTACCACAGCGACCTTGCCGGCGATCATTACGTCAGTGGCGCGCTTGATGCCATCGACCAGCGATTCGCGGCAGCCATACAGGTTGTCGAACTTCGATTTCGTGACTGAATCGTTGACGTTGATGGCCGGGAACGCCAGCTTGCCTTCCTTGTGCATCTGATACAGGCGGTTGACGCCGGTGGTGGTTTCCTCGGTCACGCCCTTGATTTCGGCCAGGCGCTTCGAATACCAGCTACCGTCTTTCGCCAGATAACGCTTGATTGAATTGAACAGGCAGACTTCTTCTTCCGACCCCGGATTGTTCAGCACCGACAGATCGGTTTCGGCGCGCGAGCCGAGATGCAGCAGCAGCGTCGCATCGCCGCCATCGTCGAGAATCATATTCGAGTAACCGCCATCGGGCCAGTCGAAAATCCGGTGGGTGTATTCCCAGTAATCGTCCAGCGATTCGCCCTTGATTGCAAAAACCGGCGTGCCGCAGGCGGCAATAGCAGCGGCGGCATGATCCTGGGTCGAAAATATGTTGCAGGAAGCCCAGCGCACGCGCGCACCGAGCGCTTCCAGCGTCTGGATCAGCACCGCGGTCTGGATAGTCATGTGCAGCGAGCCGGTAATGCGCGCGCCTTTCAGCGGCTGGCTGGCGGCGAATTCCTCGCGGATTGCCATCAGGCCCGGCATTTCGGTTTCAGCGATGCGGATTTCCTTGTCACCCCATTCGGCCAGGGTGATATCGGCGATTTGGTAG
>JAGSYW010000087.1 GCA_018262475.1 Burkholderiaceae bacterium | reverse complement strand
AAGGAAATATCATGCGTCATCGTCACGGTCTCCGTAAACTGAACCGCACTTCGTCGCATCGCCTCGCGATGCTGCGCAACATGACTGTATCGCTGCTCAAGCACGAAGCGATCAAGACCACGCTGCCGAAAGCAAAAGAACTGCGCCGCGTTGTAGAACCGATCATCACGCTGGGCAAGACTGACAACCTGTCGAACAAGCGACTGGCATTCAACCGCCTGCGCGATCGCGACATCGTGGTCAAGCTGTTTGCTGAAATCGGCCCGCGCTATGCAAACCGCAATGGTGGCTACCTGCGCATACTGAAGATGGGTTTCCGTCAGGGCGACAATGCGCCGATGGCGTATGTTGAACTGCTGGACCGTCCGGAAGCCAGCGAGGCAGTCGAGGCAGAATAAGCCTCTGTCATGCGGCACTACCAAAAGCCAGCGCTTGCGCTGGCTTTTGTCGTTTCTGGTCGTGCGAAAAGTCAAAACGCCAGGCGTCCCTCGCCGTAGAATGGAAACAAGGTCGCACGCCATGTGGGCGCGCGCGACAAGCATTGCAAACCAAAGCGTTACCAGTGCAGGAGAACACACATGAAACCGGAACTGAAAACACTGTGGCAAGGCCCGGTACCGCGCGCGCTTGTGGAGGGCATGATTCCCGAGAGGCTGCGCGTGCTGGTGCTGGCGCCGCACCCGGACGACTTCGACGCGATTGGCGTTACGCTGCACTTCCTGGCGGAAAACGGCAACCCGATCCATGCCGCCGTGGTGCAGACTGGCAGCGGCGTCGAGGATTCCTATTTGCCGGGCGCGACGCAGGCGCAAAAGGCGGCATTGCGCGAAAAGGAGCAGCGCGCCAGCCTGCGCTTTTTCGGTTTGCCGGAAGAAAAGCTGACGTTTCTCGATCTGGAACGCGACGCCACAGACCAGTTGAAAGACAGCGCAGCCAATTTCGGTGCGATTAGCGCATTCATCATCGATTGCCAGCCGGACATCATCTTCCTGCCGCACGGGAATGACACCAACAATGCGCACCGCGTGATGTGTTCGCTCGCGCGGCAGGCAGCGTTGCGGCATGGCCGTCCGGTGGCGTTGTTCATGAACCGCGATGCGAAAACGGTCGGGATGCGCACCGACCTGTACCTGCCGTTCGGTGACGAAATGGCCGAATGGAAGGCCCAGTTGCTGCGCTTTCATGATAGCCAGCAGCAGCGCAATCTGGCTGTGCGCGGCCACGGCTTCGACGAGCGGGTGCTGATGCTTAACCGCCAGATTGCGGCCGAACTGAAGCTGGAAGCGCGCTACGCTGAAGCCTTCGAGCTGGAGTTCTACAATCTCGGCTGAAAACGCGATTCAGGCAGCTTGCAACGCAAAAAATACTGGTCAGGGTATTTTTAATGCGCCAGCAAGAATGAGGCCCGGAGGGGTGTTTTAGATATATACCCCGGCAACCTGCTTTGCCACCGGGGGGCGCCGATGTAGTCCAGAGTGGCAAGCACCCGAGGCAAGAATAAAAGAAAACCCCGGCTTTCGCCGGGGCTGGCGGAACCTGTTGATGCCTACCGGCTGCCGTAGCCCGACATTTCAGCCAGCAAGTCTTTCCTGATGGCGTCAGGATTGATTTGCACGCCAAGCGACGTATTGCATTTTGGACAGTTCAGTGAAATGCACTTCCACGACCTGCCGCCATAACCACAGCCACTGACCTCGCGTACGGTAACACCTTTAACCTCTTCCTCGCATCGCGGACACTTCGTTGTCATACCGCCCCCTGGTAATGGTTGTTCGAATTTTGAATGTAACCGAACGGGGCGTTGTCATCGTTATTATTTCTCAATAACAGCGATTATTGATGCAAGGCGGCAGTCTGCGTTATCGGCAGCAGGTTTCCTTACCAAGGCGCCAATTTGCCCAGGGAGAATGTTGAGCTCATCTCCCGGTTAGTCTGCTTTCTTTCCTAGGCTGAGGGCAATGCCTGCAAAATGGCGTCTTGCTGCCTTGCGTTAACGATAGTTGGAACCGTTGTTCATGTCGAACACTTCGCCGTTGATGTAGGCTGGAGCGTCGGTTGCAAGCCAGCACACCGTGCGCGCGACTTCCGCGGCGGTGCAGAAACGCTGGTTGATAGTGACTGCCTTCAGGCGGGCTTTCCGTTCTTCCGGCGCATTTTTCATCATGTCGGTCTCGACCGGGCCGGGGGCGACGGTATTGGCGATGACGCCATGCGCGCCGAAGGTTCTGGCGAGCGAGCGCATTGCGTTGGCAAGCCCGGCTTTCGATATGCCGTACCAGATATCAGGATGCCCAATTTGTCCGGCTATTGAACCGAGGCTGACGATGCGTCCGCCGCCGTTGGCTGCCATTTGTTCTGCCAGATGGACACTGAGGCGAACGGCATTGATCAGGTTGACATTGAGCGAGTGGTGGATTTCTTCCAGCCGGTAATCGCGCGCCGTCTTGGTGTTCATCTGGCCGGCATTGTTGATCAGCACGTCCACCGGGCCAATCTGCTTAACTACATCGAGCGTTTGTTCGTAATCGGCGATGTCGGCGATCCAGGATACCGTCTTGGTCGGCAGGGATTCGATTCGGGTGCGGGACAGCACATGCACGTCAAACCCTTTCGCAGCCAGCATGTTTGAAATTTCGAGTCCGATGCCTCGGCTGCCGCCGGTCACAATTGCTTTCATGATGTGGGGCTCGCCGGTTGCGAGCGCTGAGCAAAAGGGCAGTCTAAACCTTTTTGCCCCGCCAGCCAATGCTCCTGGAGTGTGGCAGCGGCTGGTTAGTCAGCGCCAGGTGCAGCCGCCCGCGGCGCGACGGTTTCCTCGCGATTTTTTGCTTGAACGGCTTGCGTTATGCAGGCAGTGGCTTCTAGCCGGTCAGCTTTTGTGCGATCCGGGCTACATGGGCGCCCTGGAAGCGTGCGGCAGCCAGTTCGTTTTCGCTCGGCATGCGCTCGCTTTGTCCGCCGACGATGGTTGAGGCGCCGTATGGGGAGCCGCCGGTGATTTCCGTTACGCCCATCTGTCCTGCAAAGGAATAGGGCAGGCCGACAACAACCATGCCGTGATGCAGCAGGGTGGTGTGAAAGCTGAGGATGGTCGATTCCTGTCCTCCATGCTGGGTGGCGGAACTGGTGAAAACGCTGCCAACCTTGCCGATCAACTTGCCTGCGGCCCACAGTCCGCCGGTCGCATCCAGAAATTGGCGCATCTGGCCACACATGTTGCCGAAACGCGTGGGCGTACCAAACAGGATGGCGTCGGCGCCGGCCAGATCCTCGACCGACACGAGCGGCACATGCTCCATGCTTTTTTGCGCCTCGAGTGCGCCCATCTTGCCTAGAATATCGGCCGACAGGGTTTCTGGAACGCGTTTCACCACCGCTTCGCAGCCCGGGATTTCGCGCACGCCTGCGGCCACCGCTTCAGCCATCCGGTAGATGTGTCCATACATGCTGTAATAAACAATCAGGGCTTTCATGCTTATCCTCGCATAAAAAGTGAATGGATTTCCTGTGGACGATAACAGTCGGCAAGCGCCAGGTTTTGATATAAGGCAAGCTGCCAGCGCAGCAACAGGTCAGGGATGGCTGGAGAGCAATGCATTCAACACCATGCGCGAGCCGTACGCGGGGTGCGTCACCGTACGGATGGGCAAGGGCAAGAACTGGCCTGCTCCCCGGTTTGATACCCAGGATTCATGCGTCAGCTTCAGCTGCCAGCAGCGCCACGATTTCCTCGCCCCAGCTTTCCAGCCGCTTGCTGCCGATGCCGGCAATCGCGCCCAGTTGTTCAATGCTGGCCGGTTTGGCGCGGGCGATGTCGCGCAGGGTGGCATCCTGCAGGATCACGTAGGCTGGCAGGTTGCGCGCGCGTGCCGTTTCCAGCCGCCACCAGCGCAAGCGCTCGAACAGTGCCTGTTCCGTTCGGTCGAGCGCGTTTTCCGTGAACGCGGATTTGCTGGCGGATTTCTGCTTGAACGGTTTGCGGAATTCGCGCAGCTGCACCGTCTGTTCGCCGCGCAGCACCGCGCGCGCGTTTTCGGTCAGTTTCAGCGCCTGAAACGCATCGTAGTCGACTTCGGCTAGCCCGAGTGCCAGCGTTTGCCGCAGGATCGCGCGCCATTCGGCCGCACTGCGGTCGGCGCCGATACCGAAGGTGGAGAGCAGATCGTGCTGCCACTGGCGCACCTTGTCGTTTTCCAGCCCGCGCAAGACGTCGATCACGTGCGCGGCACCGAAATGCTGGCCGGTGCGGTATATGGCAGAGAGCAGCTTTTGCACCGCGACCGTGCCGTCGAACGAGCGTGGCGCTTCGCGGCAGGTGTCGCAATTGCCGCAAGGCGCGGACGGCTGGCCGAAATAGTCCAGCAGCTGTACCCGGCGGCAGCCGACCGTTTCGCACAGCGCCAGCATCGCGTTCAGCTTGTCGCGCTGCACGCGCTTGAACGCCTCGTCGGCTTCCGATTCGTCGATCATCCGCCGCTGCTGCACCACGTCCTGCAGGCCGTAAGTCATCCACGCATCGGCCGGTTCGCCATCGCGCCCGGCGCGGCCGGTTTCCTGATAGTACGCTTCGATGCTGCGCGGCAGATCCAGATGGGCGACGAAACGCACGTCCGGCTTGTCGATCCCCATGCCGAACGCCACGGTCGCGACCATCACCAGCCCATCCTCGCGCAGGAAGCGCGCCTGATGCGCGGCGCGCTGCTCGTGCGCCATGCCGGCGTGGTACGGCAGCGCAGCTACGCCGTGCGCGTTCAGAAATTCGGCCGTTTCCTCCACCCGTTTGCGCGACAGGCAATAGACGATGCCGGCATCGCCGCGGTGTTCGATATGGATGAAATCCAGCAACTGCTGACGCGCATTGTTCTTTTCCACGATGCGGTAGCCGATGTTCGGCCGGTCGAACGAATCGACGAAATGCTGCGCCTCGTCCAACTGCAACTGGTGCACGATCTCGGCTCGCGTCTGCGGGTCGGCGGTCGCCGTCAGCGCGATTCGCGGCACCTCTGGAAAGCGTTCGTGCAGCACCGACAGCCGGATGTATTCCGGCCTGAAATCGTGCCCCCATTGCGATACGCAGTGCGCTTCGTCGATGGCGAACAAGGCGATTTTCGATGCCTGCAGCAATTCCAGGCAGCGCGGCGTGGCCAGCCGCTCGGGCGCGATGTAGACCAGATCCAGCTCGCCGCGCCGCAATGCGCGCTCGACCGCATTCGCCTCCTCCCACGACTGGCTCGAATTCAGGAACGCGGCGCGCACGCCGGCCTGTTCCAGCGCATCGACCTGATCCTGCATCAGCGCGATCAGCGGCGACACCACCACGCCCACGCCGTCGCGCAGCATCGCCGGAATCTGGTAGCACAGCGATTTGCCGCCGCCGGTTGGCATCAGCACCAGCGCATCGCCGCCGCCCGCCACATGCGCGACGATTTCGCCTTGCCGGCCGCGAAACGCCGGGTAGCCGAATACGGTTTGCAGCAAGTGCTGCGCGCGCTGATTGAGGGAGGTCATGAGTGCAGGTGAGGCTGAGGATACGATGGGTGTGGCTGGGTGGTCGGGGTGTCTGCTGTTGTGAGCCGGATTCGAGCCGGTTCTGCGTATATATACTGGGCGGGGTATTTCTGATGTGCGCCAGAATATATGGCGGAAAACCCTTTTTTTGCTTTATACCCCGGCAAAAATGCCGATTTTCAGGAGCGGGGCGGCTGCTGGTGAATCAAAATAACTGACCCGAAAGTCACTTTTGTTTAATTAGCCTGAAAAATATACTCCAGCCAGTATTTAAAAATGACCAGCAAATATAAGGCTCAGAGCGATGGTTTGGTTATATACCCCTGTTCAAACCGCAATCGGTGCCGAAATCGCCGGATGCGGATCGTAGGCGGTAATTTCGAAATCGTCGTAGCGGTAATCGAAAATCGACTCCGGCTTGCGCTTGAACACCAGCTGCGGCAGCTGCCGGGGAGTGCGCGCCAGTTGCCGCTTGGCCTGTTCGACGTGGTTCAGGTACAGGTGCAGGTCGCCAATCGAATGCACGATCTCGCCCGGTTCCAAATCGCATTGCTGCGCCACCATGTGCGTCAACAGCGCCAGCGAGGCGCCATTGAATGGAATGCCGAGGAACACGTCGCCGGAACGCTGCGTCATCATGCAGCTCAGCTTGCCGTTCGCGACCCAGAACTGATACATCACGTGGCACGGCGGCAGCGCCATCCGGCCCTCCAACGCATTTTGCACCGGCGATTTTCGCTCGTCCGGCAGCACCGCCACGTTCCACGCATTGATGATGTGCCGGCGGCTGTTCGGGTTCTGGCGGATGCTTCGGATGACCTCGGCCACCTGGTCGATGGTTTCGCCGTGCTCGCCTTTCCACGCGCGCCATTGCGCGCCATACACCGGCCCCAGCTCGCCTTCAGGCGTGGCCCATTCATCCCAGATGGAGACGCCATTGTCGTTCAGGTAGCGGATGTTGGTGCCGCCCTGCAGGAACCACAGCAGTTCGTGGAAAATCGAGCGCACATGCAGCTTCTTGGTCGTCAGCAGCGGGAAGCCGGTACTCAGGTCGTGGCGGTACATGCGGCCGAATACCGACAGCGTGCCGGTGCCGGTGCGGTCGCCTTTTTCGACGCCGTTATCGAGGATGTCTTGCAGCAGGGCGAGGTATTGCGATTCCATGGTGTTCCTAAAATCAGATGCGAGATTGTACCGTATCGGTTTGTGGGACTGGCTGAAAAGGAAGGGCGGGAAAGGGCAGGGTAGCCCGCTTTGAGGGGGGGGCGGTTACATTTAGCGCCAAATACTGCGCCGGCGCGCCCGCCTGGCCAGCCACCACGCGCCTAGCAGCGACAAGAGTGCCAACCCCAGCACGATTGCGTTGCCGTACAGGATATAGGGCGTGACGCCGGCAAAGCCTTGCACTTGCGCCGCCAGCGTGCCACGTGCATAGACTGGCAGGCGAGCGGTGACGCTGCCGTCGGGGGCGATGATGGCTGTGGTGCCAGTGTTGGTAGAGCGCAGCATTGGCCTGCCGGTTTCCAGCGCCCGCATCTGCGAAATTTGCAAGTGTTGCGGCAGCGCGAGCGTGTCGCCGAACCAGGCGATGTTGGAAGCATTCAGTAGCATCGTCGGCTGCGGTTGGCCGGCGTAGTAGGCGGCGGCAATCTGCTCGGCGATTTCCTCGCCGAACAGGTCTTCGTAGCAGATGTTGGGCAGCACCCGCTGCTCCTTGACCGCGAATGCCGGTTGCACCAGCGGGCCGCGCGAAAAATCGCCGAGCGGGATGTGCATCAGGTTGACGAACCAACGGAAGCCCGGCGGCACGAATTCGCCAAATGGCACCAGATGGTGCTTGTCGTAACGGTAGCTGCTTTCGCGTGTCGGGGCATAACCGATCATGCTGTTGGTGTAATCGTCGCGGCCATCGTATAGCGGGATGCCGAGCAGCAGATGGCTGCCGGTCTTGCGGGAAAACTCGCCCAGTTTGGGCAGGTAGCTGCGCGGCAGCCGTTGCGCCATCACCGGCAGCGCGGTTTCGGGCGTGGCGATCAAATCGGCTGGCGCTTCGGTCAGCATCGCGTGGTTCAGCGCCAGCATCATGTCGATTTGCGCACGTTCGAACTTCATTTCCTGCGGCACGTTGGTTTGCAGCAGGCGCACGCTGATTGGCTGGCCGTGCGGTTCGGTCCAGTGCACCTGTTGCAGCAAGAACCCTGTGACGAACAGCGCGCCGGCCAGCAGCAGCGCCAGAATCCGTCCGCGCGTTTGACGGAATGGCAGGAACGCGATGCAGCCGGCGGCAATCGCTGCCAGCCAGCCGATGCCATACACGCCGCCCAGAGGCGCGAAACCGGCCAGCGGGCTGCCGGTGTGCGCATAGCCGGAAACGAGCCAAGGGAATCCTGTGAACAGCCAGCCGCGCAACCATTCGCTAAGCGACCAGCAAGCAGGGAAAATCAGCAGTGCGCCAACCACCGCGGGTGACGATAGCCGTTGCCTAAGCCATGCCCCCACGCCAAGCGCAATGGCCGCAAAGGCGCCCAGTTCGAGCGCAAACAGCAGCACGGCCAATGCGGCCAGCCATGCCGCCATGCCGCCGTAGCGGTGCATGCTGACGAAAAGCCAGTGCAGTCCGCTGACGGCGCAGCCAAAGCCGTAAGCCCAGCCGATGAGCGCGCTCTTGCGCACCGATTGCGCCCGCAGCGCGAGGTGGAATACGAGCGCTAGAGCGAGGATCTGGATGGGCCACCAGCCCCAGGGTGCGAACGCCACCACGCTGGTGGCACCAGCCACGGCCGACAGCAGCAGGGCGGGCAGGGCGTTGCGGCGGGCGTTCACGGTTTAATGGTGGGAATCAGGTTTCGACGGCGGCGGTTTCGGTCACCGGTGGCAGCATTTTTTCCACCAGTAGCACGTGAATCTGGCGTGCATCGGCGCGCTGTACTTCGAATCGTAACTCGGCGATATCGAACTTGTCGCCCTTGTGCGGCATGCGTCCGAGGTGGTTGGCCACCAGCCCGCCGATGGTGTCGACATCCTCGTCCTTCAGCTCAACGCCCAGTGTCTGGTTGAACTGTTCCAGCTCGGTCAGCGCGCGCACGCGCCAGCGCGGGCCGAAATTACCGGGACGCACCGACAGGATGTTGTCTTCCGCTTCGTCGAAATCATATTCATCCTCAATATCGCCGACGATTTGTTCGAGCACGTCTTCGATGGTGATCAGTCCGGCGATGCCGCCATATTCGTCCACCACCAGCGCGATGTGGTTGCGGTTGTTGCGGAAATCGCGCAGCAGCACGTTCAGTCTTTTGGATTCGGGGATGAACACCGCCGGGCGCAGCATGTCGCGCACGTCGAAGGTTTCATCCACATGCA
>JAGSYW010000086.1 GCA_018262475.1 Burkholderiaceae bacterium | reverse complement strand
TGGTGTGACTGCCCGGCCAGCAACAATCGCCTTTGCAATCTGAAAAGCAAACCGTTCTTCCCCATAGTCGCGTATCACCCTTTCGATTTGTTGTTCGGTAGCGGTGGCCAGCCATTCGGATGCCGGAATGCCGCGCGTGGTGTCCATGCGCATGTCGAGCGGACCATCGTTGCGAAAACTGAAACCGCGCCCGGCGTCATCGACCTGCGGCGATGAAATGCCGAGATCCAACAGCACGCCATCAACTTGCGCGATACCTCGCTCCTTCAGCGCCGCCGGCATCGTGGCAAAACTGTCATGTACGATTTCAAAACGCTGGTCGGTAATGGTCTGCGCTTCGGCAATGGCTTGCGGATCCTTGTCGAATGCCAGCAGTCGGCCATGATGCCCCAGCCGTTGCAGGATTAGACGGCTGTGACCACCACGACCAAAGGTGCCATCAACATACATGCCGTCTGCGCGCACGCCCTCGATCGCCAGCGCTTCAACCGCTTCTTCCAGCAGCACGGTACGATGCTGCAATACCGGCGCTGCCTGCGTCGTCATTTCAAACCGTCAGAAAGAAAAATCACGCAGCGCTTCAGGCATGCCTGTGGCAATTGCCTGCGCTTCGCTTTCGGCGTATTTCGCCGAGTCCCAAATCTCGAACCGGCTGCCCATGCCGAGCAGCGTCACCTCGCGTGTCAATCCGGCCGCTACCCGCAACTCGGGCGAAATCAGGATGCGCCCGGCGGAATCAAGTTCAACGTCACATGCGCTACCGAGGAAAATACGCTGCCACGCACGCGCCGACATCGGCCAGCCCATAATCTGCTGCCGCAACACTTCCCACGCAGGACGAGGCAACAGCAGCAGGCAGCCGTCAGGGTGCTTAGTCAACGTCAGTCGACCATCACACTGCAACGACAAGGCGTCACGGTGCCTGGCAGGAATCGACATCCTGCCTTTGGCATCGAGAGTTATTGCTGATTCGCCCTGGAACATTGAAAATCCTCGTACTGACCGACTACCGCGTGATTTGCAGCCATGTGCCTGATTGCCAGACACCCCACAATTCGACACTTTTTCACACTAATGCCCACTTTAGATGAAGGTATGTGCGTGGTCAAGCGATTTTCGCCGCAAAATTCAGATATTTTTCAATGAACTCAACGACTTAGCGCCAACTCCGAAAGCGCTTTTCAACACCAAATATCCTGACAAATTAGGCACTTACCGCAGACATTGAATGTCGATACTTAGAAATCGAACATTCCGACAGCGCTAGCCCCGCCTTGTTTGTCGCGCCGTGTGCCGCAAAACGGCATCGCCGGCTGCTGCGATACCCGCAGCCGGCAACCGTGCGGATTTAGCACAAAGTGAGTTCAAGCAGACGCCCCCGGCGGATCAACTGAATGCACCGATCCGACCTACGCAAAATAGCATGAGGGTATATAACCAAAACTGTATTCCAGGCCTCGTATTTGCTGGCCGTTTTTAAATACTGATGGGAGTATATTTCTCAGGGCTTATCGAACGAAAACGATTTTTCGGTCAGTTGTTTGGGCTATCGCGCAAATCTTGCCTGCTAGCAATACGCATGGCAAAAATTCAGGCGCCGGTAGCCAGCATTCAACAATGTTACCGATATGCTGTCCCGATACCAGTCGAACGGTCAAAAGGGAAAAAGCAAAGCAGGCCGATAGGCCGGATTCTGTTACGGCAGCCAGCCTTGCAGCCAGCCGCTATGACAGTCATTCGTCTAGGCGCCGGATTGCTCCGGCGCTCGAGCTTCCTACCCGCACGCTCCGCGAGCCGCCTCAATGCGTGCCTACTTGGAATTGCACCGGGTGGAGGTTGCCGCGTTTCACCGTAACTTAATACGCTCGTCTCTGTGGCCCTGTTCCTCGCCTTATACCTTGCGGTTTTCAGCGGACGGCCGTTAGCCGCCACCCTGCCCTGTGGTGTCCGGACCTTCCTCCCGCTGCCGCTTGCACGGCAGCCAGCGACTGTCTGGCCTGCTTTGCGCCGCCATTTTACCGTGAAGCGCGATGCCTTGCTGTGAAATGCAACTGCTTCAGGTGTAATCCCCCATAGTCACAATCCGCATGAGCAGCCGGTAAAACACGTAAGCCACGTTGTAGCCGAGCCGTTTGTACCACGGGCGGTTGTCGAAATCTTCCAGATGAATCTGTGTTGCATCGGCAAACCCCAGCTCGATATGCGCGCGCAAATCCTGGGTGAAAGCCACATCCTTGACCACAAGATTCGCCTCGTGGTTCAGGAACAGGCTCAGGCCATCAATATTGCTCGACCCGACCGTGGCCCAAATGTTGTCCACCACCGCCACCTTCGCGTGCAGCTGGGTCTTGCGATATTCGTACAGTTTGATGCCGCGTCTGAGCATTTTCGGATAAAACGACTGCGCGACTGAATCTTGCAACCAGAACTCGCCCACGCCCAGCAGCAGTTTGACCTCAACCCCGCGCGAGGCCGCCGCCGCCAGCGCTTTCCTGAACTTTCTTCCCGGCGCGAAATACGGGTTCGCCATCACGATGCTATGCCGGGCGGCACCAATCGCCCGCAGGTAGGCACGCTGAATCGTACGCCGGTTGTGCAGATTGTCGCGCACGACGAAGCCGGCCAGCCCGCGTTTATCGGCATTCTGCGGCAGCGGCAGAATATCGCGCATCAAGCCAATCACATGCAGCAGACCGAGCTTGCCCAGGCGCACCCACTCCAGCCTTGCCTCGCGCTGAATCCGCGCCACCAGCGGCCCTTCGATACGAATGGCGAAATCCCAGCGCGGCGCCGGCAGCAATTGCTGCGGATCGTAGTCGTAGCGCAAATCATCGGTAACATTGATGCCGCCGACAAACGCGACCTTGCCGTCAACCACGCAAATTTTGCGGTGTGTGCGCGCAATGCCGCGCCGGAACCAGGGGTTGAACGAGCGATGACTAACGCCGCCCGCAATCAACTCATCTTCTAGCTTTGAACCGTTCAGGTGGCCTGTTCCGACCCAATCGGTGATGACATGCACCTCGACACCGCGTGACGCGGCGCGGATCAGCGCGCCCTTGACCGCGCGCCCCGCATCGTCGGACGCAAAAATATACGTTTCGAAATAAATCTCTTCGGCCGCCTCCTCGATGGCCAGAATCAACGCAGGAAAATACGCCTCCCCATTCTGCAGGATCGCCAATTGGTTGTGAGCGACGTATTTGACCGAGCACATAAATGGAGCGAGTTCCCTCTGCGTCGAAACCTGTTCGTCGGCTGCCTGCTACCGCTTGCGCTGGTGCGGCAAAATGAGTTCCAGCGTAGCGATGATTGGCGCATGGTCGGACAGCCGGCTCCAGCGGATGCCCTGCAACACCTGCGCCGACTCCACCTTGAATCCACGCAAGTAAATCCGATCCAGCCGCAGCCACGGCTTCGCCACCGGAAAGGTGCGCGCCGGCGTTTTCTTCGCTCTGCGCCCGGTCAGGCGGCGCAAATAATCGCTGAAGCCTTCCCCCACTCCCTGATCATCGAACACCTCGGTCACCCCCAGGCTTGCGCGCAGCATGTCGCCCAGCTGGTTCTGCCAGTCGTTGAAATCGCCGGCGATGATGATTGGCGCATCCGCCGGCACCGATTCCTGCGCATGCCTGATCAGCGCCTCCGTCTGGCGCCTCCGGCTGCCGGCGAACAATCCAAGATGGACGACGAAGCAATGCACATTTGCGTATTCGGTTTCGATCACGCAATGCAGGATGCCGCGCGATTCCAGCGCATGATCCGATACATCAAAATTTTCAGACGACACAATCCGGTAGCGACTAAGCAACGCATTGCCGTGGTGGCCGTGGTCATACACAGCGTTCATGCCATAAGCGCTGTGGTACAGCCGCCCAGCCAAAAACTGGTCCTGCGAGATGGTCAGCAACGGATTGCCCAGACGTACCGCCAGCAAATCGTGCTGCCCCTGCACCTCCTGCAAGAACACCAGCTCCGCATCCAGCGAACGCAACGCTCGTTTCAGCGAGTGGATCCGCGGCCGCTGCGCCAGCGAAGTCACCCCCTTGTGGATGTTGTAAGTTGCGATGCGAAGTTTCATAATGCTCATTTTACGGAAAATGCCGTGGCGGCATTTGCGCACAAGCAAGAAAGTTGCATGGGATTGGCGCGCAAACCGCTCATCACTGGCAAATGCCGCCCCTATCATGACATTGCTATATGGCAATGATGCGCGGCTTGCCGTAGAATTAAGAATTTCCTTAATGCGTCTTTCGTTATATCTGCAAGGAATTCCCCCTGCGATACCGGCCCCTGTGCATGAAAGGGAAAGGGGGAGCTTTTTGCAACTATAACAACAGCGCTATATATAATTTATCGATGCATAACGTAGGATTCACTGACATGACCGAACAAACGAACCAGAATACCGAGGCCGATGCAAGCCAGCGCGTTTACGATCCGAACAATCTGCTCGACACACTGATCAAGCTGATGAACCTGAAAAATGACGCTGCACTGTCGCGCGCGCTCGAAGTGGCGCCGCCGGTCATCAGCAAAATCCGCCACAATCGCCTCCCGGTTGGCGCATCGCTGCTGATCCGCATGCATGAAGTCAGCAACCTGAGCATCAAGGAATTGCGCGAACTGATGGGCGATCGCCGCGCGAAGTTCCGCATCAGCGACAAGCAGTTCAAACCGAAAACCACCGACAACCAATAAGTCTTAGCCCGCTGCTGCGTCCGGCTTCTTCACCGTATGCAGCTGTTTCATCGCAATATCGAAACGCCCTTCGCACAGTAGCGGAATCACAGCCAGACTCTGAGCGATCGCCTGGTCGATCAGAGTCTGTTCTTCCTTGCGCGGACGATGCAGCACGAAATCGATTACCGGCGATTTCAGCCCCTGCTCGCGCGGATGACCAACACCGATGCGCAGACGCCAGAAATCCTGCGTGCCGAGCGCGGCCGCAATATCCTTCAGCCCGTTATGACCGCCGGATGAACCGGCTTTCTTGATTTTCGCCGTGCCAGGCTGCAGATCGAGTTCGTCATGCACCACCAGAATTTCGTCCGGCGCGATCTTGAAGAACCGCGCCAGCGCGCCAACCGCCCGGCCGGACAGGTTCATGAAGGTCTGCGGCTCCAGCAGCCAGACTTCCTGCCCGCCAATGCGGGTTTTTGTCGCCAGCGCCTGAAAGCGCGCTTCTTTCTGCAACTGGCAGCCGGGCAGCGTGTTTGCCAAGTTGTCCACCAGCCAGAAGCCGGCGTTGTGGCGCGTTTGTTCGTATTCCGGGCCTGGGTTGCCCAGACCAACAATGAGACGGATGGACATGATGGTACCGCGTCAAAAAGCGGCATTATCGCGGAAAAGCCGCGCGCTGCCTACACACCCCAGACCACGTCGCGTTCTTTCTTGTTCGCTCGCCGGAGCATTTCCAGCAGTGGATAGGCGCGTGCGGCAAAGCTGACCTGTTCGACCTTGCGCTCCTTTTCGCGCTGCTGCTTGCGGCGCTCGTCCTGCCGGTCGATCTCGTCCTTGTCCTCATCTTCCACCAGACCGGCCTCACGCTTTTGCTGCAGCTCCAGTTCCTTTTCGCGCGCCTCCGCCTCGCGCCGCGCCTTTTCCTCCGCCTCGACCAACTTCATCCGCTCGACTTCGGCTTCCAGCTTCGCAATCGCCTCCGCCGTTTCCGCCGCCAGGATGATGCCCTTATCAACGTCGCGCCCGAGCACATCGAGCAGCGGCTTGGCGTTTTCTTCGAACATGATGATGTCGCCCGCTGCCTTGCATTTGAATATCACCAGCATCTGAATTCCCTCATCAAAATAATTGTTTTTCGGGAGTATACAAACAAACCAGCCATCCTGGCCAAATACTCCAAAGCAGTTTAAAAATACTGCCACCAGTATGTTTTTGCATCGACAGGCCGTCAGCTGCCCCGTGTCCAGTAACCGGGCTGCGAGTAAATCGATTTGAGCATGTCGATGAACAGCCGCGTTTTCAGCGGCAGATGCTGTTGCTGCGGGTAAATCGCCGTGATGTCGTAATCCGACAGCGCGTATTCGTCCAGCACCGTCACCAGTTCGCCGGACGCCAGTTGCGTTTCGATTTCCCAAGTCGAGCGCCAAGCCAGCCCCAGCCCCTCGAGGCACCAGCGATGCAGCAACTCGCCATCGTTGCAATCGAGCTTGCCCTCCGGGCGGACAATCACCGCCTTGCCCTTGTCGCGGAAATACCAGCCGCGCTGCTGTCCGCCCTGCAGGTTGAACGTCAGGCAATTGTGCTTCATCAGATCGTCCAGGGTCTTCGGCACGCCGTGCCGGGCAAAATATTCCGGCGTACCGCAGACCACGCGGTGATTTGGGTACAGCTTGACCGCCACCAGACTCTGATCGATGTTGCCACCGATACGGATGCTCAAATCGTACCCCTCGCGCACCATATCGACCACCTGATCGCTGAGATTGAATGAAATCCGCACATCCGGATTCGCCTTCAGGAACGCCGGCGCATACGGCGCGACATGTTTCCTGCCGAACGACGCCGGCGCGGTCACGATAAGGTGGCCGGTCGCCTTGTCGCGCCCCTCGGACACCACCCGCTCGGCGCGGTCAATGTCGCCCAGTATCTGGCGGCAATGCTCAAGGAACACAGATCCCTGCTCCGTCAAAGAAAGATGACGTGTGGTACGATGCATCAGCTTCGCGCCAAGACGCTTTTCCAGCGCATCAATGCGCCGTCCGAGCATCACCGGCGTGATTCCCTTTTCCAGTGCTGCGCGCGCAAGACTTCCCTTGTCGACCACCAGCACGAATGCCTCGATTTGCTTGAGCTTATCCACCCGATAATTCCTTACACAAAGTATCGAATAACACGATTTTTTATTATCTTATCAAACCATTTGTTCATCACTATAATTAAAAATCGATAATCCCCAAATGTGTCAACAAGGAGGTGCCCCGTGGCTAAAATGACCGCAGCTGAAGCAGCTGTACATGTAATGGAGAAAGAAGGCGTCACCCAGTTGTTTGGTGTGCCTGGCGCTGGTATTAATCCGTTTTACGCTGCGCTGAAAAAGCGCGGCACGATGAAACACATTCTGGCGCGTCACGGCGAAGCCATCGGACACATGGCCGAAGGCTACACCCGCGCCAAAGCCGGCAACATCGGCATCGGCATCTGTACGTCCGGCCCGGCCGCGACCGACATGATCACCGGCCTGTACTCGGCGATTGCCGACTCCATCCCAATTCTGGTCATCACCGGCCAGGCACCGCGCGCACGCCTGCACAAGGAAGACTTCCAGGCTGTTGATATCGAGCGCATCGCCGCGCCAGTCACCAAATGGGCCGTGACCGTGCGTGAGCCGGCACAGGTGCCGCGCGCATTCCAGCAGGCATTCCACCTGATGCGCTCCGGCCGCCAGGGCCCGGTACTGATCGACCTGCCGTTCGACGTACAAACCACCGAGATCGAATTTGATCCGGATACCTACACCCCGCTGGACGTATTCAAACCGAAAGCCAGCCGCGCGCAGATCGAGAAAGCCATCTCGATGCTGAACGAATCCGAGCGCCCGCTGATCATCTCCGGCGGCGGCGTGATCATTGCCGACGCAGCGAAAAAGCTGGTCGAGTTCGCCGAAATTGTCGGCGTGCCGGTCGTGCCGACGCTGATGGGCTGGGGCTCGATTCCGGACGATCACCCGCTGGAAGCCGGTCAGGTCGGCCTGCAAACGCATCACCGCTACGGCAATGCGAACTTCCTTGCGTCCGACTTCGCGCTTGGTATCGGCAACCGTTGGGCCAACCGCCACACCGGCACGCTTGAGGTTTACACCAAGGATCGCAAGTTCGTGCACGTTGACATCGAGCCGACCCAGATCGGCCGCGTGTTCTGCCCGGATTACGGCATCGTTTCCGACGCTGCCTATGCGCTGGACCTGTTCGTCGAAGTGGCGAAGGAATGGAAAGCTGCCGGCAAGCTGAAAGATCGTTCCGCCTGGGTTGCCGCCTGCCAAAAGAACAAGCGCACGCTGCTGCGCAAGAACGACTACGACAACGTGCCGATCAAGCCGCAGCGCGTCTACGGCGAGATGAACAAGTTCTTCGGCAAGGATGTCCGTTACGTGACCTCGATCGGCCTGTCGCAGATCGGCGCCGCGCAGCACTTGAAGGTATACAACCCGCGTCACTGGATCGATTGCGGCCAGGCCGGCCCGCTCGGCTGGACCATTTCCGCCGCGCTCGGTGTGCGTGCATCCGACCCGACCAGCGAAATCGTCGCGATTTCCGGCGACTTCGACTTCCAGTTCATGATTGAGGAACTGGCTGTCGGCGCGCAGTTCAATCTGCCGTACATCCACATCGTGGTCAACAACTCGTACCTCGGCCTGATCCGTCAGGGTCAGCTGGGCTTCAACGACCTCGACTACTGCGTGCAGTTGTCGTTTGACAACATCAACGCACCGGAAGTCAACGGTTACGGCATCGACTTCGTCACCGTGGTCGAAGGCCTGGGCTGCAAGGCGCTGCGCGTATTCAACCCGGATGACCTGCCGGCTGCATTCGCGAAAGCGCGTGAGCTGACGAAGGAATTCAAGGTGCCGGTCGTGGTTGAAGTGATCCTGGAACGTGTCACCAATATCCCGATGGGCGGTGACATCGACAAGATCAATGAATTCGGTGGCGCGATCGACCTCGCGGAGTAAAATACACCGGTTCCGAACCGCCTGTTGACGTGCAAGCTCACGTCGCAGGCGGTTTGCCAATTGACGACGACAAATCAAATTACCGAAGGGGGAATTAAATGCCGAAACTGGCTGCCAATCTGAGCATGATGTTCACCGAAGTGCCGTTCATGGATCGTTTCGACGCTGCCGCCAAAGCCGGCTTCAAAGGTGTCGAATTCCTTTTCCCGTACGAATTCGACCTGAACCAGATCGCCGACAAGCTGAAATCGAACAACCTGCAACTGGTGCTGCACAACCTGCCGGCCGGCAACTGGGCTGGCGGCGAGCGCGGCATCACCTGCCACCCGGATCGCGTGGGC
>JAGSYW010000085.1 GCA_018262475.1 Burkholderiaceae bacterium | reverse complement strand
GAATGCCGGCAAGCCGCTGGCCAGCGTGCGGCGGCAGGACATGCCGGCCGCGATCGATACCACCCGCTATTACGCCGGCTGGGCCGACAAGATCATGGGCCAAGTGGTGCCGGCGCGCACCGATGCGCTGACTTACACCGTGCGCGAACCGGTGGGCGTGGTGGGGGCGATCGTGCCGTGGAATTTTCCGCTGATGATCGGCATGTGGAAGATTGCGCCGGCTTTGGCTTGCGGCTGCACGCTGGTGGTCAAGCCGGCGGAACTGACGCCGCTGACTGCAATACGCATTGGCGAACTGGCGCTGGAAGCTGGCCTGCCTCCGGGCGTGCTGAACATCGTTACCGGCAAGGGCAGCGTGGTTGGCGACGCGATGGTCGCACACCCGGGCGTGGACAAGGTGACCTTCACCGGTTCGCCCAACATCGGTCGCGGCATCATGCAGGGCGCGGCTTCCAACTTCAAGCGCATCACGCTCGAACTGGGCGGCAAGTCGGCCAATATCATTTTCAACGATGCCGATCTGGATGCCGCCGTGCGCGCGGCCGCTTCCGGCGTGTTCTTCAACGCCGGTCAGGTGTGCTCGGCCGGTTCGCGCATTCTGGTGCAGCGCGGCGTGTACGAGCAGGTAGTTGAACGGCTGGTGCAGCGGGCGAAGGAAATCCGCATCGGCGATACCGCATCGCCGGAAACCATTATGGGGCCGCTGGTATCGCAAAACCAGATGAACACCGTGCTGGATTACATCGAGGTCGGCAAGAAAGAGGGCGCATCCTGCGTCTATGGCGGCGGCCGTGTCGGTGACAAGGGCTTTTACGTCGGCCCGACGATTTTCACCAACGTCGAGCACGAGATGCGCATTTCGCAGGAAGAAATCTTCGGCCCGGTGGCGAGCGTGATTCCGTTCGAGGATGAAGCGGATGCGATCCGCATTGCCAACGGCACGGCTTTTAGTCTGGCGGCGGGCGTCTGGAGCGCGGACATCGGCCGCGTGCATCGCGTGGCGAACGAACTGAAAGCCGGCACGGTCTGGGTCAACACCTACGGCTTCACCGATGTGCGCCTGCCGTGGGGCGGTACGGGCGAATCCGGTTTCGGGCGCGAGCATGGCGAGGCGGCGATTGAGAATTTCACCGAACCGAAAACCATCTGGCTGTCGCTGAACGAGCGTTTGGGCAATGCCAGATAAGGCGACGAGTCTGCCTGCGGGGCCCGCGGTGCCGGCTGTTCCGGCATCGCGGGCAACCACAGCTTCAGAGCTGTTCCAGCCGATAGGCGTGATTCATAGCGAACACCGGCAGTCTGAAAAGACGCCGGTGCAGCCTGTGTTTGCGCAGCAATGTGTCGGCTACGTTGAGCTTTTGCCGGAATATTCGGCCGGGTTGGCGGGGATAGAAGGGTTTTCCCACCTGTACCTGATTTACCACCTGCATCTGGCGCCAGCGCCTAAATTGACGGTGCAGCCGTTTCTGGGGGATGGCGAATACGGCGTGTTCGCTACCCGCTTCCCGGCGCGGCCTAATCCGTTGGGCTTGAGCGTGGTGGAACTGTTGCGGCGCGAAGGCAATCGTCTGCTGGTGCGTGGGGTCGATATTCTCGATGGTACGCCGCTACTCGACATCAAGCCGTATTCAGCGCGCTTCGACCATATTACGGCTGAGCGCAATGGCTGGATGGACATGGTTGATGATGAAACCGCGATGCGGCGCGGCTTGCGCGGTTATTCGATGCCGGAATAATTCTGGAGGTATCTCTGCAATGTCACGGAATGTCTGGCGGGCTGCGGCTTGCGCGCGCATGCCCGCCAGAACCGTTTACGCCATTGCGGCGGCACGCATGTCGGACTTCATGTCACTATACATCTGACGGACATGCTGTTCGGCCCAATTCTGATCGTCGATACGTTCGACCTTGACGGCAGAGTACTTGTATTCCGGCGTCAGTGAAATCGGGTCGAAGTGCTCGGCGGTCAGCTCGTTGCAGGCGCCGATCCACCATTGGTAAGTCATGTACACAGCGCCTTCGTTGACACGGTCGTTTACGTTGGCGCGCGTGATGACCTTGCCGCGGCGCGACGATACATACACCAGTTGCTGATCCTTGACGCCGAGTTTCTTGGCATCAGCCGGATGGATTTGCACGAACCCTGGTTCGTCGGCCAGCGTTTGCAGCGCTGAGCAGTTACCGGTCATCGAACGGCACGAATAATGGCCAACTTCGCGCACGGTCGACAATACGATCGGATATTCGCTGTCGACCTTCTCCAGCGGTTCGCGCCATTCAGCTGCGAACAGCAGCGCTTTACCAGATGGCGTATCAAACTTGTTGCCTTCGTACAGCCACGGCCGACCGGGATCGTCGAGCGTCAGGGACGGCCAGGCGACATAGCCCAAACCTTCCATTTTTTCGAAGGTTGCGCCGTAGTACAGCGGACACAGTTCGCGCAGTTCGTCCCAGATTTCCTTGGTGTTGTTGTATTTCATCGGGTAGCCCATTGCAGTCGCCATCAGGCTATGGATTTCCCAGTCGTGCTTGACATCGTAATCGGCCGGCGGATCGATCGCCTTGTAGCAGCGCTGGAAGGTGCGGTCAGCAGCCGAGAACACGTTATCATGCTCGCCCCACGATGTCGCCGGCAGGATCACGTCGGCTTCCATCGCGGTCTTGGTCATGAAGATGTCCTGCACGATGATGAATTCCAGATCCTTGAACGCCTGGCGCATCGTGCCCAGATCAGGCTCGGTCTGCAGCGGGTCTTCACCGAACACGTAGTGCGCCTTGATCTTGCCTTCATGCACCATGTGCGGCAGTTCAGTCAGGCTGTAGCCCTTCTTGTTCGGCATCTTCGGGATGCCCCAGGCCTTGGCGAATTTGTCTAGCGTCGGCTGATCGGTGATCTTCTGGTAGCCCGGCAGCGTACCCGGCAATGCGCCCATGTCGCACGCGCCCTGTACGTTGTTCTGGCCGCGCACCGGACCGACGCCGACGTTTGGTTTGCCCAGGTTGCCGGTGATGGTGGCGAGGCTCGACAGGCCCTTGACCACGTCGACCGCTTGCCCCCATTGCGTCACACCCATGCCCCACAGGATGGTCGCGGTTTCTGCCCCGGCATAGATGCGCATCGCTTCGCGGATTTGTTTCGGCTCCAGCCCGGTGATCTCGGCCACGTATTCCGGCGTGTACTTGGCCACGGTTTTCTTGTATTCGTCGAAGCCTTCGGCGTAATTGGCGACGTAGTTCTTGTCGTACAGGTTTTCGTTCAGCAGCACGTTGGCGAATGCATTGACCAGCGCCATGTTCGAACCGTTTTTCAGCGGTAGATACAGATCAGCCAGACGAGCGGATTCGATGAAGCGCGGGTCGCAGACGATGATCTTCGCTCCTTTCTGCTTGGCCTTGACGATGCGGCGCGCTACCACCGGATGCGAATCGGCCGGATTGTAACCAAAGATCAGGATGCACTTGGTATCCTCTATTTCCGGGATCGAGTTGCTCATCGCGCCGTTGCCGAGCGTGACGTCCAGTCCGGCCACCGACGGGCCGTGGCAGACGCGGGCGCAGCAGTCGATGTTGTTGGTGCCGAGCACCGCGCGCGTGAATTTCTGTGCCACGAAGTTGGATTCGTTGCCGGTGCCGCGCGACGAACCGGTGGTCATGATCGCTTCGGCGCCATACTTGTTCTTGATTTCAGTCAGGCGCTTGGCGGAATAGCTGATGGCTTCGTCCCAGGTGACGCGCTCGAACTGGCCGCCGCGCTGGCGGCGGATCATCGGGAAGCGCAGCCGGGGCGTCAAGAGCTTGGTGTCGTACAGGAAGTCCCAGCCGTAATAGCCTTTCAGGCACAGCTCGCCTTCGTTGGTGACGCCATTCGCGCCTTCCGCGCCGACAATCTTGCCGTTATCGACCAGGAAATTGATTTTGCAGCCCGTGCCGCAGTACGGACAGACGGTAATTACCTTTTCCATTTTTAACCCTTTCTTGAGTAACCAGATTCCAGTGCCTTAAAGGCGAATGTCAGAATTCCACGATCGCGCGTTCACGCCGTGTGCGTGACATGTCTTCCATCACGGCTGGCCCCATCAGATGGATGGCCTTGGTCGGGCAAACAGGAATGCACGCAGGGCCGCTTTCACGGTCGATGCACAGGTCGCATTTGTGCGCCCGCGACACCACCTTGCGCGTTGGCAGAACGCCGAGCGGGGTTGACTGGACTGGTTTCTCAACCATTTCCATCGCGCCGAATGGGCAGGCAACCACGCAGGTCTGGCAACCGATGCACCGCTCTTCCTGCAGTTGCACTGTGCCTGCCTGGTAAACCAGCGCCTGCGTCGGGCAGGAATTCACACATGGGGCGTTTTCGCATTGGCGACATTGCACCGGAACAGTTACTTTCTGCACCCGCATGACTTTCAGGCGCGGCCTGAAATTCGCGGGCGATAGTGCTTCTGCCGTGCCGGTGCCGATTGGATGTGCAAGTGCGCAGGCTACTTCGCAAGTGCGACAGCCTATGCATTTGCTGGGTTCAGCAATCACAAACCGGTTCATCATGGTTCTCCTTGGTTGGACTTGCAAACACGATAATATGCATTGGATTGCTATTTATTGCAGGGCAGCAATCCCACGCGAAACTCCGGCAGACTGATAGTGAAACAATTCATTATTACCCAGATTTCTGTATTACAAAATATGCATTCGCGCGCCTGTTTATATGCAGGCGATTGATTGTTTTTATGCAAAGATGTTTCTTGCGGGAATGATGTGATTTCCCAGGCAACATCGGTACTGGCAGGGGCTTGGGAAAAGAGGGGGAGGCAAAAAGACAATGCCCCCATGACGGGGGCATTGCAAAAAAGGGGCGTACGCCCGCAGATCTCCCGCAACCGGGAGGGGGTTAGCTTGAGGCTTCGACCATGCTGAGCAAGGCTTGCTCGCGACGTTGGGCGCACTTGGCCTCAAGATTGTCCGGATCGACCAGATGCAGCGCATTGGTCGGGCAAACCTGAATGCAGGCCGGGCCGCCTTCACGGTCAATGCACAGATCGCACTTGTGCGCGCGCGACACCGTCGAACGTACGGCCGACGGCCCGCTAACCTGCTGAACCGGCACCGACGTCATGTCCATCGCGCCGAACGGGCAGGCAACCACGCAGGTCTGGCAGCCAATGCAGCGGTCTTCCAGCAATTGCACCGTGCCTGCGCGGTAGACCAGTGCCTGCGTCGGGCAGGAATTCACGCACGGAGCGTTCTCGCACTGGCGGCACTGCACCGGTGCTGTGACTTTCATGTTCCTGACCAGTTTCAGGCGCGGCCTGAAATTCTCAGGCGACAGTGCTTCCGCCGAGCCTTTAACGGAAGGGTGCGCCAACGTGCAAGCCACTTCACAAGTGCGGCAACCTATGCATTTGCTGGGCTCTGCGATTACAAACCGATTCATCGTGCACCTCCTCGATCACACTTAAATATGTGTTGCCCTACTTATTTTGACAGGAGCATGGTCATGTTATGCTCCCATTTTTTCAGGATAAAGGCGACATTATATCCAGATATCGCGCATCTCAAAAATATGTATGCGTCTGCCAATATAGTTGCAGGCAGTTGCATCGATAGGTTTGGGCAATGCGCGCTCTCGGAACAGCCTGTTGCAGTATTCATTATCGAACCAATCAGGACTTGCATGGCCACGGAAAACACTTCAAGCGAACAGAAAGACTGTCCCGTCGATACCACATTGATCGCATTGCGCAGCCAGTTGCGGCAAGCGGAAAAAACGCCGCACGCCACTCGGGCGGCGCTGGCGGCTGCGACGCGTATCGTGACCGAAATCAAGCTCGGTCGCGGCAATTCGTCGCATCTGGCCGAACTCGCCACGCTGGCGGAGGAGTTGAAACTCAAGGCACCTGCGGCCGGGTTGGGCCTGTCGGCGACGCTGGCTGAGGCTCAGGACGAGTGGCGCCGGCACGTCGAGCAGCATGCATGCAGCACCAACACCTGCATGCAGCCGCATACCGTGCCGTGCCAGGAGGCCTGCCCGGCGCACATCGACATCCCGAGCATGATTGCCCATGTCGGCCGCGGGCAGTACAAGGAATCGCTCGATGTGCTGCTGAAGGATACGCCGCTGCCGAATTCCTGCGGCCTGGTTTGCCCCGCGCCGTGCGAAGATGCGTGCGTGCAAAAGGCGGTCAGCACCGCTGTGCTGATCAAGCCGATGAAATCCGTCGCTGCCCGTTGCGCTGGTAGCTACCCGCTGCCGGAATGCGATGCGGCATCGGGCAAGAAAGTGGCGATCGTCGGTGCCGGCCCGGGCGGGCTGACAGCGGCCTACTACCTGGCACAGCGCGGCCACCAAATTGAGATTTTTGACGAGCGCGAGCATCCGGGCGGCATCATGCGTTACGGCATTCCGGAATACCGGCTGCCGAATCCGGTACTGAACGCCGAAATCGACATGGTCAAGGCGCTGGGGGTGCAATTCCATATGAACACCCGCATCGCCAAATTGCAGGATTTGCGCCAGCAAGGTTTCGACGCCATTTTCCTCGCCACCGGTTTGCAGAAATCGAAGGGCATGGGGGTCGCCGGTGACGACCAGCCGTTCGTGCTCGGCGGGATCGATTTTCTGAGCCAAGTGCGCGATGGCAAGAACCCGCGCGTTGGTCCGCACGTGATCGTGATTGGCGGTGGCAACACCGCGATCGATGCAGCGATGACAGCCTTCCGTCAGGGCGCGACCAAGGTGCAGATCTGGTATCGCCGCACGCGCAAAGTGATGCCGGCCAACCCGCACGAAGTCGAGATGGCGCTGGCCGAAGGGGTCGAGCTGATGGAGTTCTGGGCGCCGAGCAAGATCATGGCGGACAATAAAATCGAATTCGTGCGCAACTCCAGCGCGCCCGATGCAGCCACGACCCAGCCGGTGGTGATCCAGCCCGACCAGGTGATTGCCGCCATCGGCCAGGATTCAGATCTGGACTATCTGGACGGGGTCGAGATTGAACTCAAGTGGGGCAACATCATGGCCGATCCGGTGACGCTGATGACCGCGATTCCGGGTGTGTTCTCCGGCGGCGATGTGCAGCACGGCGGCAGCACGGTGGTGGCGGCCATCGGTTCGGGCAAGCGTGCGGCCGAGTCGATCCATTCATACCTGACCGGACAGGCGATGGATCTCGAATCGCTCAAGCCGCAGCGGCGCGATTTCGTGCCGCCCGTTTCTGTCACCACTGCCAGCGGCGCAGCGCACCGCACCGACAAACACCGGCCGCATATTCCGGAAACCGATCCGATCGCGCGCCGCACTTCATTCGATTCGGTGTGGATTGATTTCGATACGAACACGGCCAAGCTCGAAGCGGAGCGTTGCTTGCGCTGCGACCAGTGCATCGGCTGCGGCCTGTGCGAACTGGTGTGCGCCGAAGTGGGGGCGAACGCGCTCAAGATGGTCGATGCCGGCAAGGGCAGACTGGCGTTCGAAAGCTTCCTGCGGCCAGCCACCACCTGCATCGGTTGCGGTGCGTGCGCGGCAGTCTGCCCGACGGGTGCGATTACGGTCGAAACCGTCGGCAACGACCGCGTCACCACCATCACCGGCACCGAAGTGCGTCGTCAGCCGCTGCTGGCATGCACAGTCTGCGGCGAACCGACCGTTACCGCGATGCAGCAGGCGATGATGAGCCAGCGACTTGGCAATGACCCGTCCACGCCTTCGGTCTGCCCGGCGTGCGCGCGGGCGAAGACCAGCAGCCTGATGCAGGCGATGCATGAAAAGGCGTGATGGCGCTGTGCGTTTGAACCGATGTTCGGCATGAAAAAATCCCCGCGTTCGGCGGGGATTTTTTTATTCGAGGCCAGAATCGGTGGCGCCTCTGTTGCGAGGTAGTCAGAAAATAACTGACCCCAAAGTCATTTTTATTCAATTAGGTCAAAAAATATACTCCGCCCAGTATTTAGAGGCGACTAGCAAAAACGTGGCCTGGATGGGTATTTTTGCTATATACCCCGGGTGGCTTACAGCAATGTCGCCAGCGCTGCCAGTGGCGACTGTTCGCCAGCAAAATGGGTGGCGTGGCCGGGCAGTGCCGAAACGAAGCGGAACTCGCTGAATTCGAACCCGGGCGCGACGCTGCAGCCGACCAGCGCGAAGCCGTCGAGCACGCGCGCCGCCTGCCAGTCGCCGGCCTTGATCACCGCCACGCTCTCGCGGCCCTCAAGCGCATGGCCGAGCAGGTGGCGTTCCTGTTGTTGCGTGACCGGATCGTAGCCGAACAGTTCGAGCGTGCCGCCGGCGTAGAAGTGCCAGATTTCGTCCGAATCGATTACGTGCCAGCGGCTGAACTGGCCGGGTTCCAGCAGGTAGTAAATCTGGGTCAGCGCCGAGCGCGTGCCGCGTGGCGTTTCCACTTGCGTGGCGGAACGGTAAAGTTCGCGGTACCAGCCGCCTTCCGGGTGCGGCGACAGTTGCAGCGATTCAATCAGTTGACGCGCGGGCATGATGTTTTGTCAGGTCTGGCGTGCCGCCCGCAATCGAACGGCACGAAAAGTGGAAGGTCAGGATTTGGTTGCTTCGCCTGCATCTGCCGCTTCCGGCGTTTCTTCTACTTCCACGCCGTAGTGGCGGTTGTAGATGTGCTGCAGATTGCCGATTAGTTGCGAGAACAGTTCTTCCCGCACGTCGCCGGGGATGGTCTGGCCCTTGCCGGCCATGACGTCGGCAAGTTCTTCGCGCAGCATCAGCACCGGCTTGAGCAGCGCCAGATCGCTCTGGTCTTCGAGCAGTTCCCGCCATGCTTCCCGCCGCAGTTGCACGCCCAGCATGAAGGCATCGGCCCAGTCATTGCCAGACAGCTTGTCATCCTGGTCGGCATACAGGAACGGGTAGTAGGACGAACCTTCGTGGAATTTGTCGGCGATGTATTTCCAGTGTTCGGACAGGATGGCCACCACTTCCTGTGCTTGCGCTTCGGATTCGAAGTTCGGCGTGCCGCTGCCGAAGATGTAGGGCAGGAATTCGCTCATCGGCACCGGTTCCGGGCCGATGATCAGCGCGCAGAAA
>JAGSYW010000084.1 GCA_018262475.1 Burkholderiaceae bacterium | reverse complement strand
GATGGCGGTCGTATCCGGCGGCGGCCGCTACGGCTCGCAGGAGGCGGAAGTGACGGTGGCCGCGCCGATCATCGCCGAACTGGCGACGCCGCGCTTCCTCTTGATGGGCGACAGCGCCAACCTCGCGCTCGATCTGCACAACATGTCAGGCACGGCGCAGCACTTGGCGGTGAAACTCCATTCGCCCGATGGGCTGAAGATCTCGCAGGGCGAACGCACGGTGCAGCTCAAGGATCAACAAAAAACCGTGCTGCGCTTCCCGCTGGAGGCCGGGCGAGCTTTCGGCCTGAGCAACCTGAAACTGTCGGTCGCCGGCAAGAGCGTAAAATTCGAGCGCAGCTTCCCGCTGCAAGTACAATCGCCAACGCCAACACAACAGGTGGCGCGTCGCTTCACGGTCGAACCTGGCCAGAGCATCGTGCTCAAGGAAAGCGATTTCGGCGGCCTGGCGCGGCAGACCGTGCTGGCGCACCTAACCGCTTCCGACCAGCCGCCGATCGACGTGCGCTCAGCCGTTCAGGGCTTGCTCACCTACCCCTACGGCTGCGCCGAGCAAACCACCAGCACCGCCTATCCGCATGTGTTCATCGACGAGGAGGCGGCGGCCCGCTTCGGGCTGAAGCGCTACGCGCGCGCGCAACGCACCGAAATGCTGGAAAAGGCGATTGGCAAGCTGTCCGGCATGCAGGCCAGCAATGGCGGCTTCAGCCTATGGGGCAAGGTGTCGCAATATGAATACTGGCTGTCGGCCTACGTCACCAATTTCATGCAGGATGCACGCGAACAGGGCTTTGCGGTGCCAGAGGCAACCCACCGCAAGGCGGTCGATTTTCTGCTGAAAGCCTTGCAGGAAGGGGTCAGCTCGATGCCGGTCAAGCGCCCGGCGGCAAATGACCGGCTGTGGCAGGACCAGCATTTCGGCGGTTCCGGCCGTTTTGGCGTGCTGGCCTATGGCGCCTATGTGCTGGCGCGAGAATCGAAGGCGCCGCTATCCACACTGCGCCAGTTGTATGAATCGCGCGAGAATGCCTACAGCGGCCTGCCGCTGGTGCAACTCGGCATTGCGCTGCGGCTGATGGGCGACGAGGCGCGCGGCAACGCGGCAATTGCCGAAGGTCTGGGCAAGGCGCGCGAAAGCGGTTACTGGTGGGGCGATTACGGCAGCACGTTGCGCGATGCGGCGCTGTCGTATGCGCTTCTGGTGCGGCACAAGATCGAGCATCCGAAGCGCGAAAACCTGATCCCGTCCATCGTGGCCGAACTGGAAAACAGCCGCTATTTCAGCACGCAGGAAAAACTGGCGCTGTTCCTTGTTGGCCAGTCGTTCACGACGAATGCGAAAGGCAAATGGAACGCGGAATTCAACGCCGCTGGTGCCAACAACAGCAAACCGCTTAAAGTAAACATGCAAGGCAACTGGTTCCGCGAGCTGACGCCGGAGCAGCTCGCCAGCGGCGTGAAATTCACCAGCAGGCACGGCAGCAAGCTGTATCTCGAACTGGCGATGAGCGGCAATGCAGCCAAAATGCCAGCCACGCGCAGCGACCCGATCAGCCTGACGCGGACGATGTTCACGCCGGATGGAAAACCAATCGATGGCAAGTCGCTGAAAACAGGCGAATCGGTGATCGTGCGGATCGACGTGACGAGCAAGGTCGGCATTGCCAATTTGCTTGTGGTCGATCCGGTTCCAGCCGGGCTGGAAATCGAGAACCTGAATCTGGTCAAGGGCGAGCAGATGAATCTGGTGAAGATGGGCGACATAAACCCGGCCGAAGCGATGAATGACGCCCGCATCCAGCACACCGAATTCCGCGACGACCGCTTCGTTGCTGCGATCAAGCTGAGCGGCGGCGGGAAAATGACACTGTTCTACCGCGCGCGGGTGGTCACGCCGGGCAGCTTCATCGTGCCGCCATCGTATGCGGAAGACATGTACCGCCCGAACGTGTTCGGGCTGGGCAGCGGCGGCGGCACCTTGACCGTAAGCGACACGCCAGCCAAGCGACCGTGAACCTCTCCTACCGTTTCGCCCGAATGGCAAAGCACGTACGCACCACGCGCATCGTGCTTCGCCGGCGTGTGCTCCACCATGTACGCCATCATGTAATACTTGCTCGCGCATGGGTTGATGCCCGCCCGTGGCGACGGCGCACCTGCCACACGCTGCTGGCGCTGGCGCTGACGGTACTGCTGCTCGATGTGCTGTTCCCGCTGCCGCAACCGGGGCGCAACGCGCCAGCGGCAACCGTGGTACTGGCGCGCGACGGCACGCCGCTGCGCGCCTTTCCCGACAAGCAGCATGTGTGGCGCCACACGGTCGCGCTGGACGATGTTTCGCCGCTGTACCTCGACGCGCTGATCCGCTACGAAGACCGCGCATTCTGGTGGCATCCCGGCGTGAATCCGTATGCGCTGGCACGCGCCGCGTGGCAATGGCTGCAGGCCGGCCGTGTCGTTTCCGGCGGCTCGACGCTAACAATGCAGGTAGCGCGCATCATCGACCCGACGCCACACACGGTGCCGGGCAAGCTGCGCCAGATCCTGCGCGCGCTGCAACTGGAACTGCACTACTCGAAGCGAGAAATCCTCGCACTGTACGTCAATTACGCGCCGATGGGCGGCGTGCTCGAAGGGGTCGAAGCTGCCAGCCGCGCCTATCTCGGCAAGCCGTCGCGCCGGCTGACCCACGCCGAAGCAGCCACGCTGACCGTGCTGCCGCAATCGCCATCGCTGCTGCGGCCAGACCGCTACCCTGCCCGCGCCCGCGTCGCGCGCGACAAGGTGCTAGCGCGGATGGCCGGCGAATGGAACGCGGAAACCTGCGCCGATGCTCGCCAGGAAGCGGTCTATGCGCAAACGCTGCGCGAACCGATGCTGGCGCCGCTATTGGCGCAACGGTTGCGGCCGCTGACCAAAACCCGCCGCCGCATCGACACCACCATTGACGCCAACATCCAGACCACGGTCGAAATGCTGCTGACGGATCGCGCGCGCGCGCTGCCGCCACGGGTATCGCTGGCGGCGCTGGTGATCGACAACCGCACGCTGGAAGTGCTGGCCTACGCCGGCTCGGCCGATTTCGGCGACGACCAGCGCTTCTCGCACGTGGACATGGTGCGCGCCTCGCGCTCGCCCGGCTCGACGCTGAAACCATTTCTCTACGGGCTGGCACTGGATGAAGGGCTGATCCACTCCGAATCGCTCCTGGCCGACGCGCCGCAATCGTTTTCCGGCTACCAGCCGGGCAATTTCCAGCAATCGTTCCACGGCGCGGTCAGCGTGTCCGAGGCATTGGTGAAATCGCTCAACGTGCCGGCGGTCGAAGTGCTGGAAAAGCTGGAACCGAACCGCTTCGTGGCGCAACTGCGGCGCGGCGGGCTAAAGCTCGATCTGCCGCGCGGCGCCACGCCCAACCTGAGCGTGATCCTCGGCGGCGCCGGCACTTCGCTGGAAAACCTGACCGGCGCGTATGCGGCGCTGGCGCGCAACGGGCTGTCCGGCAAACCGCGGCTGCTGCCGGAGCAACCACTGGAAGAAGCACGAATGATGAGCGCCGGCGCAGCCTTCATCGTGCGCGACATCCTCGAATCCGGCGGCCCGGTCGGGCGCGCGACCGAGGGCGCGGCCAACAGCCGCCAGGGCATCGCGTGGAAAACCGGCACCAGCTTTGGCTTCCGCGATGCGTGGGCGGTCGGCGTATCCGACCACTACACCATCGGCATCTGGGTCGGCCGCCCGGACGGCACGCCCAACCCCGGCTTTTTCGGCGCGAATGTCGCCGCGCCGCTGGTGGTCGACATCCACGCCGCGCTGCCGCAGGCACAAGCCGATGCAGCAGCAGCCGTACAACGGACTCCGCCGCCGAACGTGACCCAGGCGGCCATCTGCTGGCCGCTCGGCCTGCGCGCCGACGCCACCGATGCCGCGCACTGCCACCTGCGCCGCACCGCCTGGCTGCTGAACGGCCTCGCCCCCGCCACGTTCGCTGACCGGCTGCGCAGCGGCGAACCGCGCATCAGCTACTATATTGATCCGAAGAACGGCCAGCGCGTCGTTCCGGAATGCGCCAAGCATCCGCCGCAACGGATCGACAGCGCACGCTGGCCGGCCGCGCTCGAACCCTGGCTGGATGGCAACCTGCGGCGCAAGGCGCTACCGCCGGAATGGGATGCCGCCTGCGCCAGCCACCGGCGAGCTGATACCGAAATCCGCATCGCCGGCCTGACCGACGGCGCTGTGCTGAAAAAGGCAAACAATCAGGATGTGCTGCTGGTGCGGCTCGATGTGCGCGGCGCGCAAGGCGACGTCATCTGGCTGGTCAACGGTCGCGTTGCCGCGCGCAAAGCCGCCAGCGCCGGCCACTTGGAAACGATCCGCGAACCGGGCCGCTACGACATCACGCTGCTCGACGGCCACGGCCACTTCGACCGCATCAGCTTCAGCGTGCGTTAGCTTTCTTTTAGAACTCTCGGGGGTATAGTGCCAAAACCATACGCCGAGCCAAAGTTTTGCTGGCCGTTTTCAAATACTGGGCGGAGTATATTTTCCATCACTACTGACCCAAAAGTCATTTAAGTCAATTATTTTGACGCACACCGCCCGGCTCACATGCGTGCATGAAAAACAAACCACTTCGCGCAGATCTGTCTCAACATTCTTGACGCCGCGAAATCCTCTGGGTACCTTTCAAAGGCTAGGCTGAAGTAGCACGTTAATGTCGTGCCATTCCTCTCTTCATAAAAGTAAAAAATCATGCTCCGTTACTGCTTGTTCTGTTTTACTGCCCTGCTTTTCTGCTCCGCGCACGCAGGGTTCAATGAAGGGCTTATTGCTTCAGAAAACAAAGATTACGCTACCGCGCTGAAAGAGTGGCGCCCACTTGCGGAACAAGGCGATGCCCGCGCACAGTACAACCTTGGTTTGATGTACAGCCAAGGCGAAGGCGTGCCACAGAACTATGAGCAAGCCTTTGCATGGTACCGCAAGGCCGCTGAACAAGGTGTTGCCAACGCACAGTTCAATCTGGGCGTGATGTATGTACAAGGACATGGGGTACCACAGGATTATGCACAAGCCATCACCTGGTACCGCAAGGCCGCCGAGCAAGGCTTTGTCAGTGCCCAGCTCAACCTTGGCTTTATGTACGAGCAGGGGAAAGGGGTACCGCGGGACTACGCGCAAGCCTTTGCGTGGTACCGCAAGGCCGCTGAGCAAGGCCATGCCAAAGCACAGTACAACCTGGGCGTGATGTACGACCAAGGCCTAGGTGTGCAGCAAAATTATGTGCAAGCCGTCACCTGGTACCGCAAGGCCGCCGATCAAGGCGTTGCCAACGCACAGCTCTACCTTGGCAATATGTACCGGCAAGGACAAGGCGTGCCGCAAGACTTTACTCAAGCCGGAATATGGTTCTTCAAAGCAGCGGACCAAGGCCATGCCAGCGCACAATACAACCTGGGCGTGATGTACGACCAAGGTATAGGCATACAACAGGACTATGCACAGGCATTTTCCTGGTTCCGCAAAGCGGCCGAGCAAAGTCATGTTAAAGCACAGTACAACCTTGGCAATATGTACCGGCAAGGCGAAGGCATTCCGCAAGACTATGCGCAAGCCGTGACCTGGTACCGCAAGGCCGCTGAGCAAGGCCATGCCAGCGCACAGTACAACCTGGGCGTGATGTACGGGAAAGGTATAGGCGTGCCACTGGACTATGCTCAGGCCTTTTCCTGGTTCCGCAAAGCGGCCGAGCAAAGCCATGTTAAAGCACAGTACAACCTTGGCAATATGTACCAGCAAGGACAATCCGTCACGAAAAACTATGCCGAAGCGCTCAAATGGTATGCGATGGCGGCCGAAAATGGGAATGGGCGCGCAATGCATAATCTTGCCGCCTTGTATGAACACGGCAAAGGCGTTGCGCAAAGCCCGATGAATGCGCTAAATATGTACCAGCAAGGCGCTAGAGCCGGAGACAAGCAGGCGATGGAGCGGCTGGCAAAAGCGTACGAAAATGGCGAATTGGGTTTAAGGCGTGACAATAAAATGGCGCAAGCCTGGTATGAACAGGCAAAAAAGGCATGGGTGAAATGATGCCCCGTGCTTATGCATGGTGAATGGCTCACCCGCACTGGCCATTTTGGTTGGCAGCAACCTCAGCTCACCACAAATGATGGAGTATATGGCCAGAATACCACTTCAGGCCTCGTATTTTCTGGATGTTGTTAAATACTGGGCGGAGTATATTTTTCTGCCTTACTGACCCAAAAGTCATTTAAGTCAGTTATTTTTGACCAACCTACGCATCAGTTGCTCGGCTTTGATGACACGAGTTGCGACTTCATCTGTTCCTCATCCAGATCGCCAGCCCATTTCGCCACCACCACCGCCGCCACGCAGTTGCCCGCCAGATTGGTCAGCGCCCGGCCGAGCGACATGAAGTGGTCGATGCCGAATACCAGCGCCAGGCCGGAAACCGGCACGATATCCACCGCCGACAACGTGGCCGCCAGCACGATGAAGCCGCTGCCGGTGACGCCGCGCGCGCCTTTTGAGGTCAGCATCAGCACGCCCAGCAAGGCAAACTGCTGCCACAGGTTCATCGGCGTATCGGTCGCCTGCGCGATAAATACCGCCGCCATCGACAGGTAGATCGAAGTGCCAATCATGTTGAAGGAAAAGCCGGTCGGCAGCACCAGCGCCACTGCATGTTTTTCGATGCCTAACGCCTCCATCTTCGTCATCACGTTCGGCAGCACTGCATCCGACGACGAAGTGCCGAGCACCACCAGAAATTCCTCGTGCAGGTAGCGCAGCAGCGGCCACAGACCGAAGCCATGCAGCTTCGCCACCAGTGCCAGCACTATGACGACAAAACCGAAACAGGCCAGATAAAACGCCAGCAGCAGCTTGCCCAGCGGCAGCATGGTCGCAAATCCGTGCTTGCCGATGGTGAACGCAATCGCGCCGAATGCACCCAGCGGCGCAAGCTTCATGATGAGGCGGATAATCGAGAACAGCACATGTTCAGCCGTTTCAACCAGCGTAAACATCGCCGCGCATTTTTCGCCGCAGCGGTTGAGCGCGAAGCCGAACAGTATTGAAAACAGCAGCACCTGCAGGATGTCACCCTTGGCGAACGCCTCGATCGCGCTGTTCGGGATCATCGACAACAGGAAGGCGGAAAACGAGTGCGCCTTGCCGGCATCAATGCCGGCGACGCCTTGCGCCACGATGGTTTTCGGGTCGATATGCATGCCCGCGCCAAGCTGCAAGCCATCGGCCACCAGCATGCCGACTATCAGCGCCAGTGTCGTCACCAGCTCGAAATACAGCAAGGCGTAACCGCCGGTGCGACCGACCTGCTTCAGATCAGTCATGCCGGCGATGCCGACCACCACCGTGCAGAAAATCAGCGGCGGCACGACCATCTTGATCAGCCGGATGAAACCGTCGCCGAACGGCTTCATCATCGTCGCCAGCTCAGGATAGAAATGCCCGAGCAGGAATCCGGCAACGATCGCTGCCAGCACCTGCACGTGAAGCTGTTTCCAGAGGGTGTTGGGGGTCATTTCGGCACACGGCGCTGTCGCGGTAATGCCTCATTTATAGGCGCAAACGCCCGGCTGCCGTTTGTTGCAAGTCAAGTTGCGGAAGTGTTTCGGGCAAAGTAGGCCGCAATTGTCTGGTTCAGTCCCTGCGCCATAACTGCGCGCACATGGCGCGCAAGCAGCGTATCGTCCGGCGCCGCAAACACGAATACGCGGTAAACGTCGGCCACCGTCAGCTGCGCCGGATCGGCTTGCAGCACCCAGCGGTGCACCCGCCGGGTACGGAGCTGGTCGAGCTGGCGCGCATAGCGCGATGCCCCCTGCCCCGCCTCGGCCACCCAGCCTTCGCGCTGCATTTGCGCCAGCAGGAGGTCGATCTCGTCCAGCCCCAAACCGGTTGCCGCGCGCACTCTGCTCTCGTCAACGCCGGCAACATCGCCGGCGCAGCGCATGTTATGCAGCACCCGCAAAATCGACATCGCATCGATAAAGGTACTGCCAGGCGTTGGATGATGACGCCAGCGGCAATGCCAGATGAAATGCAAGATGGCAGACACGGCCGCACCTGCCAGCGTGATCAGCCAGGACAAATAAATCCACAGCAGGAATATCGGCACGGCCGCCATCGCGCCATACACCACCCGGTATGTCGGCATGGCAACGATGAACGCGGCAAATATACGCTTGGTGATTTCAAGTGCAATCGCGGCAAACAGGCCACCGCAAATCGCTTCGCGCCAATGAACATTGCGGTTCGGCAGCACGATATACAGCAGCGTGAAGGAACCGGTCATCCAGATAATCGACAATAATGTAAAAAATGCACTATGGGCGATGCTGTACTGCTTGAACGTACTGCCTGTCGCCACGAAAATGGAAGACGTCATCATCAAAGAAACGCCGCCCACAAAAGGGCCAAGGATCGCTATTGACAACAGCAGCAGGTGGCGCTGAACGAATGGCCGCTGCTGACGGATGCGCCAGACCTGGTTGAAGGCACTCTCCATCATGCTGACCATCGCTACCGCGCCAAACAGCAAACCGCCGGCACCAACCAGCGACAGGCGCGTGGCCTTGGAGGAAAATGCCGTCAGATAGCCCATTATCGTTGTCTCGATATGTTTGGGCATCATCACTTGCTGGAAATAGGCTTCCAGCATTTTCTGCAGTGTGCCGAATTGCGGAAACATCGTGAACACCGCCAGTGCGATTGTCAGCAACGGCACCAGCGCCAGCAACGTAACGAACGTCAGGTTGCCGGCAACCTGCGGCAGGCGCGCATGCCCGAAGCGTCTTTGTATGAAATCGAACAATTCCAACACATCCGGTCGGAACCATTGTCTCCTCTGGCACAGTATTTGCGGAAGTGTTGCATCCGCTTCCCCATCCATCGACCGTCTTTCATGAACGAATTCCTCGATCTTTGCCGCGCCGCCATCGGTGCTGCTCATGTTTTAACCGATGCTGCCGACATGGCGGGTTTCCTGACGGACTGGCGCCAGCGTGCGACCGGCAAAGCGCTGGCCGTTGTGCGCCCTTCAACCACCGAAGAAGTCGCTTCCATCGTCAAGTTGTGCCACAAGTTCAGTGTGCCGGTCGTGCCGCAAGGCGGCAATACCAGCCTAGTGCTGGGCAGCATTCCAGACAACAGCGGCAAGGCCATCGTGCTGTCGCTGGCAAGGCTGAACAAAATCCGCAGCGTCGATGCGCTCAACAATACAATGACGGTCGAAGCAGGCTGCATCTTGAAAAACGTGCAGGACGCAGCCGCCGATGCCGACCGCCTGTTCCCTCTGCATCTCGCCTCCGAAAGCAGTTGCACCATCGGCGGCAATTTATCAGCCAATGCCGGCGGCGAAGCTGTGCTGCGCTACGGCAATACGCGTGAACTCTGCCTCGGGCTGGAAGTCGTCACGGCGCAAGGCGACATCTGGAGCAGCCTGCGCGGATTGCGCAAGGACAACAGCAGCTACGACCTGCGCGACCTGTTCATCGGCGCGGAAGGCACGCTCGGCATCATCACCGCCGCCGTGCTCAAGCTGTTTCCGCGTCCGAAAGCCACCCTCACCGCGCTGGCGGCGCTGAACACGCCGCATGACGCGCTGCTGCTGCTGGCACGTACACTGTCGCATTGCAATGGCGCGCTGACCGGCTTCGAACTGATGTCGAACTACAGCCTGCAACTGGTGCACAAGCACTTCCCGCAACTGCATTTCCCATTGCCGCTGGAACACCCGCAATACGCGCTGCTGGAGTTGTCAGACAGCGAATCGGACCAGCATGCGACGGCATTGCTCGAAAAAACGCTCGGCGAAGCCATCGAAGCGGGAGAAGTTATCGATGCGACAGTCGCGACCTCGATCGCGCAATCGAAAGGCATCTGGCAATTGCGTGAAAACATCTCCGCCGCACAAGCCCACGAAGGCAAGAACATCAAGCACGACATTTCGATCATGCCGTCGCGCATCGCCGATTTCATTGCGACTACGGATGCGCTGCTGCAACAGCATTTTCCCGGCTGCCGGATGGTGACGTTCGGCCATCTTGGTGATGGCAATCTGCATTACAATGTTTCCGCGCCGGAAGGGATTTCGGCGGACGAGTTCATCGGACGGCAGGCAGAAGTCAACCGTGTCGTGTATGACAGCGTCTATCGCTTTCAGGGTTCGATTGCCGCCGAGCACGGCGTGGGCGCGATGAAGCGCGACGAAATTCGCGCCTATCAGCCCGCAGTTGAAATCCGGCTGATGCAAACAATCAAGCAGGCGCTCGATCCGGACAATCTGATGAATCCAGGGAAAGTCGTCTAGTCAACCGTTCAAGGAGTGTTCGATGCGCCACATCCTGCTGCTGCTCGCCGCGCTGTCCCTTCCCGTTCAAGCTGCCACCATCTACAAATGCGAGGCCGATGGCAAGGTCACTTACAGCGAAGCGGCCTGCGCTGGTGGCAAGCCGGTTGAAACCGGCAAAGGCCCGACGCAGGCGGATATCGAACGAGCCAGACAACAGGCGGAAAAGGAACGGAAAACCGAACATAAACTGCGTGAGCGCGAGCAGAAGCGTGAACTGAAGGACGCGCAGCAACATCACAAGGCTGCGCAGTCGGCTACGGCGAAACGGAAGCGATGCGAGCGACTGGCGCAACGCCAGAAATGGGCCGAAGAAGATGCCGCCAGAGCAAGCCTGAAATCGGCCGAAAAGGCGCGCACTAAAGCCCGCCGCGCGGCGGAAAAACATGCGCTGGAATGCGCATCCTGACCTGCCCCACCTCACGCACAAAACAGCGCCTTCCCTGAACTGCCTCGCCACACACAGGCTGTTCCCCTTCTTTGCACGCATTCGGATGCGTTCAGACTTTCCGTGGCACAGCGCGAAACCTTGCCAGCCAGCAACCCCATGCTTGACATTTCTTCGTGCCAACGGCTGCACAGTTGAGCGATGTCAAACAGCCTTCCGATAACGCTACCCACCTGCTCAACATGGTGCAAGAATTTGCTAACTGAAGCAACAGATAGTTGCTGAAAGTGCGCCAGGAAGACTCCGCGGTCAGCCTGACGGATGCAGCAAGAACCGCCCTGATGGGTTTGGCCAACTTCCCCGGGGCAACGTCAATTTCCCAAAGGAGAACTCGTCATGAAAAGCATTCTTGACTTTATCCGCGACGAACAAGGCGCCACTGCCGTCGAATACGGCTTGCTGGTCGCACTGATTGCCGCGGTCATCATCACCGTCGTCGTCACACTAGGCAAACAGATCTATAACGCGTTCTGTACCGTGGTCAACGCGCTCCAGCCTGTCACTGGCGGCACGACCTGCACCCTGAAAACCTGAAGCATCAGGTCCATCAGGCAACGGGGGGGCCATCCCCAAGGCAAGATGGCATCCCCCGAAACAGGATTCGCCAACCAGACATGCCATGCATAAGGAGAGTGCATCATGAAAACCGTTCTTGATTTTATCCAGGACGAACAGGGCGCCACTGCCGTTGAATACGGCTTGCTGGTCGCGCTGATCGCCGCCGTCATCATCACCGTCATCGTGACGCTCGGCAACCAGATTTACAACGCGTTCTGCACCGTGGTCAATGCGCTCCAGCCTGTCACTGGCGGCGCCACCTGCACGCTGAAAACCTGAGCAACAACCGAATCAACGTGGATGCCGATCATGAAAGGCTTCCACGTTGAAGAAAACGAACAGGTCATTCGCTTTGGGCGAATTTCCTTGGTCGGCAACAGTAACGCTGCAGGAGTCGCGATGAAGCCAGAGAAAACAATCGGATTTCGCCCAAGAAGAATGGAGCAAGGTGCCAGCGCAATGGAATTTGCCTTTCTGGCGGCGCTGATCGCGGCAGTAATCGTGGTCGTGGTAACAACGCTTGGCGTACAAACGCAAGCCATGTTCTGCACCTTCGTCAGCAACTTTGGCGGATCGTGCTAACGGTAAAAACATGATCGGATAAAAGAGACGACCCAACATGCTAAACCTAACTCCATCATTGCTGGCTAACGTGGTTTTCGGCGTCTTGTGCATATTGCTGCTGTGTGCTTGCTGGATCGATGCCAGGAATCACCGCATCCCGAACTGGCTGGTGCTCACCGGCGCGGCACTGGGCCTCATTTTGAATACAGTGCTGCCTGATGGATTTGGCTTCATCAGTTTTTTGCCGGGCGCAGTCGGTTTCTGGAAATCACTGGCAGGCCTCGCGCTCGGGCTGGCAATTCCCATGCCGCTGTACGTTCTGCGCGCGATGGGCGCTGGCGATGTGAAGCTGATGGCGATGGTCGGCGCATTTTTGGGCCCGATGGCCATCGTCGGCGTCATATTGATGGCCTTTGTCGTCGGCGGCCTGTTGTCTCTGATGGTGGTGCTGCGCAACGGCACAATGAAACGCCTGTTTGACAACCTGCACACGATGCTGCTGTCCGGCTTCATCAAGACCACGATTACAAAGGAATTGCCGACGATCGAACCAGCTTCCGTATCGGCGGGCAAGATGCCCTACGCGCTGGCAATTTCAGGCGGCACGTTTATCTATTTTGCACTGGCCGGCAACGAACTGCTGGCGCCGCTGTACAACCTTGCCTTGCTTTTCAAATAGCCCGGAAAAACAGATATGACAGGAACAGTGATGAAAACCGCCATGCAACCAATCAGCACAACAGATTCGCCGTGCGAGCCGCGCCAGTTACCGCCTGCACCGCATACGGTCGAGGATACCGGTCTCGACCTGCTGTTCCTGGTTGAACTGCTGGCTAAAATCCTGTTCCTGCATGGGAGAATGAGCATTGCGGCCATTTCCTGCCACGTCAAGCTGCCCAACAGTGTACTAGAACCGGTATTCGCTTTCATGCGCCAGGAGCGGCTGTGCGAAATGACCAGCCGCGGAGAAGGCAGCGCTTCCATTTTTTTCCAGCTTTCCGAAACCGGGCGCAACCGCGCCAGGGAATATCTGCAACGCAGCCACTATGCCGGCCCTGCTCCTGTAACGCTGGATGCCTATTGTGCGCAGGTTGAAAGCCAGATGCTTGGCGAAGTGCACTATACCCGTGAATCAGTTACCAGAGTGTTCGACCGCATTGTCGTTCAGGATGCCATTCTTGACCAGTTAGGAGCGGCAATGAATTCCGGCCGTTCGATTTTCATCTATGGCCCGGCTGGGAGCGGCAAAACCTTTATCGCTGAAATGCTCGTGAATCTTCTGCCGGACAACATCTGCGTTCCCTATGCGATTGCGGTCGATGATGAAGTGATTCAGATTTATGACCCGCTAATTCATCACGTTACCGAACAGGAAACATGCACTGCAAACCTGCTGGAGCGCAAAGACACGGCAGACATACGCTGGCAACTGTGCAAGCGCCCGGTGGCAATCAGTGGTGGCGAACTGACGCTGAACACGCTCGACCTGGAATTCGACAAGACAACCCGCTATTACCAGGCGCCGCCCCATGTGAAGGCCAACAATGGCATTTACATCGTTGACGATCTCGGCCATCAGTCGATCACACCACGCGAACTGATGAACCGCTGGATTGTGCCGCTGGATCGACGCCGCGATTACCTCACCCTGCACACGGGTTACAAGTTCCGCATTCCGTTTGATGTGAAAGTCATTTTCTCTTCGAACATGACACCAGAAAACCTTGCTGACGATGCATTCCTGCGCCGTCTTGGCTACAAGATCTATTTCGGCGCGATGAGCGAAGACCAGTACTGCACGATTTTCCGCCATGTGTGCGAAGAATTGTCGATACCGTTTTCCAAAGCGGCCTTCAAGCATCTGCTGCATGAGCGGCACTACAAGGAAGGCAAGCCACTATTGGCCTGCTACCCGCGCGATTTGCTGAACCAAGTGAAAGATTTGGCAATGTATGAGAGGCGTCCGGCAACGCTTACCAACGAAGCGCTCGACTGGGCATGGCAAAACTATTTCGCAACACTTTAAAGGCATACGTATTTTGGCAGCAAATAACCAGGAATCCATCGAGTAATCCGTCGGCATGGATTGATTAAGACCACAAC
>JAGSYW010000083.1 GCA_018262475.1 Burkholderiaceae bacterium | reverse complement strand
CCGCCGAAGACCTCACCTCCCACCTGAAGGATGCCGGCATGCTGCCGCATTAGGCACCGCCCCCTGGAGATGTGGGGTATGTGACCAAACACTTAAGCTAGGCCACTATTTCTGAGGAGGTTTTTGGATACTGGGTGGAGTATATTTTTCATCCTTAATGACCAAAAGTGCGTTTTGGGTCAGTTATTTTCGGCACGGCCAGAAAATCGAGCAGCGCCGCCATGATCCGGTTTACCTCGGCATAGCTTGATGGCGACACGGTGCGCAAGGCCACTTCGCTCTGCACGAACTCGCTCGGCACCAGTTCATCGCGGCAATGGCTGATGATTGCATCGGCGCTCTCCGGTGTCGTTTCCAGATGAAACTGCAGCCCGACCACGTTCTGCCCCAGCTGGAATGCCTGGTTGTCGCACGCGGCGCTCGACGCCAGCCGGATAGCGCCCGGCGGCAAATCGAAGGTTTCGCCATGCCAGTGAAACACTTTCGCAAACGGCGGCAACTGGAACAGCGAGGCGATGCCGGAAACCACGTTTTCAACCGACAGCCAACCAATTTCCTTTTGTCGGTTCGGGTACACGCGCGCGCCAAACGCGCTCGCAATCAGTTGCGCGCCGAGGCAGATGCCGAGTACCGGCTTGCCCGCGTCAATCGCCTGGCGGATGAAACGCTTTTCGTCGGCCAGCCAGGGCAGGGCGGCTTCATCGTTGACGCTCATCGGCCCGCCCAGCGCAATCACAAAATCCACGTCACTCAGTTCCGGCAACTGCGGCCGATCGTAAAACCGTGTCCAACTGATGGCCGCGCCGCGCGCATCTAGCCAGGACTGGATGCTGCCCAGCCCTTCAAACGGAACATGCTGCAGTACATGCACTCTCATTATTTTCTCCGTTGGTGTGTGATCCCGCCGGAAGCAGCAAAGGCCGTGCCAGAAATCGTTGCCTATGGTCTGCGGCGCGTAATCGAAAAGCTCGTGTTCCTGCTGACGGCTAAATCTTGCGCTTGATCGGCAGGCACACTCCAAAACAGGCGCCATCACCTTCGCGCGGCTGGCAGACAACCTCTCCACCGTGCAAACGGGCAATGCGCCTTACCAGTGCCAAACCATAACCGGCCCCTTCACCGCTTTCAACCTTACCCGGCAGCCGGTAAAAAGGCTCAAAGATTTTTTCCCTTTCAGACGCCGGCACGCCAGGCCCCCGATCAAGCACGCGAATGTTCAGTTCATGCTCGTTACGGTCAATTTCAATGTCGATTGAAGCACCGGCAGCGTGCCGGCGCGCATTTTCAAGCAAGTTGCGCAACATGTGGCGCAACAGGCGCGCATCGGCCTGAATCCCTACAGGTTCGCCAGAAAGATTTGCCCCGACCCGGCGCGCTTCTTCCGCCGCCAGGCCCAGAAGGTCGATGTTCTCCAGTCGCAATTGCGGTGTATCGCTGGAAAGCCGGCTCGCAAGCAATAAATCCCCGATCAGGGTATCAAGTTCACCAATATCACGCGCAATTTGTGCCTGCAGTTCCGGACGCTCATCGCCAAACAACCCCGTCGCCATGCGAATGCGAGCCAGCGGGGAACGCAGTTCGTGCGACGCAGAAGCCAGCATGATTCGCTGCGTGTTGACCAGTGACTCAATACGCTCGGCTGCCTGGTTAAAGCGCCGGGCAAGTTGTGCAATTTCGTCATCACCATGAACTTTCACCCGCGCAGACAGATTCCCTGCGGCCAGTGCATCGGCGTGCTGCCGCAGAGAATCAAGCCTTCGCGTCAGGTAACGTACCAATGGCCAGCTTCCCAGTGCGGCCAGAATTGCCATCAGCAACAACCCCACATATGGAAATGGGTGGCTAAGCCGCAAACTCCAGTCAAAAACCACAATGCGGCCATCTATCATCTGCGATGTGTAGCGCGGATCGCGTTCCATAAATTGCTGCCGCATGACGGGCGTCACTCCGGCAGAGCTGGCAATTAGTGCGCCATCAGGCGCAAATACCGCAACCGGACCGTAAGTAATGGCTTCCAGATCTTTCAGCGCCTTGTGCATGCTGGCGGCATTGGCATCTGCTGGCAGCAACCGCTCAACCAGTGCGTCGAAGTTTGGCCCAGAGTTAAGCATTTCGCGCTCAAGGTAGGTCCACAGCAACATGCCGCTGCACACAAAGAAGATGAACAGCACCAGCAGGAAGCACGCATAGATTTGAATATGGAAGAGGTGCTTTTGCGGCTGGAACGACAAGCCCCGCAACAATTTCATGCGTCGCCCCCTTCATCCTGCCGCTGTGCAAATACATAGCCGGCACCGCGTACGGTGATGATGCGGCGCGGGTCTTTTGGGTCTTCCTCAATGGCCGCCCTAATGCGCGAGATGTGGACGTCGATTGAACGGTCGAAATTTTCAAGCGCATCGCCACGCGCCAATTCGAGAAGTGTTTCACGCGAAAGAACACGCCCCGCATGACTTGCCAATGCCCACAACAACGCAAACTGATGCGCAGTCAGCGCTACCGGCGCACCGTCAAGACGAGCCTCAAGCGCGCTTTTGTCAATTTCAAGGCGGCCAAAACAAAGAACTTCCCCGGACGGCTTTGAACCAACCTTGGCGCGCCGCAGCAAGGCTCGCAATCTTGCCAGCAGTTCACGCGGATTGAATGGCTTGGGCAAATAATCATCGGCGCCCAGTTCAAGCCCTATGATGCGATCAACTTCTTCCCCTCTGGCCGTCAGCATCAGGATAGGGAGCATGCTTTCTTTGCGAAGCCGCTGGCATAAGTCGAATCCATCCCCGTCAGGAAGCATTGCATCCAGAATCAGGGCGTCAAAAGTGTTTGAGCGCAGCAGCCTTTCTCCGTCCGCAATCGTGCCAGCAACGGTAATGCCCAGACCGCGCGCGCCAAGGAATTCGGCAAGCATCGCTGCCAGCACGGCATCATCATCTATAACGAGAATTTGCTCACTCATTGCCTTCTTCCGTCGTCTGCCTGCTTTTGAATAACCGCAAAACCCACAGACGAGCATCATCAACATAGGTAAACAATACCGGAATGACGACCAGGCTGAGGAAGGTCGAGGTAATCAGGCCGCCGATTACGACAAAAGCCATGGGCGCCCTGAAACTCGGATCGGTTCCCATCCCCATGGCAATTGGCATCATGCCGGCTCCCATTGCGATAGTTGTCATAATGATGGGGCGCGTACGTTTTTTGCAGGCGTCAATCAGTGCGTCAAAACGGCTGATGCCACCTTCTGCTCGCGCAGTAATTGCATACTCTACCAGCAAAATGGAGTTCTTCGTGGCCACCCCCATCAGCATAATCATACCGATCATCGCCGGCATCGACATGGCTGAACGGGTAATGAAGAGTGCAAGAATGGCTCCCGGAACGGACAGAACCAACGCCGCAAGGATGGTGACGGGTTGCGTAAAGTCCTTGAACAACAAAACCAGAACGATATAAATGCACAGGACTCCGGTTGCCATTGCCAGGCTGAACCCATCAAACAATTCATCCATGGATTCGGCGTCACCAATGGCGGCTTTTCGCAAACCAGCGGGCAAGTTCTTCAAACTCGGCAAGTCATTGGCAATATCCTGAACATCACCCAGTGGCATCCCATTGAGTTCCACTTCAATATTGACCGTCCGGCTTCTGTCGTAACGGTCTATCTGCGCCGGGCCTCCGGAAACTTCGACCGCGGCGATGTTCGCGAGCATAACAGGCCCACGCGCTCCGGGAACGGTCAGGCGGGATATCAAGTCCGGATCCCTGCGCGCTGCCTCATTTAGTTTTACCACCACAGGAATTTGGCGCTTCGACAGATTCAGCTTTGCCAGTGCCTGGTCATAATCGCCTGATGTTGCCACTCGCAACGTGTCGGCGATCGCTGCTGATGTCACGCCGAGGTCTGCGGCGCGTGCAAAATCAGGACGAATGACAACCTCTGGCCGAACAAGACTGGAACTCGACGTAACATTGCCTACTCCAGGAATATCGCGCAACTCGCGCTCGACTTTGCGCGCATGTTCAATCAACTCCTGCCCGTCATCGCCGGTCAGCGCAATTTGAAACTTCTCGGAACCGCCGCCAAATCCAACCTTGATTCGCACCCCTGGCAGAACTTCAAGTTGCTTCCTCAATTCCGCTTCAACAACCTGTTTGCTGATGCCGCTGCGTTCTTTGCGCGGTGTCAGATTGATCGTTAGTGTCGCCTTGGACGTATCCGCCGCGGCCTGCGTTTCCATCGCATTGCTTCCTGCAGAACCTCCGCCAATGGTGGTATAAATCGTTTTCACCTGCTCGTGCCGGCCGACGATTTCTTCTGCCTGTTTCACCAGTTTTTCTGTCTGAACAAATGTGCTCCCAGGAGGCAAGGTCAGCATTACCTGTGTTTGCGACAAATCATCTGGCGGGAAAAAACCCGTCGGCAGGAACGGCGTCACACCAAACAGCACGCCAAAGAAGAACACAGCCGTTGCAATGGTCGTTTTTACCCGGTGTTTCAGGCTCCATTCGGCAAGTTTCTGATACCACTTCTCCCAGCCAGCTTCTTCATGTGCCTGAACAACCGGCTTGAGCAAATAGGCGGCCATCATTGGCGTCAGCAACCGGGCGACAACCAGTGAGAAGAAAACGGCAATTGCTGCCGTCCAGCCAAACTGGACGAAGAATTTTCCCACGACACCCGTCATGAATGCCGTTGGCAGGAACACCGCAATCAGCGCAAACGTCGTTGCAACCACGGCTAGCCCAATCTCGTCAGCCGCCTCCATCGCTGCCTGATAGGGTGTTTTTCCCATTGCCAAATGCCGCATGATGTTCTCGATTTCGACAATGGCATCATCAACCAGAATGCCGACCACCAGCGATAGTGAAAGAAGCGTCACGACATTCAGCGTAAACCCAAGCAAATGCATAGCGGCAAAAGTCGGGATAATCGATAGCGGCAGCGCCATCGCAGAAACAAATGTTGCACGCCAGTCCCGCAGGAAGAACCAGACAACCACCACGGCCAGTATTGCGCCCTCGTACAGCAGTTGCATCGAGCTATCGTAGTTCTCGACAACGGGGTCAACAAAATTGAACGCCTCGGTCACAACAATATCTGGATGTTTTTTCTTCATCCGCTCCAGCTCTGCGCGAGCCTTGTGCATGATTTCAACTTCGCCCGCACCCTTCGTACGCACAATCTCGAACGCAACCACAGGTTTGCCATTCAGGTAAGCGGCACTCCGTTTTTCTGCTGCTGTGTCGCTCACCGTTGCAACCTGATCGAGTTGCACATGCCGTCCATTGGATAGCGCAATATCCATCTGCGCCAGTTCGGCCGCGGTCTTGACGGTTGCGATGGTGCGCACAGATTGTTCAAGGCCGCCAAAATCCGTTTTACCACCAGATGCTTCTTGTTGCGTCTGCCTCAACTGACGGGAGATGTCGGCTGCTGTTGCATTGAGCGCCAGCATTTTCTCCGGGTCGAGCTCGACCTTGACTTGCCTTGCCATCCCCCCAATTCGCGTAACGGCGCCGACACCCTTGACGCTCAGCATGGCTTTGGTCATGTCGTTATCGACAAACCACGACAATGCTTCTTCATCCATGCGTGTGGACTCAACCGTGTACGTCAGGATGGGTGAGGCAGCAATATTCGATTTTGTGATGACGGGATCGCGCATGTCTCCGGGCAAATCGGAGCGAACACGCGCCACGGCATCGCGCACATCATCAAGCGCTTCTTGCGTCGGTTTTTCCAGCCGAAACTCGACCGTGATTGTGGCCACACCATCTTGCAACGTGGTGGTGATATGTTTCACCCCCTGGAGCGAAGCAATGGAATTTTCGATTTTCCGTGCTATCTCCGTTTCCATTTGTGACGGCGCAGCGCCGGGCAACGAAGCCGAAACGATTACCATCGGCAATTCCACATCCGGCATGTTCTGGATCTTCATCGAGCGGAATGTGAACAAGCCGGAGATAACCAGTAACAGAAACAGCAAAATTGCCGGAATTGGATTGCGGATTGACCATGAAGAGACATTCATGTTTTTTCCTCACTTTGCCTTGGCTTGAACAACCCGGACTACATCGCCGTCCGCAAGAAATGCAACGCCTTCTGCCGCTACTTGTGTGCTGCCATCCACCCCGGAAGTGATTGCCACATATTCTCCCGAACGCTGGCCAACTGTGATCTTTGTCTGGGCAACACGGCCGCTCTGATCAACTTTAAAAACGTAGCTGAATCCGTCACGCAAGAGGACTGCCGTTTGCGGCAGCACCAGCATTTCCGCTTTGCCCATCTCAATTTCACCGCGAACAAACATACCGGCACGCACGTCAGACTTATCCGGCAAATCCACATACACCAGGCCATTACGCGTTTGTTGCTCGACCGTCGGGGCGGCAACGCGAACCTTGCCTTGAATTTTGCTCTTCCCGTTGGCGTAAACCGTCGCTGTCTGTCCTGCTTTAATCCGGGCAATTTCGGCAGCCGGAACTTCGGCGCGCCATTCAAGCCTGTCCAAACGATTCAGGCGGAACAGCTCGTTGCCTGGTGAAACCACGGCGCCGAGCGTCGCATTTCTGGCCGTGATGGTGCCGTCATCGGGGGCGATAATTTTCGACTGTGCGAGCAGAACCTCGGCACTTTTTACCTGCGCCTTCATTGATGCCACTTTTGCCGCGGCTGTCTGTTCTGCCGTCAGGTATTGCGCTACCTGCTGTGCACTTAATGCCCCCGATTTCTGCACCTGCCGTGCGCGATCGGCATTTGCCTTCGCTTCCGCCTGAAGAGCTTGAGCCTCAACCAATCCTGCCTGCGCCTGCTTGAGTTGCGCGACAACCATGTCACTCTGAAGCAGGGCCAGAATCTGACCCTTGCGCACACGGTCGCCAACATTTGCCCGGATAGCGACAATGCTTCGTCCGTTCGCTTCTGTGCCGATAATCGCTTCCTGCCATGCCGCCACATTGCCATTGGCCACGTATGAAACCGGCCATTCGACTTTTTGCGGAGCGGTCAGGCTAACCGTCAGTGCCGCCTTGGGTTGCGCCTTCTCCACGGGTTTTTCGGGTTCCCGCGTCAGCAGCATCAATGCGCCCGCGAACAGTGCGATCACAACGGCTCCGATCAGGATCATGGATTTCCTGTTGGGCATTTTTACTGCCGGCAGTGTGAATTTTGGCAATTTGATTTTTGGCATTTTCATTTGTTTGCCTCTGTTTTTTTCAAGTTATTCCAGCCGCCACCAACAGCACGGTAAAGAGCGATCCAGGCCGACACTGCTTCCTGTCGCACGGTCAGATGTTGCATCCGTGCGTTTGCATACAGACGGCGAAACTCTTCCAGTTCCAGTTGCGATGCCAGTCCCGCCTGCCAGCGATCTTCTGCCGCACGGCAGGCAATGCCATTTCCTTCCGATGCCTGTCTGGTTTCAATTTCACGTCGGTTGGCGCTATCGAGCCGAACCAGTGCTTCTTCCACCTCACGCACCGCCTGTCGCACTTGCATTTTGTAATTTGCAAGGGCGCTGTCATATCGCCCTTTTGCGGCATCAACATTCGCCATGCGCCTTCCGGCATCGAAAATCGGCAAATCCAGAGTCGGGCCAAAATTCCATGCACTGCCTTTGAAGGTGGTGCCAGCTGAGTGCAGATATTGCGTACCAATCGATCCGGTTAACGAAAGGCGAGGTAACAAAGCTGATTGCGCGCTCCCTATCTCGGCGCTGGAAGCAGCAAGTTCGCGCTCGGCGACCACAAGATCAGGACGATGACTCAGCACCTGAACCGGCAATTCATCCACCTTCAGTGCAGCCGGTTGCGGTAATTTTCCAAAACGTGGTTTCAGACGGATGCGCAAAGCCGTCTCCTCCTGCCCGGTGAGCGCCACAAGCGCCTTGATATTGATATCGCACTCTGCCTGTTGCCCGATCACTCGCGTCGCCGCGCCAGCGCGGCTTGCTTCCGCTAATGCGCCATCCGCTGGCGCACCAAAACCCGCATTAACCTTTTCGCGTGTCAGCTGCGTGGTTTTTTCCAGGGATTCCAGTTCTGTCGTGGCGTCAACCAGCAATCCTTCGCAAGCCCTGAGGCTGACGTAGCGCTGCGCGATTTCTGCCGCCAGTGAGATGCGTGCGTCGTGCCAGGCTGCTTGCGCCCCTTCGTGTCTTGCGCTTGCTGCTTCATTTGCTCGTCGGCCGCCACCGAACAAATCTATTTCCCAGCTGGCATCGAGTGAGGTTTTTCCTTGTTTTGGAATCAGAATGCCGGCATCAGAAGCAGAATTGCCTCCCGACTGATTCATTATGCCGCCGCCGCTCCTTGCTGCCGATCCGCTCAGACTCAAGCTGGGCAACAAGGCATTGCGCGCTGCGGCGACATCCGCCCGGCTTTGAATGATGCGCGCCCTGGCTTGCGCCAGCGTGGGACTGACATCTTCAGCCTGCCGGATCAACTCAGGAAGCAGCGGGTCGTCGAACTGACTCCACCAGTCTATGAGGCTATTCACTTTGCCACCGTGTGGCAATTGCGCATGCCAGCGGCTAGGCACATTGGCTTCCGGCTGCTGGTAGTTTGGCCCAATGGCGCAGCCCGCAAGCCACAGCCCAAGACTGGCTAAGGATATTAGCCTGATAAAACGCATGGTTACCTCAACTTTCGATGATTAGCGAACCGTGGTTTATCAGGCTTTTGCCTTGAGATACTCGCAACAGATCCGTCAGGGGTAAGTTGCGCAGCCTTGCCTTTTCAGGTCAACGGGTTGTTGACCTAGTTGGCACCAACAAATCAGAAACAGGCTGACCACGTCAGCCTGCACTATATTGGCGCCGGTTTTCCAGACTTTCTCTGTTGTGTAAAGTTATGTGAAGCCTTGCCGCCGTGAGCCCGGCGTCAGGCGACACGGTTCGATGAACCGTTTTCAGCGCGATGAACGGCAGAATTCCCCCGCCCCGTTTTGCCGGAACGGGGCGGGCTCCACTGTTAGAAATCGTACCGGTAGTTCGCAGCCACCCAGTACTTGGTGCCATCGCTTTGCGTACTGCCATTGAGCATCATGCTTGCGGTACCAGCCCCTACCTTGCCTTCGAAGCCGATAGCGGCACGCAACCAGTTGCGCTTGTAAGTCTGGCCTGGCAGGTTAAAGCCATACAGGCCGGCGACATCGCCGCTGACGGCTGCGCCTGTGTCATTGAAGCGATGCACGCCTTCCAGACGGCCCAGCACGTTTAGCTTGTCATCCACG
>JAGSYW010000156.1 GCA_018262475.1 Burkholderiaceae bacterium | reverse complement strand
AATGAGTTTAGATGCGGTTCTCAGCAATTTCCCGTTAATCCTCTTCATTCTGACCATCGTCACAGGCATCGTCTGGTGCCTGGATGTGTTTTATCTGGCCAAGCAGCGCCGCGCGCAGGCCGATGCGGCGCTGGCCGAATTTGACGCGCGCGTGGCCAGGCAGCAGGCCGAAGGATTCAAGCCGGATCAGAACGGACGCGCCGAACTGCAGGAGAAGCTGACCCGGCGACCGCTGTGGGTCGAGTATTCGGGCAGCTTCTTTCCGGTAATCGCGACGGTATTTTTCCTGAGGTCGTTCCTGTACGAGCCGTTCAAGATCCCGTCGAGCTCGATGTCGCCCACATTGCTGGTTGGCGACATGATTCTGGTCAACAAGTTCACTTACGGTATCCGGCTGCCGATCATCAACAAGAAAATCGTCGAGATTAACCAGCCGCAACGCGGCGATGTGATGGTGTTCAAATACCCGAAGGATACCTCGCTTGATTACATCAAGCGGATAATCGGCGTGCCAGGCGACCGGATCGTCTATCGCAACAAGCGGCTGACGGTGAACGGCAAGCCGGCGCAATACCAGCCGCAGCAGGATTATCTGGATGGCGAGCGCCTGAGCTACTCAAAGCAGTTCGATGAACAGTTGTTCAATGTGAAACACCGGATACTGAACGATAACGGCGCGCCGGATTATGTGCCGAATCCGGACCAGTTCAAGGGGCGTGAGTTGTGCAGCTACAACGCCGAAGGCTTCGCCTGCACGGTTCCGGATGGGCATTACTTCATGATGGGGGATAATCGTGACAATAGCCTTGATAGCCGTTTCTGGGGATTCGTGCCGGACAACTATATTGTCGGCAAGGCATCTTTTATCTGGTTTAATCTGAACAACCTGAAGCGCATCGGCAGCTTCCAATAACCGTACATGGAGGAAATCAATGAATCGTCAGCCATCGATTTTCAGGCAGCGCGGCATTTCATTGACCGCGCTGATTTTCATTTTGATCGTCGTGGCATTGATTGCGATGCTGGGCATGAAAGTGGTGCCAACCGTGATCGAATACAAGGCGATTTCCAAGGCCGTAGTTGCCGCGCGCGATGCCGGCACGTCGGTGCGGGAAATCCAGCTGGCGTTCGACAAGAGCGCTGAAGCCGGCTATATCGACACGCTCAAGGGAACCGACCTCGAAATCACGCGGGTGGACAACGAGTTCGTGGTTAGCTTTGCCTACGAGAAAAAGATCCCGCTGTTCGGGCCGGCCAGCCTGGTGATTGATTACGCCGGCACCACGGCCAAGGCGGCTTCGCGCCGTGTCAAAGACTGATATGGACCTGTCGCTGCTGCAAAACCGGCTCGGGCATCAGTTCAGCAATGCGGCATTGCTGCGCACCGCGCTGACGCACCGCAGCCATAGCAGCGCACATAATGAACGGCTGGAGTTTCTTGGCGATTCTGTGCTGAACTGCGTGGTCGCAACATTGCTGTACGAGCGTTATGGCGAACTTGATGAAGGCGATCTGTCGCGCTTGCGCTCGAATCTGGTCAAGCAGCAGACGTTGTTCGAGATCGCGCAAAAGCTTGAGATTTCACGTTTTCTGCGTCTGGGCGAAGGCGAACTGAAATCCGGCGGCTTTCGGCGGCCTTCCATTCTGGCCGATACGGTCGAAGCCTTGCTGGGCGCGATTTTTCTCGATGCCGGTTTCAACGCTGCGAGCGGTGTCATTCGTGCGCTGTACATCCCGATTCTCGATACGGTCGATCCGCAAACGCTGGGCAAGGATGCGAAAACGCTGCTGCAGGAATATTTGCAGGGCAGGAAGATCGCGCTGCCGCAATACAATGTGGTCGCCACGCATGGCGCCGCGCATGATCAGCAGTTTGAAGTCGAATGCCTGATTCCGAAGCTGGAAATCCAGGTCCAGGGGGCGGGCGGCAGCCGCCGCGCAGCCGAGCAGGCAGCGGCGAAGAAGGCTCTGGATGAGGCGATGGCGGTGCAAATCAAGCCGCCGGCAACCATCAAGAGGCGCAAGCAGCAAGGGGCGCAACTGAAGCTGATTGGCATTGCGACCGATCAATCTGATTTTTCCACGGACAAGGCATGACCACGATGGATTCTCCCGCAGATTTTCGCTGCGGCTATATTGCGATCGTTGGTCGCCCGAATGTCGGCAAATCGACGCTGATGAATGCGCTGATTGGCGCTAAGGTGAGCATCACCTCGCGCAAGGCGCAGACCACGCGCCACCGCATCACCGGCATCATGACCACAGACGAGGCGCAATTCATATATGTCGATACGCCGGGTTTTCAGACCCGCCATTCGAATGCGCTCAACCGCACGCTCAACAAGACAGTTACCAATACGCTGACTGCGGCAGATGCAATCCTGTTCGTGATCGAGGCTGGCAACTTTACCCCGGCCGACCAGCAGGTGCTGGACCTGATTCCGAAGAAGGTGCCGTGCATTCTGGTGATCAATAAATCCGATCAGGTCAAGCAGCGCGAAGTGCTGATGCCGTTCGCGCGCGACGTGGCGGCAAAACATGAATTCGCCGCCATCGTGCCGGTGTCGGCGCGGCTGCGCCGAAAGCTCGATGCGCTGCAAGGGGAATTGCGCAAGCTGCTGCCGGAAAATCAGCCGGTATTCGATGCGGACGATTTGACCGACCGCAGCGAACGCTTCATGGCGGCAGAAATCGTGCGCGAAAAAGTGTTCCGGCTGGTGGGCGACGAATTGCCGTACACCAGCACGGTGCTGATCGAGAAGTTCGAGCAGGAAGGCAACCTGCGGCGCATCTTCGCCGCGATTCTGGTCGGGCGCGATGCGCACAAGGCGATGGTGATTGGCAACAAGGGCGCGCGGCTGAAAGAAATCTCGACCCAGTCGCGGCTCGATATGGAAAAACTGTTCGGCGGCCCGGTGTATCTCGAAATCTGGGTCAAGGTGAAATCCGGCTGGGCCGACAATGAAGCCGGGTTGCGCGCCTACGGCTAC
>JAGSYW010000082.1 GCA_018262475.1 Burkholderiaceae bacterium | reverse complement strand
GCAAGTTACATTCTTCGACGGCAACTATCAGGAATACGAAGCCGACAAGAAAAAGCGCCTGGGCGAAGAGGCGGCGAAGCCGAAGCGGTTGCGCTACAAACCGATTACGCGCTAACGATGACCAGGCAATTCAGGCAGTTTTGAAGCGGAATATACTGGCGGCAGTATTTTTTAGTGGTGCAGGAATAGGTGGGCAAGCGGGGGTATTCTGATGGATACCCCCGTTTTTTTGTTCAGATATCTGCTGGGTCGACTTCCAGCGTCCAGCGCACGCGGGTTTTCATTGCGCGCAGCGCCGCCATCCATTCGCGCAAAAACGCCTGCAGCGCCGGGCGCGATGCGGATTCGACCAGCAGTTGCGCCCGGCAGACATTGGCTACGCGCGTTAGCGCCATCGGGATCGGATCATTGATGGTTACGCTTTCGGGCGCAACCAGTTGTGCCGCCTGCTGCAGAAATGCAAGCGCATCCTGCAGTTCCTTGGCCTCGGCGCGCAACAGCGCCTGATGGCAGAACGGCGGCAGCCCCGCCTGTTCGCGTTCTTCCAGCACTGCGGCGGCAAACACGCCGTAATCATGCGCCTTGAGCGCTGCAAACAGTGGATGCTGCGGGTAGCGGGTCTGGATCAGCACTTCACTCTGGCTGCCGTCTTTTTGCGCGCTGCGCCCGGCGCGTCCGGCCACCTGCATCAATTGCGCGAACAGCCGCTCGCTGGCGCGGTAATCGTGCGAAAACAGCGCAGTGTCCGGATTCAGCACGCCGACCAGCGTCAGGTTCTGGAAATCGTGCCCCTTGGCCACCATCTGCGTGCCGATCAGGATGTCGACTTCGCCGTCATGCACCGCCTCGAATGCTGCTTGCGCGCTGCCTTTCCTGCGGGTCGAATCGGCATCGATACGCAGGATGCGCGCCTGCGGGAAATGCGATTGCAGGCTTTCTTCTACCCGCTGCGTACCGCGCCCGAGCGGTTGCAGATCGACGTTGCCGCAGGTCGGGCAGGTGCGCGGGATGCGCATTTCCAGGCTACAGTGATGGCAGCGCAGCTTGCGTTCGGACAGGTGCAGCACCATGAAGGCGGTGCAGCGCGGGCAGTTGCTGACCCAGCCGCAGGCGTCGCACGATAGCACCGGCGCATAGCCGCGCCGGTTCAAAAACAATAGCGATTGCTCGCCGCGTTCCAGCCGTGCTTTGATTGCCGCCATCAGCGCTGCGGTCATGCCGTCGGTTAGTTGATTGCGGCCGCTGTCGAGCAGACGGATGGCCGGCAGCGCGGCATCCTGCACCGCGCGTTCGGACAGTTCGATTTTGCGGTAGCGGCCGGTTTGTGCATGCTGCCAGCTCTCCAGCGAGGGCGTGGCCGAGCCGAGCACGACCGGAATGCCAAGCTGGTTCGCGCGCCAGACCGCCAGATCGCGCGCCGAATAGCGCAAGCCTTCCTGCTGCTTGTACGATGGGTCATGCTCCTCGTCCACTACGATCAGCGCCAGTTTCGGCAGTGACGCCAGTACCGCCAGCCGCGTGCCGAGCACGATCTTCGCTTGGCCGAGATGCGCCGCTAGCCAGTGGCGCAGCCGCTCGGTTTCCGCCAGCTGGCTGTGCAGCGTCGCCACTGGCACAGCGGGAAAGCGCGCGCGGATGCCGGCTTCGAGCTGCGGTGTGAGGTTGATTTCCGGCACCAGGATCAGGATTTGCGCTTCGGGCGATTGCGCCAGCCGGCGCGCGGCTGCCTGCAGATAGACTTCGGTCTTGCCGCTGCCGGTAATGCCATGCAGCAGAATTGGGGTAAAGCCATTGGCATCGGCGAGGGCGTCCACCGCCTGCTGCTGCGCCGGGTTCAACATCGGCGCTTCGCTGGTGGCGACGGACGGTTCGGCTGATGCCGAGGATGCTTGCGCCAGTTTTTTTAACGCGCGTTCCAGCGCCAGCGGTTTCTGTTCTCGCAGTTTTTTCGGCAGGCAGGGCAGTGCGACTTCGCCCAGTGGCCGCTGGTAATAAGTGGCGGCAAAGCGGCACAGCGCCATCCAGGTCTCTGGTAGCGGCGGGATTTGTGCGCGCAGTGCAATCACGTCGCGCAGTCGCTCCGGCGGTACCTCAGTCTGTTCGCTGACGGCGACAATCAAGCCGATGACTTCGCGTTTTCCCAGCGGTACCAGTGCCAGTTGGCCAACTGCTGGCAACACAGCATCGTCATCTCCGGTCCAGCGGTAATCGAAATAATTGTCAAGAGGGGTATCGACCGCCGTTTGTACAAAAAGACAACGCATAAACTTAATGTAACCCTTCAAGAAATTAGCTAAGCATTCGCATCGAAAGCTTTTTTTGCGCTATCCACAAATCCTGTGGATAACTTTGTGGGCAAATGCCGGTTGACTCCCGGGATCGCTTGATTTCATGCGGGTTTCAACAAATTGCTTAAACTGAATGCAAAAAATAAACCTTTGAAAATCAATTGGTTACGTAAATCAGTTTTTTGCAAAAAAAAATTTTAAAAACAAATGAACCAAATTTTTTTTGTGTATAAATATTTTGGAAGCTATTGACAAAACGGTCTTAAACACATCATTCGTGCAACATTAAACCTTGCGCCCATTGTTTTCTCGCACAGCCTCTATCAACGTCGATACAGCTTCCGGCGGCACGTTTGGCGGTATGCCGTGCCCCAGATTGAACACATGGCCAACGCCTAATTCCGGCTGGCCGAAAGATGCCAGCACTTTGCGCGCTTCGGCGCGGATTACTTCCGGCTGCGTGAACAGCACGGCCGGATCAAGGTTGCCTTGTAGCGCAACCTGCTGTCCGACGCGATGGCGCGCTTGCGCCAGGTTGACCGTCCAGTCCAGCCCGATGGCATCGGCGCCGCTGGCGGCGATGTCTTCCAGCCATTGGCCGCCGCCGCGGGTGAAGATAACGACGGGGATGCGCGCGCCATCCTGTTCGCGTTGCAGCTGGCCGATGACCTGTCGCATATAGTTGAGTGAAAACTGTTGATATGCACCGTCGGCCAGAATGCCGCCCCAAGTGTCGAACAGCATCACCGCTTGTGCGCCAGCACCAATTTGTGCATTCAGATAGGTGGCCACTGCGCTGGCATTGGTTGCCAGCAGGTGATGCATCAAATCCGGCCGGTCGTACAGCATCGCTTTTACGCGATGAAAGTCGCTTGAACTCCCGCCTTCGACCATGTAGCACGCCAGCGTCCACGGGCTGCCGGCAAATCCAATCAGCGGCACGCGCCCGCCCAGTGCCACGCGGGTTTGCGTGACGGCATCGAACACGTATTGCAGTTGCGCCAAATCGGGTGGCGTCAGCGCCAGCACAGTTTTTTCATCTTTCAGCGGGCGCCTGAATTTTGGCCCTTCGCCTTCGGTGAAAAACAGCTCCAGTCCCATCGCATCCGGAATGGTCAGGATGTCGGAAAACAGGATGGCAGCATCAAGCGGATAGCGTTCCAGCGGCTGCAGCGCGACTTCCGTTGCTAGTGCCGGGTTTTTCGCTAGCGCCAGAAATGAACCGGCGCGCTCGCGTAACGCGCGGTATTCTGGCAGGTAGCGCCCGGCCTGCCGCATCAGCCAGACTGGCGTGGCCTTAACCGGCTGCCGCAGCAGCGCGCGCAGCAGCAGATCGTTTTGCAATGGTGCGAAGCGCGTCATGCAGATAGGGAGAGGGGCAGGAAAATTGCCGCAAGCATAACGCAGTTGTTACCACCGTGTGAAGCGTTGCTTTTTCGTTCGGATGTGCCAGCAACGGCTTGACACGGTTTGATGCCGCGCCTTATCTTGCCTGAATGCAGCGCCACGGTTGGCGGATGGCAATTTTTTTCGGAGAAAACATGTACAAGAAAATACTGGTGCCCACTGACGGAACGCCTTTGTCGGAAGATGTTTTTGCTGCAGCTATTGACCTCGCCCGCGCAATCCCTGGTTGCCAGATTCTTGGCCTGTCAGTAATCGTGCCGATTCATTTTTCGCCGTTCGATGGCATGAGTCCGGCCACGGTGCAGGAACATGAAAAACACCTCGATAGTCATGCGCAGAAATATGTTGGCATGCTGAAGGCTGTGGCCGACAAGGCTGGTGTGCCGTGCGAAGCGCTGGTGACGAAATCACCCAGCCCGTCGAGCGAAATCGTCCGCGTGGCCAAGGATTACGGTTGTGATCTGATTTTCATGGCATCGCATGGCAGGAAAGGGCTGAACCGGCTGTTCCTCGGCAGTGAAACGCAAAAGGTGCTGGCGCAATCGACTGTGCCGGTGCTGGTGCATAAATAATTCGCAGTCAGAATTGACGCCGCACTTTGGGGGGCTTTGAGCCGGAAAATATACTGATGGCAGTATATTTTGATTGCACCGGAAATTGAGGCCTGGCGGGGTGTTTTGGTTATATACCCCGCCATTTCTCCAATTTTACAAGTTGCTGCGAGGCGTCAGTAGCCACATTTTTGCACGCTGCTTCATCTTTCCCGCCTGTTCGCCGGCTTCATGGCCGAACCCCCAGAAGTAATCGGCCCGCACCGCCCCCCGGATTGCGCTGCCGGTATCCTGCGCCAGCACAAGCATGTTCAGCGGCTGTCCGCTGCCTGGCTGCGTGGTGGATAGGAACACCGGTGCGCCGAGCGGCACGAATTGCGGATCGATGGCGATTGAGCGCTGCGGCGTTAGCGGCACGCCGAGCGCGCCTTTCGGCCCCTGTTGCGGATTGCGCAGGCGTTCCACGCGAAAGAAAACGTAGGACGGATTCACATTCAGCAATTCCTGCATGCGCGAAGGATTCAGCGCGCACCACCCCTTGATGCCTTGCGCCGATGCCTGTTCCAGGGTCAATTCGCCGCGTTCGACCAGATGGCGGCCAATCGACCGGTACGGATGACCATTAGTGTCGGCATACGCCACGCGCACCGTTTCGCCGGTGTCGGCCAGCCGGATACGGCCGGAACCCTGCACCTGCAGGAAGAATGCATCGACCGGATCGTCCACCCACAGCAGCACGTTTTGGGACATCGCCTTCGATTGCGCGATTTCAGCCCTGGTCAGGTAGGGCACCAGCCGGTTGCCTTCGCGCCGACCGCGTGGACGTCCGCCTTTCAGTTCCGGGTAGCTGGCGCTCAGGTCGACGGTCAGCAAATCGCCAGGCGGGCTATGCAGCGGCGTCTGGAACCGGCCGCCGCGTTTATGCGAACCGTTGAGCAGTGGTTCGTAATAGCCAGTGGCCATGCCGGTATCGGTACCATCCGGGTTGATGATCTGGCGCGGCGTGAAATACAGCTCGAAATGGCGCCGGATGGCGTCGCCGTTGTGCGGATCGACCGTGCGCGCAGCCGAGCAGGGAGCTTTCCAGTCTGGCTTCCTGGCCAGCGACTGGCACGATGCGAGATAGGCAGGCCAGGCGGCACGCAAGTCGTCGCTTTCCCAGCCGGGCAGATCGGCAAAGGACGGCGCTGCCAGGGTAACGGCAGGCTGCAGGATCAGCGGTTGTTCGGGTTTCGCTTCAGGCGTGTCGAGTTTGACGGTGCTGCAACCGGCCAGAGCCAGCGCGATACCGAGCGCGGCAGCCATTCCTGCCGCGCGCAACGATGAAATGGACATGCAAGTTTCCGATGAAGGTTCGCAAGCTGGCATTGAACCAAAAAACGGCGGCAAAAGCAAAACCTGCCAGACAGGCTGACGAAATACTGCTGCGGAGGACCATCTGCTGCGTTGCGCGATGCTCGCTTCCTTGCCTATCTGCATGATATGTCTCGGTCGCTGCGCGCCGGGCGGCCATCCTCGCGACGTATTTTGACAGCCTGCAAGGGTTAAAATAGCGGATTGATTTTGAAAGTGACGTCATGACCACTTACCGCATCGCTCCCAGCATTCTTTCTGCCGATTTCGCCCGTCTGGGCGAAGAAGTAAAAAATGTCATCGCCGCCGGCGCCGACATCATCCATTTCGACGTGATGGACAACCATTACGTGCCGAACCTGACCATCGGGCCGATGGTGTGCCAGGCGATCCGCCCGCATGTGAGCGCGCCGATCGACGTGCATCTGATGGTCAAGCCGGTTGACCGCATCATCCCGGATTTCGCCAAGGCTGGTGCCAACATCATCACCTTCCACCCGGAAGGCTCGGAGCATGTTGACCGCTCGCTGCAACTGATTCGCGATCACGGCTGCAAGGCCGGGCTGGTATTCAATCCGGCTACGCCGCTGCATGTGCTTGAGCATGTGATGGACAAGCTCGACATCATCCTCATCATGTCGGTCAACCCCGGTTTCGGCGGCCAGTCGTTCATTCCGCACGCGCTGAAAAAGATTGCGCAGGTGCGGCAGATGATCGATGCGTCCGGGCGCGACATCATGCTCGAAGTCGATGGCGGCGTGAATCCGGCCAACATTGCCGAGATCGCGCTCGCCGGTGCCGACACCTTCGTCGCCGGTTCGGCCATTTTCGGCAAGCCGGACTACAAGGCGGTGATCGATGCGATGCGGCAGCAACTGGCGACGGTGGGCAAATGACGGCTGCAGGATTGAGCGGCATCCGCGCCGCGATCATCGATCTCGACGGCACGATGGTCGATACCGCGCTCGATTTCCACATCGCACTCAACCGCACGCGCGAGGATTTGGCGCTGCCGCCGCTGGAAATCGAAATCGTGCGCCGCTATGTTGGCAAGGGGTTCCGCAATCTGGTGCGTGGCACGCTGGCGACTGAAATGGACGAGCATAGCGTCGAGCTGCTGGCGCCGCAGGCATTTGCCGCTTTTCTGCAGCACTATACCGAGGTCAATGGCGATCACAGCAAGCTGTTTCCGGACGTGATTCCCGGCCTGCGGGTGATGCGCGACAAGGGGCTCAAGCTTGCCTGCGTGACCAACAAGCAGACCGAATTCACGCTGCCGCTGTTGCGCAAGATGGCGCTGCACGATTATTTCGACGTGATTTACTGCGGCGATTCGCTACCGAAAATGAAGCCCGACCCATTGCCGATGCAAACCGTATTCGCCGATTTCGGGCTGGCGCCGAACGAAGTGGTGGCGATTGGCGATTCGGTCAACGATTCGCAGGCGGCGCGCGCCGCAGGTTGCGCCATCTGGAGCGTGCCGTATGGTTACAACCACGGACGGCCTGTACAGGAGATTGATTCGGATGGTATAGTTGAAACTCTGCTGGCAGCAGCAAACCGGCTTACCTGACGTTTTTCCAAGCGTTTTCTAAATTTCATGTTTCTCGATAAAAAACTCATCGTTGCACAAACAGGCTCGCTTGAGGCCTGGCCCTGGCGACGCTGGCAATCCTGGTCCAACTGACCCGATGATTGGCTGCCGACTTATGGTCGGCAGGTTTTTTAAGTACCTCGCCGCGCACACCTTCCTTGCGGCATGGAGAAAAACATGACTGAACTCGAATTCAAATCGCTGGCCGCGCAAGGCTACAACCGCATTCCGCTCATCGCCGAAGCTTTCGCCGACCTTGAAACGCCGCTGTCGCTGTACCTGAAACTGGCGCAGCGGCAGGATGGCGGCAAGAACACCTTTTTGCTCGAATCTGTTGTCGGCGGCGAACGCTTCGGCCGCTATTCGTTCATCGGCTTGCCGGCCTCGACCCTGCTGCGCTCGCACGGCATGCGTACCGAAGTGGTGAAGGATGGCGTGGTGATCGAAACCGACGACGGCAATCCGCTCGATTTCATTCCGCACTACCAGTCACGCTTCAAGGTTGCGCTGACGCCAGGGCTGCCGCGCTTCTGCGGCGGGCTGGCCGGTTATTTCGGCTACGATGCGGTGCGCTGCATCGAGCATCGTCTGGCCGATACCGCGCCGCCGGACGACCTCGGCCTGCCGGAAATCCAGCTGCTGCTGACGGAAGAACTGGCGGTGATCGACAACCTGTCGGGCAAGTTGTATCTGATTGTCTATGTCGACCCGTCGCAGCCGGAAGCTTTTTTCCGTGCGCGCCATCGGGTCAAGGAATTGCGCAAGCTGCTGCGCCAGCCGGTGGATGCGCCGCCGATTGGCGGCAGTGCGCGCACCGAAATTTTGCGCGAATTCGCGAAGGAAGATTACCTGAAAGCGGTGCTGCAGGCGAAGGAATACATTGCCGCCGGCGACCTGATGCAGGTGCAGATTGGACAGCGGCTGAAAAAACCGTTCAGTGATTCGCCGCTGTCGCTGTACCGCGCACTGCGCGCACTCAACCCTTCGCCGTACATGTATCTGTACAACTTCGGCGAGATGCAGATTGTCGGTTCGTCGCCGGAAATCCTGGTCCGGAACGAAAGCACGCCTGAAGGCGGCAAGAAAGTCACCATCCGGCCGCTGGCTGGCACCCGTCCGCGCGGTTCGACGCCGGAAAAGGATGCGCAACTGGCGACCGAACTGCTGGCCGATCCGAAGGAAATCGCCGAACACGTGATGCTGATCGACCTGGCACGCAACGACATCGGCCGGATCGCCGAGATTGGCAGCGTGAAAGTCACCGACAAGATGGTGATCGAAAAGTATTCGCACGTGCAGCACATCGTGTCGAACGTCGAAGGCTTGCTCAAGCCGGAGATGTCGAACATGGATGTATTGAAGGCCACATTCCCGGCCGGTACCTTGTCTGGTGCGCCGAAGGTGCGGGCGATGGAAATCATCGACGAACTGGAGCCGGTCAAGCGCGGCATTTACGGTGGCGCCTGCGGTTACCTGTCATTCAGCGGCGAAATGGATCTGGCGATAGCGATCCGCACCGGCGTGCTCAAGAACGGCATGCTGCACGTGCAGGCGGCGGCCGGCATCGTGGCCGATTCGGTGCCGGAATCCGAATGGCAAGAAACCGAAAACAAGGCGCGCGCGGTGCTGCGCGCGGCAGAGCAGGTGCAGGACGGGCTGGACAGCGATTTCTAGCAAAAACCTGCTGCGCGAATGAATGGCTGCGTTGCGCGGGGCTCGGAATCCTCATGTGAGAAATGCGATCCTAGCATAGCTGTCAATGAAATCATGCCTTAGCCTCGTCTGCGGACGGGGCTTTTTGCTTGTTCTGACGATTTTCTGTCAGTTTTCATTGCAGCCACAGTGGTCGAATACGGATGAGTAAGCTTTATTCTTCATTTTTTGCGGTTTAAAGCTCATCATTCCCATTCATTTTGCCTATACGCAACTCCACCTTACAAAAGGA
>JAGSYW010000081.1 GCA_018262475.1 Burkholderiaceae bacterium | reverse complement strand
GCGCACGGTCATGATCCGCGGCAAGAAAATCACCATCACCGGCATCAGCAAGGGCGCCGGCATGATCAAGCCGAACATGGCGACCATGCTCGGCTACATCGCAACCGATGCGCGCGTGCCGCAGGTGGCGCTGGAACACATGCTGAAGGAAGCGGCCGACAAGTCGTTCAACTGCATCACCATCGACGGCGACACTTCTACCAACGATTCCTTCATGCTGATTGCGACCGGCATGCTCGACGTCGGAATCTCCGGCATCGAAACGCAGGATTACGCTACGCTGTCGGCTGCCGTGACCGAAGTCGCGCAGCAGTTGGCGCAGGCAATCGTGCGCGACGGCGAAGGCGCGACCAAGTTCATGACCGTCACGGTCGAACAGGGCAAAAGCGCCGAGGAATGCCGGCAAATCGCCTATTCGATCGCGCATTCGCCGCTGGTCAAAACCGCGTTCTATGCCTCCGACCCGAACCTCGGCCGCATTCTGGCCGCGATTGGCTACGCCGGCATTGACGATCTGGATGTCGGCAAGATCAACCTGTATCTGGACGACGTGTGGGTGGCGAAGGATGGCGGCCGTAACCCGGAGTACAAGGAAGAAGATGGCCAGCGCGTGATGAAGCAGAGCGAAATCGCGGTGCGCGTGACGCTGGCGCGCGGCGACGCGGCCGCGACCATCTGGACTTGCGATTTGTCGCATGATTATGTCTCGATCAACGCTGACTACCGTTCTTAAATGACCTCGCTGGAACAGTTCCTCGCCCGCGCCGAAGCGATGCTGGCGCGGCTGGAAACGGTGCTGCCTTCGGCCTCGCCGAACACCGACTGGAGTGCTTCGACCGCCTTTCGCTGGCGCAAACGGCGCGGCCAGAACGCCGGCGGCTATCTGCAGCCGGTGGCGCACCGCTCGTCGATAGCGCTGGCCGACCTGTTTCATGTTGAGGTGCAAAAGCGCCAACTGGAGCAGAACACGCGCCAGTTCATCGAAGGCCGGCCGGCGAACAACGTGCTCTTGACCGGCTCGCGCGGCACCGGCAAGTCGTCGCTGGTGAAAGCCTGCCTGAACCGTTTTGCCGCCGACGGCCTGCGGCTGATCGAAGTCGACCGCGCAGATCTGGCCGATCTGATGGACATCGTCGATCTGGTGGCGAAGCGGCCGGAACGCTTCATCATTTATTGCGACGACCTGTCGTTCGAAGAAAACGATTCCGCCTACAAGGCGCTGAAAGTGGCGCTCGATGGCAGCGTGGCAACGCAATCGAACAATGTGCTGATCTACGCCACCTCGAACAGACGCCACCTGCTGCCGGAAAAGATGTCGGACAATCGCACCAGCACGCGCAGCGATGATGGCGACATCCACCCGGGCGAAACGGTGGAAGAAAAGATTTCGCTGTCCGAGCGCTTCGGCATCTGGCTGTCGTTCTACCCGTTCTCGCAGGAACAGTATCTGGCGATCGTCGCGCACTGGCTGCGCTCGTTCGGCTGCGCTGAGGCGCAAATCGCCAACGCGCAAGCCGATGCGCTGCGCTGGGCGCTGCAACGAGGCTCGCGCTCAGGCCGCGTCGCGTGGCAGTTTGCCAAGGATCACGCCGGCCGGCTGGCGTAAATCCCTCGCCACATCCTGGGGTATATAGCAAAAATACCCAGAATGTCCACGATTTTGCTGGCCGTTTTTAAATACTGGCCGGAGTATATTTTTTTACCCTTACTGACCGAAAAGTCAGTTTAGTCAGTTATTTTTTCCTGCAGCGGATAGGCCGCCTTGCCCGTATTGCCGACATCACCTCGCGCCAAGCATCCGGCTTGTGCCGAGCACGAAGCAGCTTGCACAGCTGTTGAGCTAACGCAAGTTCCCGCGCGTTCACTTGCGTAAAGTGCTTTCATCCCCACTTACCCCTCAGCTCGCTCGCCGGAGGTTGCCATGTTAATGTCGACGCAGATCAACCGTTATGCGCACCAACTGCTTGATGCGCGGATCGAGGCCCGGCTGATGCCGCCGCTGACCTCCGGCTTCGCACTGACGCAGGACGACGCTTACGATATCGCGCGGCGCATTCACGATGTCCGCGTGGCCGAAGGCGAAGTGCCGGTCGGGCGCAAGATCGGCTTCGTCAACCGCACAGTCTGGCCACGGAATGCGCAAGACCCGACCGTCCACGCGCCGATCTGGTCGCCGCTGTTCGACCGCACGGTCATCTATACCGAGGACAACGCCGCACTCATTCACATCAAGGAGCTCATGCAGCCGCGCATCGAGCCGGAAATTGTGTTCCGGCTGGCAAAATCGCCTGCACTGGATTGCACGATGGATGAACTCGCCGACTGCATCGAATGGATGGCGCATGGCATCGAGATCAATTCGTGCCCGTTTCCTGACTGGCAGTTCAAGACCGCCGATGCAATTGCCGCATTCGGCTTGCACGGCATGCTGATCATCGGCGAACCGAGAGTAGTGTCGGCGCAAAGCCGCCGCCATCTGGCGACGATGATGATGGGCGTCAGTGTATCGCTGTCGTCCGACGGCACGCTGCGCAGCGCCGGTTTCGGTAGCGACATCCTGAACAGCCCACTGCATGCGCTGTGGCACCTGCACCAGATGCTGTGCAACCAGACCCGCTTTGCGCCGCTGGCCGCCGGCGAAATCATCACCACCGGCGCCTGGACCGATGCAAAAACGGCCGAACCAAGGCAAATCTGGCAAACTGCTTTTTCCGGCATCGCGCTCGACGGCATGACGGTCGAACTGGTTGAATAAAAAAAGCGCACGACTTGCGTGCGCTTTTCGAGAGCATGCACCGCACGGCCGCCATCCGGCTGCGCAGGTAGGGGTGTCAGGATTTCTTCGGCCGTTGCGCGTTTTCCAGCCCGTTCAGGTCCAGCCCCAGCATCAGCATGCGCAAGGTTTCGATCTTCGCCTGCTGGCTCTTGAGCTCAACCATGATGCCGTTTTTCAGGATGACCTTCATCTCGGCGCGGCTGCCATCCTTGTCGTATTCATGGTGCATCGTGCGGCCGTTTTCCTGCCAGGTCTTTTCGACGCTGGTATTCGTTTCCTTTTCGCCGGAAACCATCGCCCCGCTCATTTTCACCAGCCCGGTCATACCTCCGAAATCGGTAATCGTCAGGAACACCGTCTGGCGGCTGCTCGACTGGTAGTCCGCGCTACCCGTCGTGGTCACAAGCCCCATCGCATTCGCGCTCTGCACGCTGATCGAAGTGCGCGAAAAATTGGCGATTTGCGGCACAAGATATGGCTTCAGGCTTTCCGGCGCCAGCGGCAGCACGTTCGGATCGCCGCCGGTCATGGCGGCTGCGGCATCGCGCGCTGCGGCGGCAGCGGCAGCAGGATCGCCGCTTTTCTGCGCCTCCTCAAGCTTCTTGTTCATCGCGTCCATTTTGGAAGTGTCGATTTTGATCTCGCCACCATCCGGCGTTTTCAGACGCACCATCGCATCGCCACCGCTTGCGCTGCCGAGTGTGTACGGATTGGGCGTGATCAGCCGCGTCATCAGCGCCATCAGCATGCCGGCGAAAATGCCGACCAGCAGGATGACAACCGTGTACAGCACCGATTTTTCCGGCGGATTCTTCATCAGCACCGGCAAGCCGAGATAAATCAGGTAAATCGAATACAAGCCGCACAGCACGCCCAAGATGCTCATCACCGGAAGGATGCTGAACGCACCACCAACCATCGACGCAGTTGCGCCATACACCGCCAGTTTGAGTGCGTTGAGCGGGTTTTTCTGCCCGCCAAACGATGGCGCAAGCGTATTGATGATGAGCGAGAACACGTAAATCATCACCAGGCTCATTACATACTGCACCACCATGTTCACCAAACCGGACAGAACTGGAACGCGCAGTGACAGCCCGAAACCGCCAATACCGACCAGCGACATGCCGATGAAACCACATACGGCCGGAATCGCCGCCAAGAAAACCATGTAGTTCTTGTACAGGCTGGTCGGCGTTGTTTCTTCCACCTCGATCACGGGCCAGGTTTCCTTCGGTTTCAGCAAAATAGCCTTAACGCGATCAATCATGCTCATCACGGATTCCTTCTTAGGGGTAGTTAATATCTTGCGGCAAATCCGGCGCCACCAACTGCTGGCCGTGGCACGGGAATTGGCGGCAGTCTAGCACCCGTTTGCGACCGTTGAGCGACAACCGGCGTCATTTGTATGATTCGCAACACAAAAAAATGTATCAAGGTGTTTCGCCGGACATTCTCTCCTGATACATGACATACTCTGCGCATGTTCGAACCACAGCATGGCCGGCCCACGCGGCCAAATTCACCGGCAAGGAGCACATGATGTCCATCCTCTTCATCGTTTCCTCGATAATCGTTTTCCTCGTCATCTACGGCTTTCGCGTCGCCAACCAGTACCAGCGCGCAGTTGTGTTCCGCCTCGGCAAGCTGCAGGGCACGCGCGGTCCCGGCCTGTACTGGATCATCCCGTTCATCGAATGGCAGCAGATGGTCGACATCCGCACCATTACCGCCACGGTCGAAAAGCAGGAAACCATCACCAAGGACAACGTGCCGGTTGAAGTCACGGTCGTGATCTGGTATTCGATTGTCGATCCGGCCCGGGCTGTGGTCGAGGTGGTCGATTACAGCGGCGCCGTGGTGCAGGTCGCGCTGACCTCACTGCGCAACATCATCGGTCAGCACACGCTCGACGACGTGCTGAAGGAACAGGAACGGCTCGGCACCGAAATGCGCCAGGTGATCGATACCGCCACCGAACCGTGGGGCGTGAATGTCGAACGGGTTGAAATGCGCAACGTCGAAATTCCCGAATCGATGCAGCGCGCGATGGCGCAGGAAGCGGAAGCGCTGCGGGAAAAGCGTGCCCGCATCATCAAGGCCGAAGCGGAACTGGAAGCGTCGATGAAACTGCGCGAGGCGGCGGCGTTGATCATGGAAAACCCGGCCGGGCTGGAACTGCGCCGGATGCAGATGGTGACCGAAGTCGGCGCCGAACAGAACACCACCACCATCGTAATGATGCCGAGCGAATTCGTGTCGATGGCCAAGGGCATTGCCGATTGGACATCTAAGATGGGAAGCAAGTAACGCCCAAACACCTAGCTGGCCACCACACCAATGTGGCGGCCAGCCAGTCGATGTTCAGCGTTTGCGCTGTTGCAACGCCTTCACCTCGTTCTCCATCGCCTTTGCCGCAAGCTCAAGCTCCTTTTTCAACTGCACCTCGCGCTCCGGGTTCGATGACTTCGGCTTGACCTCACCCGGTGCGCACGGCAAATCCAGAAGCGCTGCTTCGAGCAGCAACTCGGACAGACGTTGCGAATGCTTCAGAAAATTCCCTCTGGGATCTTCTGGATGCACTTTGGCTCGCGAAAAGTCGTCAAGGACGGACTGCAGCAATGGAGCGAGGCTTGTACGGGCCCTCTCACTTAACTCACACTCCGTTACCTTGCCTTCCTTTTGCAACTGCTCCAATTGCTGCAAGGTTGCCCCTACTTCCTTAAAATTTTGGAAGCCACGTTCCAGAAGCGGCTGACTGGCAAAAATGCTGCGCAGGTCAATCTGCGCTGGTGGCACGGTTGCAGCCAATCCGGTTGTTGCGACATTGATAAACATGAGTGCGCCGATGATGCGCGTCGCCACTTTCTCCTGATAGGATGCCATATCGAACCGCGTCGGCAAAATCAGCGCTATCACGCATCCTGCCAACAAACCACCGACATGCGCGGCATTATCAATGCCGGTTCTACCGAACCCGTTTGCCAAAGAATAAAAAACAAAATAGGCTAGGCCGCCAATGTTCTGCCAGCCAAATGCGGCTGGCACCTGTTTCCTGTGCTGGAACACGCCAACGATAAGCGCACCTGCCATGCCAAAAATAGCCCCGGAGGCGCCAACGGAAATCGCTTGCTGCGCCGAAAAATGCAAGCTCAGTGCGCTACCGAGCAAACCGGCACCGATATATATGACCGCTAACTGGCGCCGACCAAAGACACGCTCAATGGTGACGCCCAAACTATACAAACCAAGCATATTGCTTAGCAAATGCATAAACCCGCTGTGCAGAAACATCGACGTCAGGAGGCGCCACCACTGGCCGCGCTGCGCTTCATAGGCAAGATTACCGCCCCACTCCAGCAATACATCTGCTGGAAATCTGCTGAAGCCTTTCCCCAGCACCGCGAGTGCCAAAAAAACTGCAACATTGATGGCAATCAAGGCATAGGTCAGCCAAGGAAAATGCAACAGCGCTACGAATTGCTGGTTGAATTCACGTTCCTTGACGAACTCCGCCGTGGCGGCGCCCTCAGACAATGCCCCCAATGTTTCCACAATGCCATTGAGCATGGCCTCGCGTTCGCTTGGCTGATAGCTTGACAGTCTCAGCAACGGCTCTGCCGGCGAAGACATCCGCCAGAAGTGCTGCCTTTTTGACAGTCCCAGTTCTGGCTTCAATGTCAGCTTGAGGTACTCGCCCATTACCCCACGCTTCTCTAGCGAGATTTGGGCGATATCCTGCCAGCCAATCTTCTTCAAATCCCCAGTCAAATCAGGCGACTCGACACCTCCGCTGGTTAACCGCGTATAAGTATTATTTCCCTGAAAAAAATGTTCGGCCTGCTGCATTGCCCCCCCACAATCTGGTTACATCATGCCTTTTACTCATCATAAAGGCACTTAAAATCTTAGTATCTACAGATGCTCACAACAGAAAAAACGGGAGCCTCAGCTCCCGTTTCTCTTCTTTATTACGCTGACGCCAGCTTCGCGTCCTGCTCCTTCAGCTTTTCCAGCGTATCGCTGAAACTCGCCAGCCGCTCGCGCATCTGCGCCACGACCTTTTCCGGCGCCTTGGCGACGAAACCCTGGTTGCCAAGCTGGTTGTTGACCTTGTCGATCTCGCCCTGCACCTTGGCCATTTCCTTCGCCAGACGCGCGCGTTCGGCCGCGATGTCGATCTCGACCTTCAGCATCAGCTTCGCCTCGCCGACGATCGATACCGGCGCTGGCGACGATGGCAGCTTGTCCACGATCAGCACTTCAGACAGGCGCGCCAATGCTTCCAGCGATGCCGCAAAGGTGCGGGTGCGTTCGGCATCCGGCGATTCGACGATCAGCGGCACCTTCTGCGCCGGCGACAAGCTCATCTCGCCGCGCAGCGCCCGGCAGGCATCGGTCATTGCCTTGAACTGCGCCATCCAGGCATCGGCCTCGGCGTCGATCTTGTCCGCATCCGGTAGCGGGTATGCCTGCACCATGATGCTGTCGCCACCATCCTTCGGTGCGCGGTCGGTCAGTGGCGCCACCGTCTGCCACAGCGCCTCGGTCACGAACGGGATCACCGGATGCGCCAGCCGCAGCACGGCTTCCAGCACGCGCAACAAAGTGCGGCGCGTGGCGCGTTGCTGCGCTTCGTTGCCATTCTGGATCTGGACTTTGGCGATTTCAAGATACCAGTCGCAATACTCGTCCCAGATGAACTGGTACAGGCGGTTGGCGACCATATCCAGCCGGTATTCGGCAAAACCTTTTTCGACCTCGGCCGCAACGCGGTTAAATTCGGACACGATCCAGCGGTCGGCCGGCGAAAATTCGCGCCCATCGCCACAGGAACAGGCATCGAAACCGCAATCCTTGCCTTCGACATTCATCAGCACGAAGCGGGTCGCGTTCCACAGCTTGTTGCAGAAGTTGCGGTAGCCCTCGCAGCGCTTGCTGTCGAAATTGATGTTGCGCCCCAGCGTGGCCAATGCGGCGAAGGTGAAGCGCAGCGCGTCGGCGCCATAGCCCGGAATGCCGGTAGGGAATTCCTTTTCGGTCGCCTTGCGCACTGCCGGCGCGGTTTCGGGTTTCCTCAGGCCAGTAGTGCGCTTGTCCAGCAGCGGCGAGAGCTCGATGCCGTCGATCAGATCGACCGGATCGAGCACGTTGCCTTCGCTCTTGCTCATCTTCTTGCCCTGCGAATCGCGCACCAGGCCGTGAATGTACACATGGCGGAACGGCACCTTGCCGGTGAAGTGCTTGGTCATCATGATCATCCGGGCGACCCAGAAGAAGATGATGTCGAAGCCAGTCACCAGCACCGAGGACGGCAGAAACAGATCCTGCTCGACCGTCTTTGCCGGCCAACCGAGGGTGGAAAACGGCACCAACGCGGACGAATACCAAGTATCGAGCACGTCTTCGTCGCGGGTCAGGCTGCCAGTGTAGCCTTTCGCCTGCGCCTTTTCGCGCGCCTCGGCTTCATTGCGCGCGACGAAAATTTCGCCATTCTCGCCGTACCAGGCTGGAATCTGATGCCCCCACCACAGCTGGCGCGAGATGCACCAGTCCTGGATATTCTTCATCCACTGGTTGTAGGTATTGACCCACTGTTCCGGCACGAATTTCACTTCGCCGGAATCGACCGCATCAATCGCCTTTTGCGCGATGCTCGTGCCATCGGCGCCGGCCTTGGTCATCGCCACGAACCACTGGTCGGTCAGCATCGGCTCGACGATCTGACCGGTGCGACCGCAGCGCGGCACCATCAGCTTGTGCGGATCGATCTTGACCAGCAAGCCGAGCTTTTCCAGGTCATCGACAATATGGCGGCGCGCGATGAAGCGATCCATGCCCTGATATTCGACCGGGCCGTTTTCGTTGATCTTCGCGTCCAGCGTGAAGATGTTGATCTGCGGCAGGCTGTGGCGCTGGCCGACTTGATAGTCGTTGAAGTCGTGCGCTGGCGTGATTTTCACGCAGCCGGTGCCAAATTCCTTGTCGACGTAATCGTCGGCGATGATCGGGATTTCGCGCTCCGTCAGCGGCAGCTTGACCATCTTGCCAACCAGGTGCTGGTAACGCTCGTCGGTCGGGTCAACCGCCACAGCTGTGTCGCCCAGCATCGTTTCCGGGCGGGTGGTGGCCACCACCAGATGCCCCGAACCATCGGCCAGCGGATAGCGGATGTGCCACATCGAGCCATCTTCTTCCTCGCTCTCGACTTCGAGGTCGGACACCGCCGATTTCAGCACCGGATCCCAGTTCACCAGCCGCTTGCCGCGATAAATCAGCCCTTCTTCATACAGGCGGACGAAGGTTTCGGTCACCACGGTGGATAGATTTTCGTCCATGGTGAAGTATTCATTTTCCCAGCTGACGCTGGCGCCCATGTGGCGCATCTGGCGCGTAATCGTCGCGCCGGATTCG
>JAGSYW010000080.1 GCA_018262475.1 Burkholderiaceae bacterium | reverse complement strand
AAGCCGTTGGCGTCGAGGAACTTGCGCACTTCCATCGTTACCTTGTAGCGCAGCATCAGGTTGTGCTGCATCTGCGGCCGGCGCAGGTCGAGCACGCGGTGCGTCAGGCGCGTGGTTTCGGACAGGTTGTCGTCATCGAGCTGGAACGGCGGCGTGATCGAGGCGTTCAGGATTTCGAGCTGCTCGCAAAAGACTTCGATCTTGCCTGAGGTCAGGTTGGCGTTGGTCGTGCCTTCCGGGCGCGGACGCACGGTGCCGGTGATGCGCAGACAGTATTCATTGCGCACTGTCTCGGCATTCTTGAACACCTCCGGCCGATCCGGGTCGCACACCACCTGCACCAGACCTTCGCGGTCGCGCAGGTCGATGAAGATGATGCCGCCGTGGTCGCGGCGACGATGCACCCAGCCGCAGAGGCTGACGGTTTGGCCGAGTTGCGCCTCGGTGGTGAGGCCGCAGTAGTTGGTTCGCATGGACATGTCTGTTACCTGTGTGAATTCAAGCGGTGATTCGGTGTTGCTTGCGTTGTTGAAAGTGGCAAAAAACGGGCGGCGCGTCAGGACGGCGCGACCACACCCATCGAAATAATATACTTCAGTGCTTCGTCGACCGTCATTTCCAGTTCGATCACGTCGGAACGGCGCAGCATCAGGAAAAAGCCGGAGGTCGGGTTCGGCGTGGTCGGCACGTAAATGCTGACGTAATCGCCCGGCAGGTGGTTGCGCACATCGCCGCCGGGGGCGCCGGTGATGAAGGCGATGGTCCACAGCCCTTCGCGCGGATATTGCACCAGCACCGCATGACGGAAGGCGTTGCCTGACGATGAAAACAGCGTGTCCGAAACCTGCTTGACGCCGAAATACAGCGAATTGACCAGCGGGATCCGCTTCAGCAGCGCTTCCCACGCTTCATGCAGGTATTTGCCGACAAAGTTGCGCACCAAGAGGCCGGTGACGAAAATCACCACCACCGTCAGCAATGCACCGGAACCGGGGATATGGAAACCCACCAGCGAATCCGGGCGCCAGGCTTTGGGCAGCAACAAGAGCGAGTTGTCCATCGTGGTGATCACGAGGTGCAACACCCATAGCGTGATCGCCAGCGGGATCAGTACCAGCAGGCCAGTGACAAAATATTTCCGCATGCGCGCAGCCAAGATGCTGTGCGGATGTTAACCGCAGGGGCCGCCCATGCAACTGCCACCGAATGCGCATGGCGGCAGTCCGGCAGGGGCGCCGCTGCCTTCGCCGGCAATCGCGGGCGCGGACAGTTGTTTCTTGAAGGCGGACTTGCCACAGGCCGGACACTCGGTCAGCAGCGGATCGGAAAGTTTTTGCAGCACATCCTGCGCAAAACCGCATTCTTCGCAGCGATAGGAATAAATGGGCATGGTGATTTCCGGAAAAACGTGCAAAACAACGGATTATAAAGTGTTTCCGGCCATTATTGCGCATATTGCGCTGCCAGCAAAGAAAGAGACGGTGCCGGCAGCGAAATGCTGCGCCGGCAGCCGCCTCAGCCGACTGCGGCTTCTTCTGCCTGTGGCTGTTTGCTCGATAGCAGCGAAAAGACCAGCATGCCGGCCAGGCTCATCAATACGCCGACGAGTTGCGGTGGCCAGTAGCCGTCCGGCGCAAAGACTTCCAGCGCAATCCATGAACTCAGGCCGAGTACGATGGATGCAAAGGCGCCATTGCCGGTGGCTCGTTTCCAGAACAGGCCGAATACCAGCGGCACGAATGCCGCTACCAGCGTTACCTTGTATGCGTTTTCGACCATCTGGAAAATGCTGGAGGCGGAATTGAGCGCGAACAGCGTGACCATGGCGGTGAAAATCAGCACCACCGCGCGCATCATGAACAGCATTTGCCGGTCGCTCTGGTTCGGCAGCAGCTCCTTCATGATGTTTTCCGAGAAGGTGACCGACGGTGCCAAGAGCGTTGCGCTGGCGCAGCTCTTGATGGCCGACAGCAGCGCGCCAAAGAACATTACCTGCGCAAACACCGGCATCTTGGTCATGATCAGCGTCGGCAGGATCAGTTGCGGGTCCTTGCCGATCAGGCTTTCGACCATCGCCGGGTCGATCATCGTGGCCGAATAGGCGAGGAACATCGGCACGAATGCGAACAGGAAATACAGCGCGCCGCCAAGCACCGACGCATTCTGTGCGATTTTTTCATTGGCGGATGAGGCCACGCGCTGGAACACGTCCTGCTGCGGAATCGAGCCGAGCATCATCGTAATCCAGGCGGCGAAGAACCATAGCACTTCCCTGCCGGTCGGTTCCGGCCAGAAATGCAGCTTGCCGGCGTTCGAAGCATGTTCGATCACCGCGCCGGCGCCGCCGACCATGCCGGACACTTCCCAGCCGATGTACAACATGCCGATGATGATGATGATCATTTGCAGGAAGTCGGTGATCGCCACCGACCACATGCCGCCCATCAGCGTGTAGATCAGAATACTGGCGGCACCGATCAGCATGCCCATTTCAGTCGAAATAAAACCGCCAGAGACCACGTTGAACACCAGTCCGAGCGCCTTGATCTGCGCCGCGACCCAGCCGAGATATGACACCACGATGCACAGCGTGACCATCACCTCGACCTTGCGCCCGAAGCGGTTGCGGTAATAGTCGCCGATGGTCAGCAGGTTCATCCGGTACAGCTTTTTGGCAAAGAACAGGCCAACCAGAATCAAACACATCGACGATCCGAACGGATCGGACACCACGCCCTTCAGCCCTTCCTTCAGGAACGTGGCCGGAATGCCGAGCACTGCTTCCGAGCCGAACCAGGTCGCGAACACGGTCGCGGTGACGACCGACATCGGCAAAGCGCGACCGGCAACGGCGAAGTCCTTCGAGTTGTTCACGTAGCGCGCGGCGTAAATGCCGATGCCGACGGAGATCACCCAGTAGAGTATGACGAACCAGATCAGCGCATTCATTATTCGGCTCAGGGAATAGGAACGGGTAAAAAATGGCGCATTATAACGGCGATCCGCAGCTTTTCAAGAAAATATCGGCAACTGTATGAATTACGCACAGATGCCCCATTTTGGCGCATCGAAAAGGGGTATTTCGCGTCAGTTCACAGCAGATGTGCGATGCTTGTCACCAGCCGTACAAGCAGGATTCCTGCCAGCAAACCGCCGCCGAAATAGATGACCACGCCAAGCCGGCGGTTGATCCGTTTCTGTTCGGCCAGCAGCGTTTCCAGCTGCGCCTGTTCGTTCGGGGCGGGGCGGCCGATGTTTTCCAGCGCCTGATGCAGCAGGCGTGGCAGTTGCGGCAGCATCTGGCTGTAGCGTGGCGCTTCCGTCTTCAGCCGTTCGAGCAGCCCATGCCAGCCGACCTGCTGCTTCATCCAGTTCTCCAGATAGGGCTTGGCGGTTTTCCACAGGTCGAGCTGCGGATCGAGCTGGCGCCCAAGCCCTTCGACGTTGAACAGCGTCTTTTGCAGCAGCACCAGTTGCGGCTGGATTTCGATGTTGAACCGGCGCGAAGTCTGGAACAGCCGCAGCAGTACCTGTGCGAATGAAATATCCTTCAGCGGCCGGTCGAAAATCGGTTCGCAGCACGCGCGTACCGCGCTTTCGAGTTCATCCACGCGGGTTTCCTTCGGCGCCCAGCCGGATTCGATATGCGCTTCGGCCACGCGCTTGTAATCGCGGCGGAAGAAGGCGATGAAATTCTGCGCCAGATAATCCCGGTCGTAATCGTTCAACATGCCGACGATGCCGAAATCGAGCGCGATGTAGCGGCCGAAGGTAGCCGGTTCGACCGATATCAGGATATTGCCTGGATGCATGTCGGCGTGGAAGAAACCGTCGCGGAATACCTGCGTCAGGAAGATTTCAACCCCTTGGCGCGACAACTGGCTGACATCGACCCCGGCTGCGATCAATTGTTCGCGCTGCGAGATCGGGATGCCGCGCATCCATTCCATCACGATTACGCTGCTGGTGCAGTAATCCCACATCATTTCCGGTACCACCAGCAGTTCCGAGCCGGCAAAATTGCGCCGCAGCTGGCTGCCGTTGGCGGCTTCTCGCAGCAGGTCGAGTTCGTCGTGCAGCACGCGGTCGAATTCGGCCAGCACTTCCTTCGGCTTCAGCCGCCTGCCATCAATCCACCATTTCTCCAGCCAGCCGGCGGCAATCCGCATCAGCGCCAGGTCTTCGTCGATCAGCTTTTCCATGCCGGGGCGCAGCACTTTGACCGCTACTTCGCGTCCATCCTTCAGTACTGCGAAATGCACTTGCGCGATTGAGGCGGACGCGATCGGCACCGGGTCGAACTGGGCGAACAGATGCTCTGGCGGCGCGCCCAGCGCTTTGGTGATTTGCGCGATTGCCAGTTCGGAATCGAACGGCGGCACCTGATCCTGTAATTTGGCCAGTTCATCGGCGATATCCGCCGGCAGCAGGTCGCGGCGGGTGGACAGCGCCTGCCCGAATTTGACGAAAATCGGCCCGAGCTCTTCCAACGCGCGCCGCAGTCGTTCGCCGCGCGGCAGGTACGATGTATTTTCGAAATCCATCGCCTTGACGATACCGAGTGCGCATGCCGCTGCCGGCGCCGGAGAAACGAATTCATCCAGTTCGTAGCGCAGAAGGATGCGCACGATTTTCAGCAGGCGGAACAGTTTTCGCATGTTCGGGGTCGGAAAGGGGCAAAACAAAACCGCCTGCAATTTCTCGCAGGCGGCTTCAAGTTTAGCAGCGAAAGGCGGTGCGGCGATGGCCTTGAGCCGCTTTTTTGTGCCGCGTCAGGTATTGAGCTGCTGGATGCCGGCCAGCACCCAGCCGCCCTTGCCGGTCAGCGGACGGGTCAGGTTCCACACTTCGGCAAATGTCTGCGGCGGCGCCTCCGGCGCCTCCTTGATCGAACCGGAGAATTGCACGCTGGCCATCTGCTCGTTGCCGACATCCTCGATGCCGAGCAGTTGCGCGTCGAGCGTCACCACGTCGGTATTGCTCTGCGACGGGCCGCGTTCTTGCAGTTGCATCTTCAGTTCGGCATACATTTCCGGCGTGGTGTATTCGCGGATGTCGCTCGTATCAGCCTTGTCCCACGAAGCCTGCAGACGGATGAAATAAGTTTTTGCGCTGCGCAGGAATGCCGGCACGTCGAAATCCGCCGGCACGCCATACGGCGTATAGCTGGCCGGAGCCGCTGCAGACGAAGCGGGTTGCTCGCTCTGGAGTGCTGCGGGCTGCTGTGGTTCAAGCCGCGAACCGATTTCGGGCGTGCCACTGCCCGAAGCCGACGGGTAGCTGCTGGAATAGCCGCCGGCGTAGGCATTCGGCTGGTACGGCGGCGGTTCATCCTTCTTGCGCGTGAACATGCGGTAGATGAACATGGCGGCAAAGCCGAGCAGCGCGATCATCAATATCGTGCTGATCATGCCGGCTGCTGCGCCGCCAATGCCCATGTGCGAAAGCAGCGCGCCCAGGCCGAAGCCGAGCAAGGCGCCGCCGAGGATGCCTTTCCACGGGCTGGCCGGTTTCGGCGGGGTGGCGGCCGGGGGCGTGGCGGCGCCAGGCTGCTGCGTTGCGCCCGGCCTTGCCTGTTGCGCTGGCGCGGCCTGCTGCTGCATCGGCGCTTGCCGGGTTACGGTGGGGGATTGCTTGCCGATGGTGCGGCCGCCGCCAAGACGGCGCTGCGCCTCGGCGGCCGACATCGTCAGCGTGCAGGCAATCACGACCAGGGTAATCAGGAGTTTCTTCATAAGCACCTTTATAGAAAAATCAGGTTTTGATGCCGGTGTGCAAAGCAACCACACCGGCGGTCAGGTTGAAATACCGGACGCATTCGAGCCCGGCATTATGCATCATGTCCTTCAATGCTTCCTGATCCGGATGCATGCGGATCGATTCGGCCAGATAGCGGTAACTGTCTTCATCATCTGCCACCAGTTTTCCCAGTTTCGGCAAGATCTTGAATGAATAGTCATCATACATTTTTTGCAGCGGCTGCCAGACCTTCGAGAATTCAAGCACAAGAAGTTTACCGCCGTATTTCAGCACCCGCCGCATTTCGGCTAGCGCCACCTCCTTGTGCGTCATGTTGCGCAAACCGAAGGCGACCGTCACGCGGTCGAAATGGTCATCCGGGAACGGCAGCTTTTCCGCATCGCATACCGATATGGGGACGACCAGGCCATCATTCAACAGCCGGTCGCGCCCGACCTTCAGCATCGATTCGTTGATGTCGGTCAGCCAGACCTGTCCGCTCGGCCCCGCCTGACGGGCAAAGGCGCGCGCCAGATCGCCGGTGCCGCCGGCGATGTCGAGCACCTTGAAGCCAGGACGTACTCCGGCCTGTGCGATGGTGAACGCTTTCCAGATGCGGTGCATTCCGGCCGACATCAGGTCGTTCATCAGGTCGTATTTGCCGGCGACCGAGTCGAACACGCCAGCAACGCGGCGCGCCTTGTCGTTTTCGGCCACGGTTTCAAAACCGAAGTGGGTGGTGTTGGTCATGGTTGCTTGAAATGGGCTGTTGCGGCCAAGTCTAGCGCGTTTTTCCGTCAGGCGACTGGGTTTGCGTCAGTCGGCGCACGATTTCGGCGCGCACTGCCGGCAGTTTTTCTCGCCGTTGCGCCAGCGTTTCGTTCGCGGTCTGGCGCTGTGCCGCAGCCCAGATCGGTGCCGGAAACTGTGCATCGTCGGCAAAGCGCGGAATCACATGCCAGTGCAGATGCGGCACCACGTTGCCCAAGCTGGCCAGATTCACTTTCTCCGGCTGCATCACCGCGCGCACCGCCGCTTCGACTTGCCACACGGCATCCATCAGCTCGCTGCGCTCGTCGGGCGACAGGTCGGTTATTTCCCTCACATGCGCGTTCCAGATCACGCGGCAAAAACCGGGGTGCGCAGGTTCGTCCGCCAGCACCACGCGCCAGCGTGGCGCTTCGAACACCAGTTCGCCTCCGGGTCGGGTACAGAGTTCACATTGGTCAAGCTTCATTTTTTGCCTTCGTTGCGGGATTCGTGGGGGTATGTGAGAAAACTCGGCGACAGGCCACAATTTTGCTGGTTTCCCATAAATACTGCCCTCAGTATTTATGGAGGGCAAGCGTCAAATCATCCGAGCCAGCCGGCGATTTGCCGCCAGATGTGGTCCGGCACATGCAGCAGGATCCAGGTCATCAGCATGTAGCGCAGGAACTTGCCGGCCGCCATGTACCAGACGCAGGGCCAGAACGGCAGCTTGAGCCAGCCGCCGAGTGTGCTGATTGGGTCGCCGATGCCGGGCAGCCAGGTCAGGAACATGAATTTTGGCCCGAAGCGTTCCAGCCAGCCGAACCAGCGCGTCTTGCGTTCCTTCGCGAACGCTTCATGCGCGCCATAGCCCATCCAGTAGTTGATCACGCCGCCGAGCGTGTTGCCGACGGTGGCCACCAGCATCACCGGCCAGAACATCGATGGATCGGCCTTGATCACCGCAAACACTGCCGGTTCCGAGCCCATCGGCAGCAGCGTGGCCGAAATCAGCGAGATGATGAAGATCGCTGGCAGCCCGATTTCCGGAATCGCAAGCCAGGCCAGCAACCAGTGAACGGCGGATTCGATCATGCGATAGTCGTTTTATGAAAGAAATGGATGCCATTATAATGACCATCTTGTCCCCAAAGGCAATGTCCGCCTTATCATGACCGATTACCTGAAAAAAATCCTGACTGCGCGCGTGTATGACGTCGCGCACGAGTCCCCGCTCGAACTCGCGCCGCTGCTGTCGGCGCGCCTTGGCAACCGCCTGTTGCTGAAACGCGAAGACATGCAAAGCGTGTTCAGTTTCAAGCTGCGCGGCGCTTACAACAAGATGGCGCATCTGAAGCCGGAACAATTGAAGCGTGGCGTGATTTGCGCCTCCGCCGGCAACCATGCGCAAGGTGTGGCGCTGGCGGCGAAGCGGCTTGGCTGCCGTGCGATGATCGTGATGCCGGTGACTACGCCGCCGGTGAAGGTCGATGCAGTGCGCGCGCGCGGCGCGGAAGTGGTGCTGTTCGGCGATTCGTTCACCGATGCCTACAACCATGCGAAAACACTGGAGAAGGAGCACAAGCTGACCTTCGTCCATCCGTTCGACGATCCGGACGTGATCGCGGGGCAGGGCACGATTGGGATGGAAATCCTGCGTCAGCACGCGGAACCGATCCACGCGATTTTCGTTCCGGTTGGCGGCGGCGGCCTGATCGCCGGCATTGCCGCTTACGTGAAGCAGGTGCGGCCGGAGATCAAGATCATCGGCGTTGAAACGGTCGATGCGGATGCGATGGCGCGCAGCCTGAAGGCCGGTCGGCGCATCACGCTGCCGGATGTCGGCCTGTTTTCCGACGGTACCGCGGTCAAGCTGGTCGGGCAGGAAACTTTCCGGCTGGCGAAGCAGTATGTGGACGAGATTATCCTGGTCGATACCGATGCGATCTGTGCCGCGATCAAGGATGTGTTCCAAGATACGCGCAGCATTCTTGAGCCTGCTGGCGCGCTGGCCATCGCCGGAGCGAAGGAATATGCTGAGCGGGCGAAGAAGTGGAAGAAGCCGCTGAAGGATGCGGCGCTGGTGGCGGTCGCCAGCGGCGCGAACATGAATTTCGACCGGCTGCGTTTCGTGGCCGAGCAGGCGGCGCTGGGCGAGGCGCGCGAGGCGCTGTTCGCGGTCACGATTCCGGAAGAGCAAGGCAGTTTCCGCCGCTTTTGTGAACTGGTCGGCCCGCGCAACGTGACCGAATTCAACTACCGCATCAGCGATGACAAAGCGGCGCACGTGTTCGTTGGTATCGAAGTCGCAAACCGGGACGAGCCGGCCAAAATCGCGAAGCATTTCGAGCGCCATCATTTCAAGACGCTGGATTTGACCGACGACGAACTGGGGCAATTGCATATCCGCCACATGGTCGGCGGCAAGAGCGCGCTCGCGCATGACGAATTGCTGTACCGCTTTGAATTTCCCGAGCGGCCCGGCGCACTGATGCGTTTCCTGCAAAGCATGGCGCCGAACTGGAACATCAGCCTGTTCCACTACCGCAATCATGGCGCGGATTACGGCCGCATCCTGGTTGGCCTGCAGGTGCCGAAGAAGGAAATGAAGGCGTTTCGCGAATTCCTGTCAACGCTGGGCTACCGCCACTGGAATGAAACCAGCAACCCGGTGTACAAACTGTTTTTGGGATAACGATGAGCGAACACAACACGCCGGCAGATTCGCCGC
>JAGSYW010000011.1 GCA_018262475.1 Burkholderiaceae bacterium | reverse complement strand
GTCGCAAGCGCACCCACGGCTTCCGCGCGCGCATGGCGACCCGGAGCGGCCGCGCTGTGCTGAATGCCCGTCGTGCCAAAGGGCGCAAGCGCCTGGCTGTATAAGCGGCGCATTCCTCCTGTTGCCGGTGTGACGGAAAAATTCCCTCGCGAGCGGCGGATCGTTAAAACGGATGATTTTTCATCCGTTTTTCGTTTGCGTCCGGTGTACAGGACAGCGCATTTCGTGCTGTACGCCAGAGCCAACAAGCGGCACAATGCGCGGATTGGCATTGTCGTGGCCAAACGGTTTGCGCCGCGTGCCGCGACCCGCAATACGATCAAGCGTGTGACGCGGGAGATTTTTAGGCGCGCGAACATGCGGCAGTGCGACTATATAGTCCGCCTGACGGCGCCGTTCGCTACCAAATCGCAACCGGCAAGCGGTCGATGGCTGAAGGCTGAATTGCAACAGGAGCTGCTGAGCCTGTTATCATCACAGTTTTTGAGGACGGCCGGCTGAATGGTCGGCGTTTCTGCCGGAGATAACGTGCTGGAATCACCTTTGAAATCCCTGCTGCTGTTACTGTTGCGCCTGTATCAGGTATGCATCAGCCCGCTGCTTGGTCCCAAGTGCCGGTTCTATCCTTCGTGCTCGAATTACGCGATTGAAGCCATTCACAAACATGGCGCCGGCAAGGGTTTCCTGCTGACGGCTACACGCCTGTGCAAATGCCACCCATGGCATCCTGGCGGGTTCGACCCCGTGCCGCCAAAACATCGCGCGACAACAACCACGACCGCCTGCGGTTGCAAACCATCCTGACCAAACCAATTATGAATTTCAGAAACCGTACAACCCTGTGGCTCGTGCTGGCGATCTCGATAGTGATGCTATGGGATAACTGGCAGGTCTATAACGGCGGCACATCGCTGTTCTTCCGTTCCGGGTCCGACAAGGCGCAGTCCGCGTCGGTCAAAAGGGCGCGAGCCAGGGCGGATTTGCTGCAGGCCGGCAAGGCGGCCGAAGGGCAGCCGGCTGAGAACAAAAAGACGATTCCGACCGAAACTGTGCGGATAACGACCGATGTGGTGGCTGCGGACATCGATACCGCCGGCGGCGTGCTCAAGCGTCTTGAGCTGCTCAAGCACAAGGACAAGGTCGACCCCGAAAAGAATCTGGTACTGTTTGATACCAATGCGCCACGCACCTATCTGGCTCAGACCGGTCTGACAGGTGGCACCTTCCCGAACCACAACACGGCCTTCGTTGCTCGTCCTGGTGTGCGTACGCTCGACAAGGGGGATGAAATCCAGTTGGTGCTGGAGGCAGAGCAGGGCGGAGTGAAGCTAGTCAAGACCTTCACCTTCAAGCGAGGCGACTATGTAATTGGCGTCAAGCATGAAATCGTCAACAGCAACAACGCGCCGATCGAGCCGTCGCTCTACCTGCAATTGGTGCGCGACGGTGACAAGCCGGAGGGTGAGTCGAAGCTGGCCAGCACTTTCACCGGTCCGGCGGTGTATACCGAAGCGGACAAGTTCCAGAAACTGGATTTCGAGAAGATCGAAAAGGGCAAGGAAGAACACGCGAACAAGGCAGACAACGGCTGGATCGCGATGGTTCAGCACTACTTCGTGTCGGCCTTCATCCTGCCGGAAAAAACCGAGCGTGAAATCTATTCGCGCAAGGTGGATACCAACCTGTATGCGCTGGGCGATATCGTGCCGCTCGGAACGGTGGCACCCGGCGCCAGTGTGACGCTTGATGCGCGCCTGTATTCCGGGCCGCAGGATTCCGTGATAATGGAAAAAACGGCGCCCGGTCTCGATCTGGTCAAGGACTATGGCTGGGTGACCATTGTGGCGAAGCCGATTTTCTGGCTGATGGCGCATATCCAGAAATATGTTGGCAATTGGGGCTGGACCATCATTGTGCTGACTGTGCTGATCAAGCTGCTGTTCTTCCCATTGTCGGCAGCAAGTTACCGCAGCATGGCGAACATGAAGGAAGTGCAGCCGAAGATTGCTGACATCCGCGAGCGCTACAAGGATGACAAGCCGGCGATGAACAAGGCGATGATGGATCTTTACAAGACCGAGAAGATCAATCCGCTTGGCGGTTGCCTGCCGGTAGCGGTTCAGGTGCCGGTGTTCATTGCACTGTACTGGGTGCTTCTGGCCAGCGTTGAAATCCGCAACGCGCCATGGATTGGCTGGATCACCGATCTGGCAATGCCAGACCCGTGGTACATCCTGCCGGTTCTGATGGCCGTTTCGATGTTTATTCAGCAGCGGATGGCGCCGCCGCCTGCGGACCCGATGCAGGCGAAGGTCATGAATTTCGTGCCGATCATCTTCTCGGTCATGTTCTTCTTCTTCCCGTCAGGGCTGGTGCTGTACTGGATTGTGAACAACGTGCTGTCGATTGCGCAGCAATGGTGGATCAACAAGCAGTACGAAGCGAGCAAGGCGAAAAAGAAAAAACCGGCCTGACCGAAAAAGCCCGAGCGATTGCCCGGGCTTTTTTTATTCACACCATGCTCTGGCTGTTTGATCTCGACAATACACTGCACGATGCATCGCACGCGATCTTCCCTGCGATCACGGCGAACATGAATGCATTCCTAGCGAAAACGCTAGGCAGCGAGCACGGGCCTGCCGACAACGAAACCGTGAATGCGGTCAGGATGAAGTACTGGCAGCGTTACGGCGCGACGCTGCTCGGGATGATGCGCCACCACGATGTGCGGATGGAAGACTTCCTGCGCGAAGCGCATCAGTTCGATGATCTCGCGGCGATGATTCGCGCCGAACGTGGCGTGCACCGTTTCCTGCAGCGCCTGCCGGGGCGCAAGATTCTGCTGACGAATGCGCCGCGTCGCTATTCGCGTGAAGTCATCCGCCACTTGGGGTTGCACCGGCATTTCGCGAAGCATGTGGCGATCGAATCGATGCATGTGCATCGCAGCCTGCGGCCGAAGCCGTCGCGTCATCTGTTGAAGAAGCTGCTGGCAAGGGAAAAGGTCGCGCCGCGCCGTGTGATCCTGGTCGAAGATACAGCGAAAACGCTGAAGGCGGCCAAGTCGCTTGGCATGCGCACGGTTCTGGTTACGCAATATTTGTCGGCGCAGGCCGCAAAGCAGCTTGTTACTCTGGTGCACCACGAACGCAGAAATCGCCCTTCGTACGTTGATGTCAAAGTACAGTCAATCCGGCAGATTCCGGAACATCTGTGCCGTTTGCGGGATTAGCCAAGCACGGTTTCTGCCTCTATGGGGGTGGCAGGGCATATGGCGCATGGCTCGTTTTGGCTTATAATTCATGGCCTTATGGCGCAAAATTGTTGTGCTGGAAAGACAAATAGGCAAGAGTTTGCGCTGCATCAGACCTTTGTGACAATGCAGCCTGTAACGTACATTTGACTGATCCCCCGATACTGTCGTCCCTATGCATCATGTCATACAGGCAGAAAATCATGCTATGCGTACAACTGTTCAAGCTGGAGGCGAGCGATGATGAATGAAAGCATCGCGCAGCGGTTGCGCTACTGTTCGACGTTACCGAGCCTGCCGGCGGTGGCGATACGCATCATTGACTTGGCCAACAAGCCAGAAACCAGCATGGTGCAGATTTGCGAACAGGTATCACTTGATCCGGCGCTGTCGGCCAAATTCCTCAAGGTTGCACGCTCGCCGCTGTATCTGACACGTCGGGCTGCAAACAATGTCCGTCAGGCGGTCAGCTTACTGGGTACTCACGCTTCTATCATGATTGCTTTGTCGTTTTCGCTGATGCAATCGTTTCGGGAGAATCCAGACAGCAAGCATATTGATACCGTCCGCTTCTGGCGCCGTGCGGTGTTGTGCGCACTGGCATGTCGTGCGCTGGGCGAAAAATGCGGACTGAAAAAGCTCGATGACTTGTTCCTGGCCGGACTGATGCAGGATATCGGCATCCTTGTGTTCGACGTGATGATGCCGGAAGAATACGCACCGGTGAATCAGGCGGCGACCGACCACGATGCGCTGCTGGAAACCGAGCGCGAGGTATTCGGTGCCGGTCATGACGAAGTTGGCTACTGGCTGCTCAAGCGCTGGAAGCTGCCGGATTATCTTGCATTATCCTGCCTGGCCAGGCACAGTCTGACGCAGGAAAAGGAAGCGATGTCGAGGATGGCAGGTTGCATTGCGGTTTCAGGTTACATCGCTGACCAGTTCATGAACATGGGCAACCGGGAAATGGCAACGCACTCCGCTACCGCAGCCAAGGAATTTCTGGATCTGGACGATGATGGTTTGGCAGATGTGCTTGACGCAGTTGCGATGAGCCTGCCCGAGGCGGAGAGCTTGTTTGATATCAGCCTGCTTGATTCATCCGAAATTTCAGCCCTCATGAGTGAGGCGCGTGATTTGCAAATGCTGCGCCAGCTGAAGAAATCGCGCGAGTTGGAGCTCAATTCTCAGCGCGATGCGCTTACCGGGGCGCACAATCGCGGTTATCTGGACTCGATACTGGAGCGAGAATTCGAGCTGTCGTCGCGCCATGGCTGGCCGTTGTCGGTAGCGATGATCGATCTTGACCACTTCAAGACAGTGAACGACATGTACGGCCACCAGGTTGGCGATGCGGTGCTGATTTCCGTGGTGCGCGCGGTGCAGGGAGTGTTGCGGCCGGATGATATTTTCGCGCGATACGGTGGCGAGGAGTTTGTGGTCGTGTTGCCTGGTGCTGGCTTGGAAAGCACCTTGCGCGTGCTTCAACGTCTGAAGGACAGCATTTCTTCATTGGAGCATTTCCCGATCAAGGGTGAGCCTTTGCGCATTACCGCTTCGATCGGGGTCGCGACGCATATGGATGCCGGTCAGCGTTTTGAGCGCATCGAAGACATCGTCAAGGCGATCGATCAGGCGATGTACCAGGCCAAGAATCGCGGTCGCAACCGTATTGAAATGTGGCGGCAATGACGCTGCTTTCCGCCTTCTTGTGCCGCGATCTGCGGCGCTATTCCGATCATTCCGTTCAACCACAACCAACCGATGCTTGACTTTCTCCTTTTCGCGCAGCCGGGCAAGATTTACCCGGCCGCCATCGCCGGCATTCTCGGCCTGCTGATAGGCAGTTTCCTCAATGTCGTGATCTACCGCATCCCGAAAATGATGCAGCGCGAATCCGATAATTACATCGCCGAGGAATTGGGGAAGGCGCCGCCGCACACCGACCGTTTCAACCTGATCGTACCCCGCTCGGCCTGCCCGCACTGCGGTCACCTAATCTCTGCGCTGGAAAATGTTCCGGTGTTCAGTTACCTGTTCCTCGGCGGGAAATGCAGCGCCTGCAAGGCGCGAATTCCGTGGCGCTACCCGTTGATCGAGCTGGCTACCGGCCTCCTGTCCGCATTTCTTATCTGGCGTTTCGGCAGCGGCTTGACCGGGCTGGCAACGCTGCCGTTTGCGTGGCTGCTGCTGGCAATGACCTTCATTGATCTGGATACGCAGTTCCTGCCTGATGATCTTACCTATTCGCTGCTCTGGCTCGGATTGCTGGTGAACCTGAAAGGCGGGTTTGTGCCGCTGCAGGACGCGGTCATTGGCGCTGCTACTGGCTATCTGGCGCTATGGTCGATCTACTGGCTGTTCAAGCTGACTACCGGCAAGGAGGGCATGGGCTACGGCGATTTCAAGCTGCTGGCAGCGCTTGGCGCGTGGCTGGGCTGGACCATGCTGCCAGCGATCATCCTGCTGTCATCGGCGGTCGGAGCAGTGGTTGGCATCGGCCTGATTCTGTTTGCCAAACATGGGCGCGACAAGCCGATTCCGTTCGGCCCCTATCTGGCCGCAGCCGGCATGCTGGCGCTGCTGGCCGGCAAGCCGTTGTCGCAATTCCTGTACGGATTCCTGTAATGCTCGCAGCTGAACCGTTTTCCGTCGGGCTGACCGGCGGAATAGGCAGCGGCAAAACCACGGTCGCCAAGCTGTTTTCCCAGCGCGGCGCAAGCGTTGTTGATACCGATGCGATCGCGCGCAGTCTGACGCAGCCCGGTGGCGCGGCGATCGATGCGATCCGGGCCGAATTCGGGCCGGAAGCGATCGGTGCCTCAGGCGCGATGGATCGGGCGCGGATGCGCGAACAGGTGTTTGCCGACCCGCAGGTCAAGAAGCGGCTGGAAGGCATCCTGCATCCGCTGATCAGGTTGCAGTGCGAACAGGCGGCAAGCGCGGCAACGGGCGACTATGTGATATTCGATGTGCCGCTGCTGGTGGAAACGCCGTACTGGCGCGAACGCGTGGCGCGCATTCTGGTGGTTGATTGTCCGGAGGAATTGCAGCTCAGCCGCGTGATGGCGCGCAGTGGCATGAGCGAAGTGCAGGTGAAGGCGATTATCGCAGCGCAAGCGACGCGCCAGCAGCGGTTGTCGGTCGCTGACGATGTGATTATCAATGACGGCGATGTGGCGTCGCTGGCAGCTGAAATCGACCGGTTGCACGCACTCTATCGCCGGCTGGCAGACGCAACTGAAGGAAAATGACGTTGACATTGTAATTTCGCGCCGCTTGGGTCAAAATCACGGTCATATTGTCCGGCCAATTACGATACGGTTGCTCACTTGATTACCTACGAATATCCATTCAACGAGCGGATTCGCACCCTGCTGCGGCTGGAAGACCTGTACGAGAAATTCGTTTTCTTTCTGAATCAGGGGCACGCGCAGGAGCACCATGTTGCGCTGGCGACGATTTTTGAAATGCTCGAAGTCGCTGGCCGGGCCGACCTGAAATCCGATCTGCTGCAGGAACTTGAACGGCAGAAGCAGACCTTGCAGGGCTTCCGCTCGAATCCGAACGTCGAGGCTGAAGCGCTGGACTCGATCCTGAACGAACTCGAACAGGTCGGCGCAGCATTGATGGCGGCGCAGGGCAAGACCGGCCAGAACATCCGCGACAACGAATGGCTGATGAGCATTCGCGGTCGCACCATCATTCCCGGCGGCGCATGCGAATTCGATTTGCCGGCTTACTATGCATGGCAATTGCAACCGTTTGAAAAGCGCTATGCGGACATTTCCGGCTGGTTCGCGCCGTTGCAACCGCTGTTCAATGGCCTGTTGCTGGTATTGCGGTTGCTGCGCGATTCCGGTCGCACGACCAAGATGATTGCGCACGCTGGCAGCTATCAGCAGATGCTGCAGGGCAAGACTTACCAGATGCTGCGCCTGACGGTGAATCAGGAACTGGGTGTGATTCCGGAAATTTCGGCTAACAAGTACATGCTGTGGGTGCGTTTCACCACGCAGGAAGGCGATCAGAAGCCGAAACCGTTCGAGGATGACGTGTCGTTCGACCTGACGCTGTGTAACTTCTGATGGCGCCGGTAGTTGATTGCCCGACCTGCGGCAAGAAGGTCGAGTGGAGCGAAAAAAACCCGTACCGGCCGTTCTGTTCGGAGCGCTGCAAGCAAATTGACCTTGGCGCCTGGGCCGAGGAGAAATATGCTATTCCGGTGGCCGAACCGGAAGAGTTGGATGACGATGCGCCAAACGGGGTACAATAAGCTTTCGCGCACGCAAACGGTTTCAAGATACTGTATGGTGTACTCTCAAGCAGCCAGTGTTTACCTGGCAGAACACATGCAATTCCCTGCATACTCCCACTCTCGATGGCGCCGCATCGCCTGATTCCGGCGGGCAGCCTGGCGGTTTCGCGCCACGGCTAGCACGCACTCTCCAGCACGCGGCTCTTGTGCCATGGCGCTGCATGCATCAAGACAATCGAATGATTTGGTCGCGCTGCGGCCAGTCACAGTTTTCAGGGAAAAATCATGTTACTGATGATCGACAATTACGATTCGTTCACCTACAACCTCGTGCAATATTTTGGTGAGCTGGGCGAAGAGGTGCGCACCTTCCGCAATGATGAAATCACTATTGATCAGATCGAGGCGATGAAGCCTGATCGTATTTGCCTGTCGCCCGGGCCTTGCACGCCGGCTGAAGCCGGTATCTGCATTGATGTATTGAAACACTTCGCCGGCAAGATTCCGATGCTCGGCGTCTGCCTCGGTCATCAGGCGATTGGCGCCGCGTTCGGCGGCAAGGTGGTGCGGGCGCAGGAAATCATGCACGGCAAGACGTCCGACATCACGCATACCGGCGTCGGCATCTTCCGCGGCCTGCCGAGTCCGTTCACCGTCATTCGCTACCACTCGCTCGCGATCGAGCGCGAATCGTTGCCGGATTGCCTCGAAATCACCGCGCAGACGGCTGATGGCGAAATCATGGGCGTGCGCCACAAGCAGTATCCGATTGAGGGAGTGCAGTTCCACCCGGAATCGATCCTGTCCGAGCATGGCCATGCGCTGCTGAAAAACTTCCTGGAGGGCTGAGCGATGTCGATCACGCCGCAGGAGGCGCTGCTGCGCTGCATCGAGCACCGCGAGATTTTCCACGACGAAATGCTGACGCTGTTCCGGCAAATCATGTCCGGCGAAATGTCGCCGGTGATGATCGCCGCGCTGACGATGGGATTGCGCGTGAAGAAGGAAACGGTGGGCGAAATCGCCGCCGCCGCGCAGGTGATGCGCGAATTTTCGACCAAGGTGCCGCTGACTGACACCGCCAATCTGGTCGACATCGTCGGCACAGGCGGCGATGGCGCCAACACGTTCAACATCTCGACCGCGTCGATGTTTGTCGCCGCGGCGGCGGGCGCACGGGTGGCCAAGCATGGCGGGCGTGGCGTATCGTCGTCTTCCGGCAGCGCCGATCTGCTGGAATCGCTGGGGGCGAGGATTGACCTCACGCCGCAGCAGGTGGCCGACTGTTTTGCTCAGACCGGCATTTGCTTCATGTTCGCGCCGCAGCACCATGCGGCGATGAAGCACGCGGCGCCGGTGCGGCGCGAACTCGGCGTGCGCACGATTTTCAACATCCTTGGCCCGCTGACCAACCCGGCTGGTGCGCCGAACATCCTGCTCGGCGTGTTCCATCCCGATCTGGTCGGCATTCAGGTGCGCGTGCTGCAAAAGCTGGGGGCGCAACATGCGCTGGTGGTCTGGGGGCGCGACAACCTGGACGAGGTTTCGCTCGGTGCCGGTACGCTGGTGGGCGAACTGAGGGATGGCAAGATCCGCGAATACGAAATCCATCCGGAAGACTTCGGCCTGCAGATGGTGGCGACGCGCAATTTTGCGGTGGCGACTCCGGCCGAATCGAAGGAAAAGGTGCTGGCGGCGCTGGCGAATGAGCAGGGGCCGGTATCCGACATCGTGGCCATCAATGCCGGCGCGGCGCTGTATGCGTCCAACATTGCGAAATCGATCGCCGACGGCATCGAGCGCGCGCGCACGGTGATGGCGTCCGGCGCGGCGCGGGCGAAGCTGGAGCAGTTCGTGAACGTGACGCGGCGCATCGGCGAAGGGAAATGACATGTCCGACATCCTGAAAAAAATCCTGTCGGTAAAGGCAGAGGAAGTCGCGGCGGCGAAGGCGGCGCGCTCGCTGGCCAGTTTGCGGGGCGAAGTTGAATCCGGCCTGTCTGCGGACAAGGCGGTGCGCGGTTTCGAGCGTGCATTGCGAGCAAAAATCGTTGCAGGGAAAGCGGGCGTAATCGCCGAAGTGAAAAAGGCGTCGCCATCGAAAGGCGTGATTCGCGCCGATTTCCGCCCGGCCGAGATCGCCGTCAGCTATGAAACGCATGGCGCGGCCTGCCTGTCGGTGCTGACCGACGCGCCCTTCTTTCAGGGCGCGCCGGAATTCCTGCGGCAGGCGCGTGCCGCGTGCGCCGTGCCGGTGTTGCGCAAGGATTTCATCATCGATCCGTATCAGGTGTATGAAGCGCGATTATGGGGAGCGGACTGCATCCTGCTGATCGTGGCGGCGCTGGCGCCAAGCCAGATGGCCGAACTCGAAGCATGTGCGCATGAGCTTGGGATGGACGTGCTGGTCGAGTCGCATGACGGCAAGGAGCTGGATGCGGCGCTGCGTCTGAAAACGCCGCTGATGGGTATCAATAATCGCAACCTGCGCACGTTCGAGACCACGCTCGACACCACGCTCGGTCTGCTGAAAAACGTGCCGACCGACCGGCTGGTGGTGACCGAATCCGGCATCCTGACCGCGGCTGACGTGAAGCGGATGCGCGATGCCAACGTGCATGCGTTCCTGGTGGGGGAAGCGTTCATGCGTGCGCCGGAACCAGGCGTCGAGCTGGAACGGCTGTTTGCCTGAAACCGGGCGCTGCCTGTTCAAGTGGCTTGGAGCTGGCTGGCGGATGGTGGCTTGCCCCACCGGAGCGCCCAATCTGCCTGCAAGCGCTGCATGGCAGAATGCTAAAAATAACTGACTGGAAATGAATTTTGGGTCAGTAAGGCCTGAAAATATACTCTGGGTAGTATTTAAAAACAGCGAGCGAATATGAGGCCGGGAGTATGGTTTTGGATATATACCCCCGTAGTTTCGTTCTCGCTGCCTGCCGCGACCTTGCTGTCTAGCGCACGAACCAGTCGAACATTACCGGCAGCAGCCGGAAATTCTGCGTCATGGTTTTGCCGTCGGCTTCGCGCGCAAACGGCATCAGCGGCGAACCGCACGGAATCATCAGGCGCGAACTGGCCAGTTCAACCTGCGCATACACGGCGTTCAGGTCATAACTGGCACCGGCGTAAAATTCCCCGGCAAACGCGGCCACGGCGGCCTTTCCGCTTTCGTTCAGGCGGCCGATGCAATCGTAGCCTTCGTCAAATTTCTTGCGTGCGCTTTCGTAATCCACTTGTTCCATATTGTGTCCGTAACGGGTTATTGCGCCAGCCAGCCATCAAACAGTTTGGCGGCGGCAGCCGATTTTCGTTTTGCCTGCAATTTTGCCTGCGGTGCGTTGTCGCCTTGGAAGGTGACGTTGAACGTCATCAGTTCGTCGCGGCGGAATGCGTGCACTTTGACCGTGTCGCCGACCGTGTAACGCGCCAGCAAGGCATCGAGATTGGACGCGGTGGTGCGCAAGCCGTCAAGCGCGACCAGCACGTCGTGGGCCGACAGGCCGGCCAGATGCGCCGCCCCGCCTTCATACACATGCGCCAGCTTGCATTCGCCGCTGCGGTTCGTGCTGGGCGCGACCCGCACGTCGAGGCTGGCCGCATGGCGCTTGCGGTTGTCGCTGTACGCGATGCCGAACGGCGTCAGCAGCCGCGCCAGCGGCAAGTCGTCGGTGCCGCGCAGGTACTGGTCGAAGAAGCGCTTGAGCTTCAGTCCGCTGACTTCGCTGATCAATGCTTCGATTTCATCATCGGTGATGCCGCGCTGCGCCGCGCCTTCGCGGTAGAAATCGCGGCCATAACGCTGCCACAATGCGCGCATCACGTCATCCAGCGATTTTTCGCCGCTGGTTTTGGCGCGAATCGTTAGGTCGAGCGCCAGCGCCACCAGCGCGCCTTTGGTGTAGTAATTCACCAGCGCGTTGGGCGCATTCTCGTCCTGGCGGTAATACTTGATCCATGCATCGAAACTGGCATCGGCCACGCTTTGCCTGAAGCGCCCGCTGCTGCGCAGCACGTTGTTGAGCGTGCGTTCGACCTGCTTCAGATAATCGGCCACGCCAATCACGCCGCTCCTGGCCAGCATCAGGTCGTCGTAATAGCTGGTGAAACCTTCAAACAGCCACAGCAGCGGCGTGTAGTTTTCCTGTTGCAGGTCATACGGCACGAATGCCGCCGGTTTGATCCGCTTCACATGCCAGGTGTGGAAATATTCGTGGCTGCACAGGCCGAGGAAAGTGCGATAGCCGTCGCTCATTTCGGCCTTGCCCGTGACCGGCAAATCGTTGCGCGAACATAGCAGCGCGGTCGAGGCGCGGTGTTCCAGTCCGCCATAGCCTTCGCCGACCGCCATCACCAGAAACACATAGCGTTCCATCGGCGCGCGCAGCGATTTCGGCTCGAACAGCGCGATTTGCGCCTCGCACACCTTTTTCAAGTCGGTCGTGATGCGCGCCAGATCGAGGTTCGGCACCTGCCCGGTGACCGCGACTTCATGCAGCACGCCATGCGCGTTGAAACTCGCCAGCGTGAAATGGCCCATTTCGACCGGATGGTCGATCAGCTCGTCGTAATTTGCGGCCAAGTAGCTGCCGAAGCCGTGCCGCGCCGCGCGCCATTCCGGCAGCGAGGTCGCGATGCGCCATCCTTTGCAGCCAGCATCGGCCGGGCGGCGGATGTCGATTACGTGCGGCAGTTGCTCGTGTCCGTGTGCGCGCAGGAATACGCTGCTGCCATTGAAAAAGCCATGCGTCTGATCGAGATGCGCGGCGCGTACCGACAAATCCCACGCATATACATCATAGGAGAGCGTCAGCCGGCCGTTGCAGCGCGCGGCTTGCCAAGTATCCTTGTTCCGCTTTTTCAGCGCGACTGGCAGGTCGCCACATTCGGCGCGGATTTGCACGATGTTGCGCGCAAACTCGCGCAGCATGTAGCTGCCCGGTATCCACGCCGGCAGTGAAAATATCTGCCCATCCTCCGCCGGATGTTCGAGCGTCAACGTGACCGAAAACAGGTGGGCGCCGGCATCCTTGACCGCAATGGCGTATTCAACCCGGTTTCTGGCTGGCACCTTCATCACGCCCTCACGTTGACCGCGATCAGCGTCAGCAGCTGGGCGCCGACGACGACGCAGGTCAGCCGGTAGCGTAGCGTCAGCACCCATTCCGGCATGTGATATCGCGGGTACATCCGGCGATCGAAGCGGTAGGCAAGGATGAAGCAGGCCATCGACAGCGCAAAGCCGAGGCCGACATCGATCAGCACGCCGATCCACGCCAGAATTGCCGGAGCCACGCCCCACAGCAGCACCTTTTTCGTTTCTTCGCCGCTCATGTCGCCGGTCAGCAGGGCCGCACCCCAGTGGACCCCACCGACAAAGGCCAGAATGGCGATGCCGTATGACAACTGGCCGCGGACGATATCGCCAATCCAGTCAGGATGGACGATCCAGCAGCCGACCGACAGCAGCACGAATGGCACCAGCGCGCCGGTACCCAGTACATGCGCCAGCCGCTTGTCGAAAAAATGGTTGTTCAGGAATTGCTTGTACGAAAGCATGGGGCAACCTCGTGTGCGATGGAATGGTCTATAAATTCGGTGCCAGCCAGTGTTTCAGCTGCTGTTCGCTGACGCCGCGCCGGGCGGCCATGTCGGCCAATTGATCGGCGCCGATCTTGCCAATGCTGAAGAATTTTGCCTGCGGATGCGCGAAGTAGAAACCGCACACCGACGAGCCTGGCAGCATCGCGAACGATTCGGTCAGCGTCATGCCGATCTTGTCGCATTGCAGCAGCTTGAACATCTCGGCTTTGACCGTGTGTTCCGGGCAGGCCGGATAGCCAGGCGCGGGGCGGATGCCGCGATATTTCTCCTTGTGCAGTTCGTCCTTGCTTAGGCGTTCGTCGTGCGCGTAAGCCCAGATGTCCTTGCGCACCAGTTCGTGCAGGTATTCGGTAAATGCCTCGACCAGCCGGTCGGCCAGCGCTTGCAGCATGATGGCGCTGTAATCGTCGTTTGCCTGCTTGAACTGCCGCAGGTGTGGCTCGATGCCCAGCCCGGTCGTGACCGCGAACAGGCCGATGTAGTCGGCAATGCCGGACGACTTCGGTGCGATGTAATCGGCCAGCGCATGGTTCGGATGTGGCACACCATTGACGACCGGCTTTTCAGTCTGCTGGCGCAAGCCGTGCCAGGTGAACGCCGTTTGCGTGCGGCTCTCGTCGGTATAAATTTCGATGTCGTCGCCGATGCTGTTGGCCGGCATCAGCGCGACAGACGCATGCGCGGTCAGCCACTTGCCTTCAATGATTTTGGCCAGCATCGCCTGCGCATCGGCGAACACTTTCCGCGCTTCCTCGCCGACTTTTTCATCGCTGAGAATGGCAGGATAGTGACCGCTCAAATCCCACGTGTGGAAAAATGGCCCCCAGTCGATGTATTGCGCAATCGTTGCCAGATCGGCGTTCTTCAGCAGCCGCTGGCCAATCATGGTCGGCTTCTTCGGTGCGTTGCCGCCGGTGAAGTCGAGCGGGGTCGCGTTGGCGCGCGCGGCAGCCAGCGACAGCATCGCTGGCTGCTTCTTGCTGGCATGCAGTGCGCGCAAGTGTTCGTAATCGGCGGCGGTTTCCTGAAGGAATTTTTCGCGCTGACCTTCCGTCAGCAATGCTGCTGCCACCGATACCGCGCGCGAGGCATCGGCGGTCTGAATTACCGGGCCATCGTAGTTCGGCGCAATCTTGACCGCCGTGTGCGCGCGGCTGGTGGTGGCGCCGCCGACCATCAGCGGGATGTTGCGCTCACGGAACCACGGGTCGCGCTGCATTTCGCTTGCCACATACGACATTTCTTCCAGCGATGGCGTGATCAGCCCGGACAGGCAGACGATGTCGGCGTTTTCTTCTTTTGCCTTGGCCAGAATCTCGGCCGCCGGCACCATCACGCCCATGTTGACCACTTCGAAATTGTTGCATTGCAGCACGACAGCGACGATGTTCTTACCGATGTCGTGCACGTCGCCCTTCACGGTGGCAATCACGATCTTGCCCTTGGGCTTGGATTCGCCCAGCATCTTCTTTTCTTCTTCGATGTGCGGCACCAGATGCGCGACTGCCTGCTTCATCACCCGCGCCGACTTCACCACCTGCGGCAAAAACATCTTGCCCTGACCGAACAGGTCGCCGACGGCGTTCATGCCATCCATCAGCGGGCCTTCGATCACGTGGATCGGACGCCCGCCACCGACCATGATTTCCTGCCGCGCCGCTTCGGTATCTTCCTCGATCCATTGCGTGATGCCATGCACCAGCGCGTGCGACAGGCGTTTGCCCACCGCTTCGTTGCGCCATTCCAGGGTCGCGGCTTCCTGCTTGCCGCCCGCCTTGAATTCTGCCGCGCATTCGATCATCCGTTCGGTTGCATCTTCGCGCCGGTTCAGCACCACATCCTCGACCCGCTCGCGCAGCTCGGCCGGGATTTCGTCATACACGCCGACCATGCCGGCGTTGACGATGCCCATGGTCATCCCCGCCTGAATCGCGTGGTACAGGAACACGGTATGGATCGCTTCGCGCGCCGGGTCGTTGCCACGGAAGGAAAAGCTGACGTTGGATACGCCGCCGCTGATCTTCGCCAGCGGAAGGTTTTGCTTGATCCAGCGCGTCGCTTCGATGAAATCGACCGCGTAATTGTTGTGCTCGTCGATGCCGGTGGCAATCGCGAAAATGTTCGGATCGAAGATGATGTCTTCCGGCGGGAAGCCGACTTCGCTTACCAGCAGGTTATAGGCGCGCTGGCAGATTTCGACCTTGCGCGCAAAGGTATCGGCCTGACCTTTTTCGTCGAACGCCATCACGATCACGGCCGCGCCATAGCGGCGGCACAGCTTCGCGTGCTGCAGGAAAATTTCCTCGCCTTCCTTCATCGAAATCGAGTTGACGATGCCCTTGCCCTGCAGGCATTTCAGTCCGGCTTCAATCACTTCCCATTTCGACGAGTCGATCATGATCGGCACGCGCGCGATGTCCGGTTCGGATGCGATCAGGTTCAGGAAACGCGTCATCGCAGCAACCGAATCGAGCATCGCCTCGTCCATGTTGATGTCGATGATTTGCGCCCCGTTCTCGACCTGCTGACGTGCCACCGCCAGCGCCTCGTCATACTTTTCGCCGATGATCAGGCGCGCAAACGCTTTCGAGCCGGTCACATTCGTGCGCTCGCCCACATTCACGAACAGCGAAGCATCGTCGATGATGAACGGCTCCAGCCCGGACAGCCGCATCGCCGGCGCGATTTCCGGCACCGCGCGCGGTGCGATGTCCTGGATGGCTTCAGCCATCGCACGGATGTGATCCGGCGTGGTGCCGCAGCAGCCGCCGGCGATGTTCACCAGCCCGGCTTGCGCAAATTCCTTCACCAGTGCGGAGGTGTCGGCCGGGCCTTCGTCGAAGCCGGTATCGCTCATCGGATTTGGCAGGCCGGCATTCGGATAGACACAGACGAAGGTGTCGGCAATTTTTGAAATCTCTTCCGCATACGGACGCATTAGCGATGCACCGAGCGCGCAGTTCAGGCCGATGGTCAGCGGGCGCGCATGGCGCACCGAATGCCAGAATGCGGTCACCGTCTGGCCGGACAGAATGCGGCCGGAGGCATCGGTCACCGTGCCGGAAATCATGATTGGCAGCCGCTGGCCGCTTTGCTCGAAGAAAGTGTCGATCGCGAACAGCGCCGCCTTGGCGTTGAGCGTGTCGAAAATCGTTTCCACCAGCAGCAGATCAATGCCGCCTTCGACCAGTGCTCGCACCTGCTCCAGATACGCCTCAACCAGCTGATCGAAGTTGACGTTCCTCGCGCCCGGGTCATTCACATCGGGAGAAATCGAGGCAGTTTTCGGCGTTGGGCCGATAGAGCCAGCAACAAATCGTGGGCGGTCTGGCGTTGAGAACTTGTCGCACGCGGCGCGCGCGATTCTGGCGGACTCGACGTTCATCTCATGCACCAGATGCGCCATGTGGTAATCCTCCTGCGCGACACTGGTGGCGCCGAAGGTGTTGGTTTCGATGATGTCGGCGCCGGCGGCCAGATACTGCTCGTGAATTTCGCCGATGATCTGTGGCTGTGTCAGCGTCAGCAGTTCGTTGTTGCCCTTGACGAACAGTTCGCGTGCGCTGGCAGCGGCGGGTGGCGTGAAATCGGCAAAGCGTGCGCCGCGGTAATCGGCTTCGGTCAGCTTGTAGCGCTGGATCATCGTGCCCATCGCGCCGTCAAGGATCATGATGCGGCGGTTGAGAATGGCGCGCAATTGCGCCTCGACGGGGGAAATCGCAGGTTGTTTCATGTGGTTTCGTTGGTGAAGACAAAAAACCCGGCCCGCCTGGCGTGCGGGTCGGGTATTCAGGCGTTGTATGGCCTGAAATTATAACGTCGAATCAATGGCTTGCAGCGCGTTTGTGGCTGCTGTCAGCGCGATTTCATGCCGGCAGTCGCATTTTGGGCACAAAATATACTGCCCGGAGTATTCTTGGGTGCCCGCAGGACTTCTAGCGGGGCACAGCAGTTTTGCTGCATACCCCTTGCCAGTTGCCAGCGCTGTTTATTTGATGGCGGAGAGCTTCTGTTCCAGCATCTTGGCGTCGATCGCACCCGGCACGCGGCTGCCGTCGGTGAAGAAAATGGTCGGCGTGCCGCTCACCTGCAGCTTCCGGCCCAGTTCAAACACTTGCGCTTCCGGGCTGGTGCAGTTTGCGGCGGCATTGGCGGCCTGTTTGCCATCGACCATCCAGGCTTGCCATGCCTTGTTCTTGTCGGCCGAGCACCAGATGTTCTTCGCCTTGCCGGCTGAATCTTCGGACAGAATCGGGTAAATGAAGGTGTAAACGGTGATGTTGTCCACGTCCTTCAGGGTTTGTTCGAAGCGCTTGCAATAGCCGCAGTTCGGGTCGGAAAACACCGCGATGGCGCGCGAGCCGTTGCCCTTGACCGTCTTCAGCGCCAGATCCAGCGGCAGGTCGGAGAACTTGATCTTGTTCAGCTCGTCGATCCGCTCCTTGGTGTAGTTGTGCTTGGTTTTTGCATCGAAAATCTGGCCGGCGAAAATGTATTGCGCCTTCGCATCGGTGTAGATCACGCTGCCGCCGGTGCGCACCTCATATAACCCGGCATATGGCGTTTGCTTGACCTCGTCGATTTTGGCGCCTTCGCCAATGTTTTGCTCGATCAGTTTCTTGACTTCGCCTTCCTGCTGCGTTTCGGCGCATGCAGTCGCAACGGTCAGCACCATCAGTGCAGTTGCCCCCTTCAGCATGCAGCGTTTTAACGATCCGTTCATGTTTTTCCCTTATGGTTTGGTTCAAGGATGGCGGCAAGCCATGCGGTTGAAAGTATAGCGTTATTGATTCCGTGGCGGGCGTTGCCGGTTTGATGTTTGCTTGCGCAAAAGCAGATATTGGAATTGCAAGTCTGCAAGTTTTGATGAACAGGGATAAAATCCTTGAAAAAAGTGTGGTCATTGAGTGTTACCCATCGGGAGAAATCATGCGCAACAACCAGCCTGTTACGAACAAGGAATATGTTTTACAAGACTGGGAAACGATCGTTTCCAAGACCGACCTGAAGGGCAGAATCACTTACGTCAACGGTGATTTCGTCCGCATCAGTGGTTTCTCCGAAGAAGAATTGCTGGGCAAGGCGCATAACATTGTGCGCCATCCCGATATGCCGCCGGAAGCGTTCGCCGACATGTGGGAAACCCTGCAGGCAGGCAAGGCGTGGAATGGCATCGTCAAGAACCGCTGCAAGAATGGCGATCATTACTGGGTCGAAGCGAATGCCGCGCCGTTGATTGAAAACCGCCAGGTGGTTGGTTATACCTCGGTGCGCGGCAAGCCGTCACGCGATCAGGTTCAGGCGGCCGATGATGCGTATCGAGCGATTCGGGAAGGCAGCAAGAGCCTGAAAATTCATGAAGGCAATGCTGTTCCTGCATCTGCGCTTGGTTTCTTGCGCGGTTTGCGCAATCTGTCGGTCAGTGCGCGGCTGACGCTCTCTTTTGGTGCGTTGTTTGTTCTGTTTTTGATTGGCGCTGCACTGGCATGGATGGCGCAGGGGGGGAATCAGACGATGCTGTACGGCGCGCTCGCTGCCGCTGGCGCAGGGGCCGTGCTGTCAGTCATCGTCGCACTGCTGTTGCGTGGCAGCATCGTCAAGCCGATGGAAACGATGCTCGGCGATATTGAACAAATGAGTTCAGGCGATTTGACCGGGCGGATTGCTGCACATGGCAATGATGAAATCGGCCGGATTGCGCAAGCCTTGCGCGTGTTGCAAATCAACATCAAGCTGCTGGTCGGGCAGATCACCGAAGCGACTGAAATGGTGAATTCCGGCGCGAATGAAATCGCTTCCGGCAATCTGGATTTGTCGGCGCGCACCGAATCGCAGGCGTCGAGCCTGGAAGAAACGGCATCGGCGATGGAGCAGCTGACCTCGACTGTGCGTCAGAATTCCGACAACGCACAGGAAGCGACGCAGCTGGTGCATGCGACTTCGGAAATTGCGGTCAAAGGTGGTGATGCGGTTAGTCAGGTGGTCGATACGATGGGCTCGATCAAGGAAAGTTCACACAAGATTGTCGATATCATCAGCCTGATCGACGGCATCGCCTTCCAGACCAACATCCTGGCGCTGAACGCCGCGGTCGAGGCCGCGCGTGCGGGTGAGCAAGGGCGCGGCTTCGCTGTGGTGGCGACCGAAGTGCGCAGCCTGGCCCAGCGTAGTGCCGCAGCGGCACGCGAAATCCAGACGCTGATCAACGACACGGTTGGCCGGATTGATGCTGGCGCCGAAACGGTTGATGAGGCTGGCAAAACGATGGTCGAGATCGTCGATTCGGTAAAGCGTGTTTCCATGCTGATGGGCGACATTTCGGCTTCGAGCCGCGAGCAGAGCGCCGGCATCGAGGAAGTCAATACCGCCATTGTGCAGATGGATCAGATCACGCAGCAAAATGCCGCGCTGGTCGAGGAGGCTGCCGCTGCCGCGCAATCAATGCGCGAGCAGGCAGACAAGCTGACCGGGCTGGTCGATTCGTTCAAGATTATGTCCGGCGGCGGAAGAATGGCTCGCAGGCAGCCGGCAAAGCCAGCCCGCCAGCCAGTTGCCAGGACGCCGGTTGCGCCCGTGCCGAAGAAAAAGGCGGTAACGGCCAGAGCGCCGGTCGCATCGAAGCCGGTTGAGCCGAAGCGCATTGCCAGTTCCGGCGGAGGCGACGACTGGGAAGAATTCTGATATTCTGATGGTTGGCAAAAGCGGGGATTCTTGCTAGAATCGCGAGTTCTTCGCCGTTGTAGCTCAGTTGGTAGAGCAACTGATTCGTAATCAGTAGGTCGGAAGTTCGATTCTTCTCAACGGCACCAGGTAGTTCAAAGGGTTGGCAGCGATGCCAGCCCTTTTTCATTTCTGCTGTGCCATATTTGTGTCATTTACTTCGCCTCTACCGACAGCAGCGTCGTGCCGCGTGTAATTACGCGATGGAAATCCCAGAATGCCGCGCCATCCGGCGTTCGCTCGCGGGAGAACAGCGACAGGTGCAGGATTTTGCGCGTGGTTATCCACTGATTTTTGGGTTCCTGTTCGCTCCACGGTTCTCCGGTAACCCGATTGGTCAAATCGTATATCGGCGTGGTGCGGTTGATTTCGGCCGGGTCGAACACCAGCTCAAATTTTCCGTTGATGACCGGAACCGAGCCTTGCGCAATGACAGCGCCCGGCATGAGTAGTGCGTAATGCACGCGAGTGGCGCTGGATTGGCCCTTGAGGCGCAGTTTGTCGCTGAGCGAGAAAACGGATTCCTTCGGCAGGTCGAGGCGCAAGCCTTTGGCGCCAGGCGGTCTGGTTGCGCCGACATAAAATTCGCCGCCGCTGGCTGGCAGGCCGGGAATCGTTCCGTTAAAGCCGTTCCATTTTGCGCTGATCTGATAGCGATAGACCCCGGCTTGCGTCAGTGGGCGTGCTGCCCCGACCCAGATGCCATCCGCTGCCGAGGAGGTGCCGTTCTCGGTCTGTTTGGAGCCATCTGGCAGGATGAGCGTTAGCGAGAGTTTGACCGGAAGCATCGGGTCGGCCTGCAGCACCGGCTTCCATAGCGCGCCCAGCGGGTAGAGCATGCCGGGGCGAAAGCTCGGCGTGAGGAAGAAGCGCGCTTTCTGGCCTTTCGGGCCGATGATGTCTTCGCTGCCGGGCGCGATCACGCGGTTGTTGTTCGTGCCTTGGGGCAGGATTGCGCCGGATGACATGTAACCGGCATAATCCGGCGGCATCCCTGCTTCCTGCCGCACGATGCCGCCGAGAAAGCGGTACAGGTCGCCCGGCTGGTCGCCGTTGTGGCTGGAGCCGGCTTGCATGCCGAAGTCATTCGGGCTGGTGGGCCAGTACGGGGCGCGGGTTGTACTGTCGGCAACGAGAAAGCGCGCCATGAAGCCCGGCCGCGCCGCCGCGCCGTAGTAATATTGTTTGGCGGTGATGTATTCCGGGAACATGTGCGGCGACAGGCCGTTCGAGGTTTGCAGCATCAGGTTGGTTGTGCCGACGTCGTCAAGTTTCCCATCCCATTTTTCGGCTGGTGCGGCTTTGTTTTCGGAGATCAGCACCGGTTCGATCTTGTTGTAGCCCTGATTCTCGCTCGCCATCAGCAGCACGTCGCCAGCGTTGAACGGGAATGCAAGGTGGGGCATTTTGCTGTCGGACGGGCCATTGTTATAGCCTTCCATTCTGGTTTCGCCGCGCGCGACATGGGCATTGCCAATCCGGATCTTTTTGCCGCGTGCGACGATGCCGGAATTTTCCGGATACACCACACCGGCATGGCGCATCGCGCATACCCACAGCTCGCCATTCCTGTCGGTGTGGGAAGCAAGGATTCTGGCGTGATATTCGCCCGGCGCATCCAGCGGCAACAGTTTCATCCCTTGCGCGGGGCCGAACACGCCGCCGGCATTGGCCGTGCCCTGACTGTGCACCGTCCTTGCCTTGCGCGGGTCGGAATCCGGATACAGCGTGGCGGAGATGCTGACTTTTGCCGGAAGTGGCGGTGAAAAGCTGATGTCGCGTCCGTACTGGTAGCCGACCGGGTAGGCCGCGCCGGGGAAGGTCGCCGTCGCCATCGTCATCCGGCGCGCGATCCAGAAGCGGTAGGTGCCGCCGCCTTCGTAGCGCCGGCCGGTTTTATCCGCCATCCATCCCTTCAGGCGAACCGTGTATTGCCCGTCGCTTTTCGGTTGCCAGGCGGTGAAGGCCTTGTTGCCAGTGGTCGGGCCCTGGCGGTGCGGGGACTTGCCGATGACGGGGGCCGTGAGCGGGGTAGAGCGGCTGCCGTCCGGATGGACGATTTCCAGCGTCATTTCGCCTCGGCGCCAGTCCCAGTCGATGTTGTCCTTCGGATAGTAGCTTTCAAACGGAAAGGCCGGTTCCAGGTTGTACGCGATTTTGTAACCCTTTGGATGCACACGCGGCAGGATCACCTCATCGTGAATCAGGTTGCGCTGGTTGAGCGCGAAATGGGAGCTGTCTTCCCGAGCGATAACACCTGAATAGCCGTTGGAATGGTAGCCGCCGAGAATGGTCCACGGGATGCGTGCCTGAATTTTGCTGGCATCGATATATTTTCCTTTGGCATCTTTTCCGTTGGCCGGTAGCAGCGGCGATGAAAACGCATAGGAGCCTTCATGGAACGTATGCCGCGTCATGCCTCCGGCGTAGTGCAGATCGAAATATGCATGGCGCGGTTTGGCTGGCGTGCCGTGATTGGCGCGGACGCCGAAGCTCGCGCGCAGGCGATACAGACCCGGCGGCAATTCCTTCATCACCTTGGCCTTGACGGCAAAATGCACCGTTTGTGCACCTTCGATCGGTGGCAGCGGCAGTTCGACCAGTTCATCGACTGGCGTCTTGAACGGGTAAGTGTTGAAACGATTGGTAATCGCGCCTTGCGCGCCGCCTTCGATCGGCAGGCCAGCAGGCGTCAGCACGGTGGACATGCCTTCGTCCGTGCTGCGATGCTGCCGTCCTTCGCCGTCGAACACGCGCTCGGCCGTCAGCAGCATGACGACCCGGTCAAGCCTGCGGTTTCGCTGGTGCAGCGCCGCCAGCACGCCATCTTCAAGTTTTAGTTCAACCGTGACCGGAATGCTTTGCCCGCCTTGCAGTGACGAAACGGGAACCGAGATTTTTGCCGCCCATCGGCCGGCCTCTTTGGCAGCTTCGCCCCATTCGAGGCCGAGCGCTGTGCCGCTGGCCGGGTAACGCGGATCAGGCTTGTATTCGGCCGTGCCGCAACCGGCCAATGCCAGCACAGCGGCGAACATGAGAGTTGTTGGGAGATGTTTCATGTTCGCCGGTGCATAGAGGGTTGCGTTAGCGTTCCACCGTCGCCAGCCTGATGGCCAGTGCGACGAACACTAGGCTGGCGATGCGGTTCATGATTCGCTGCGCGCGCGCCGATTTGCCCAGCCACTGGCCGAGCGTTCCGGCGGCCAGTGCGATGCCGCCGAATACCAGGATGGTCGCGACGATGAAGACCAGTCCGAGCAGCAGCATCTGTGGCGTCAGTGACCCGCGCGCCGGGTCGGCGAATTGCGGCAGGAACGCGAGGAAGAAAATCGATACCTTCGGGTTGGTGATGTTCATGATGATGCCGCGCCGGTAGAGTTGCGCGCCGCTCAGCGCTTCGCGCGCCTCGCCGCGAATATCTTCCGCATTGGCGCGGAATGACAGCCAGGCCAGATACAGCAGGTAGGCGGCGCCAGCCAGCTTGAGCGCGGTGAAGGCGATGGCCGATGCCTGGAAAATAGCCGCGACGCCAAATGCGACTGCGGCGGTGTGCACGATCAGGCCGGTGCACAGCCCCAGCATCACCAGCAGGCCAGCGGCGCGTCCGCGCAGCGTCGACTGGGTCAGCACGAAAATATTGTCTGGGCCGGGCGCGAGCGCCAGCACGATGGAAGCAACGAAAAAAGCGGCGAGGGTGTCGAGCGGAATCATGGCTGTGGTTGGAAAATGGACAGGCATGACCGTAGCGCATGTGCGGCCGAAGGTCAAACCGATGGTCGCTTGCCTTGGTGCGGCTGCTGTTGGTGTATGGCATTTCGTCGGCTTGATGCGCGGCTGGGTGATGGGGGGGCAAATCAGGCCGAAATAACTGACTGGAAATCCATTTTTGGTCAATAAGCCTGAAAAATATACTCCATCCAGTATTTTGAAATAGCTAGTAAATATGGGGCCCATTCCATCATTTTTGCCATATACCCCAGGTGATTTGTCTGGCTGACACGGCGGGTTCGGTTGGTAACGAAAAAAGGCTGCTGCGGCTGTCGCGCAAAACCAACATGCTGATGCAGGAGGTCATTTGCTTGCCGGATAATGATGGCAGCTTATTTCTCTGGAGGAATTTTATGCTGGAATTTCAGGCGGAGCGCGCGCAGTCGCTGCTCGAAAAAACCGAGTTGATTCATGATGCCGCCACGGTGCGGGCCGCGGTGGCGCGCATCGCATTCGAACTGAACCAGCGCTTCGGCCAGCCCGGCAGTCCGGCGTATCCGCTGGTGCTGGGCGTGATGGGCGGGGCGGTGGTGTTTACCGGCAACCTGCTGCCGCAGTTGGCATTTCCGCTTGAATACGATTACATCCACGTGACCCGCTACGGTGATGGCGACAGGGGCGGTCGGGTGGAGTGGAAAGTGATTCCGCGCAAGAATGTCGCCGGGCGGATCGTCATCGTTCTGGACGATATTCTGGACGAAGGCGAAACGCTGGCACAGGTGCGGCAGAGGCTGCTGGACATGGGGGCGGCTGAAGTGGTGCTGGCCGTGTTTGCCGACAAGGAAACTGGCCGCAAGAAGGCGGCGCGCGCTGACCACGTTGGCCTAACCGTGCCGGACAAATTCGTCATCGGCTATGGCATGGACATTCACGGCGCCTGGCGCAATTTGCCGGAAATTCGCGCGTTGCGGCCGGAGGCGATTGCCAGCTGACGGTTCTAGCCACGGCGAGTGCGCAAAGAAAAACCGCCGGAAGGCCGGCGGTTTAGTGTGCTTCAGGCTTTCGAGCAGAATTATTTCAGCTCTGCCGGCTCAGCTTGAGCGTCAGCTGCCTTTGCTTTTTTCACGCTTTTCGCTTTTTTAGCTTTCTTTGCTTTTTTGGCTTTCTTTGCTTTTTTAGCTTTTTTGACGGTTTTCTTCTCTGCTTTTACGTCAGCTTTGGCATCCTGGGAAACAGGTGCTTCAACCGTTGCTGCCGTAGCCGGTTTTGCCGGAGCAGCAGGTGCTTGCGCGAAAGCGGTACCGATTGCGAAAGCAGCAGCGATCAGGGTGGCGATGAGTTTGTTCATGTTCGTTTCCTTTGAGATGAATTTCGTAGATGGATTCTACGTACCGCCTTAACGCAGCGAGAAATCCGTTTGTTGACACGAAAATTGTTTCAAAACGTATTTTTTTTCGCGCCGCCGCAGACAGGACATTCCGGGTTGCGCGCAACACTGATGCTGCTCCAGTCCATCGTGCGCGCGTCTAGCATCAGCAGGCGGCCACGAAGCGATTTGCCGGCGCCGGCCATCAGCTTCAGCGCTTCCGCTGCCTGCGAGGCGCCGATGATGCCTACCAGCGGTGCGAATACGCCCATGGTCGAGCAGCGGATTTCCGGAAATGCCTCGTCTTCCGGGAACAGGCAGGAATAGCAGGGTGCGTCGGCATCGCGCATGTCATACACGCTGATTTGTCCGTCGAACATTACCGCGCCGCCGGATACAAGTGGTTTCCTGTGCGCCACGCAGGCACGGTTGATGGCGTGCCGAGTGGCGAAATTGTCGGTGCAGTCGAGCACGATAGTCGCAGCCGCGACCAGTTCGCTTAGTCGCTCGCCTTCAAGCCGTTCCTGCAGCGCGATCACCTCGACTTCGGGGTTGATTTGCGCCATCGTCAATTTGCCGGATTCGGCTTTCGATTGGCCGACGCGTTCGGTCGTGTGCAGGATTTGCCGCTGCAGGTTAGTCAGGTCGATGGTGTCGTTATCGACCAGCGTGATCTTGCCGACCCCGGCAGATGCCAGATAGTACGACACAGGCGACCCCAAGCCGCCGGCACCAACCACCAGCGCGTGCGACGCGAGGATCTTTTCCTGACCTTCGATGCCGATTTCTTCGAGCAATATGTGGCGCGAATAGCGCAAAAGCTGGTTATCGTTCACTGCAATTCCTTGCCGGGCGGACAGGCTTTACTTCTTCTTTCCCTTGACCGGGGCTTTCGGCTTGTCCTTTTCCTTGTCCTCAACCTTGGCCGATTTCGACGTCTTCACCGGCAAGCCTTTCAGATGGTTCAGTGCCTGCGTCAGCTGGAAGTCGTCCTTGCTGCCATATTCCAGCGGCTTGCGTTTCTTCGCCAGTTCAAGCAGGCGCAGTTCTTCCTCTGCCTCATCCCGTTTCGGATTGCTGGCTTCGGCCTGCTTGTCCTTGTCGTTGCTCAAGTGCTTTTCAAAATCGGCTTCGCGCATCCGCAATGCATTCAGGCCATCGCCTTCCGCGGTTTCGTCAACCAGCAGATCCGGCACGATGCCCTTGGCCTGAATGGCACGTCCGTTCGGCGTGTAATAGCGCGCGGTAGTCAGCTTGACTGCGGTGTCCGGCGATAGCTGTCGTATCGTCTGCACCGAACCCTTGCCGAAGGTTTGCGTACCGAGAATGGTGGCGCGCTTGTGATCCTGCAATGCGCCGGCGACGATTTCAGACGCGGATGCCGAGCCGGCGTTGACCAGCACCACCATCTTCACTTTCTTGATCTGTTCCGGCAGTTTGGCCAGCGGATCGCCATAGTGGCGGGTCGCATAGAATTCATTGCGCGCATAGAAGGTCGCTTTCGACTCAGTCAACTGGCCGTTGGTCGAAACGACGACCACATCCTTGGGCAGGAACGCGGCCGAAACGCCGATCGCGCCTGGCAGCACACCGCCCGGATCGTTGCGAAGGTCCAGCACCAGCCCCTTGATGTGCGGGTTTTCCGCATACAGCGCATTGATCTTCTTCGCCAGATCGATCACCGTCGGTTCCTGGAATTGCGCGACCCTCAGCCATGCATAGCCAGGCTCAATGAACTTTGCCTTGACGCTCTTGACCTGGATTTCCTCGCGCACGATGGTGATGATCAGAGGTTTTGGCTCATCCTTGCGCGCAATCGTCAGGGTAATCTTGGTGTTCGGCTCGCCGCGCATCCGCTTCACCGCCTGGTCAAGGGTCATGCCCTTGACCGGCGTGCCGTCGAGACGCGTGATTAGATCGCCCGGTTTCAGGCCAGCGCGATAGGCGGGGGAATCCTCGATTGGCGAAATCACCTTGACATAGCCGTCTTCCATCCCGACTTCGATGCCGAGGCCGACGAATTTGCCTTGCGTGGCTTCCTTGAGTTCCTTCAGCGCTTTCTTGTCGAGATAGGCCGAATGCGGGTCGAGCGACGACACCATGCCGGCAATCGCTTCGGTCAGCAGCTTTTTGTCATCGACGGGTTCGACATAATCGGATTTAATCAGGCCGAACACGTCCGCCAGTTGTCTTAACTCTTCCAGCGGCAGCGGTGATTTCACCTGTTTTTGCGCCAGCGCGGAGAATTGCGTGGCAATCGCGACACCGGCAATCACGCCCATGCCGATAAGTCCGAAGTTCTTGAATTTGCTGCCCATGTGTCACCTGATGGTTACCCAACCCAGCGGGTCGAAAGCGCGGCCTCTGTGCCGCATTTCAAAGTATAAGCCAGAATGCTCGCCGCCGCCGCTATTCCCTGCGTTGGCGATCACATCGCCGCCGCGGACGGTATCGCCGGCATGCTTGAGCAGTGCCTGGTTGTTGCCATAGATAGTCATGTACTGGCTGCCGTGATCGACGATGATCAGGTTGCCGAAGCCGCGCAGCCAGTCGGCGAATACCACCTTGCCGGCAGCCACGGCGCGAATCTCGGCGCCTTCGGCGGTGCGGATGAACAAGCCCTTGGCGCCGGGGCCATCTTCGCGTTTGCTGCCGAATTTCGACGTGATGGTGCCGCGCACTGGCAGTTTCAGCTTGCCGCGCAGGCCGGCGAACACGCCATCCTGGGCATCAGGTTCGTGTGCTGGTTCAGCGCGATTTACCAGCGCTGGTTCGTTCGCGCGAGCCGTTCTTGTGGGCGATTTCGATGGGCGGGCAACTGGCTGCCGCCGTTTTGCTGCGGCAGCCTTTTTCTGTTCGGCTATCAGGCGCGACAGCCGATCGACCAGGCCGGCCAGCCGCTGCTGGTCGCGTTGCAGTCGTCCAGCTTCCTTGCGTTGTGCTGTCAGTTTGCTCGACAGTTGCGACAGCAGCGTGGCGCGACGGGATTTTTCCTTCTCCAGCACGTTTTTCTGCGCCAGTTTTTCCTGCGCGATTTCGTCCAGTTCCTCTTTTGCGTTCTGTGTCGCGGTGCGGTTTTCCTCGACCGCCTTCAGGCTGGCGCGCAATTGCGCGATCATCGCCGCCTGCGCCTGTGACACATAGCCCATGTATTGCAGTTCGCGGTTGATGCGGTTCGGGTTGTCGCCGGACAGCAGCAGTTTCAGCCGGTTTTCATTGCCTGTCACGTATTGGTCGCGCAACAGTTTGGACAGCCGCTGCTGCTGGTCGGCGACCGAAGCCGTCAGGCGTGCGTGTTCGGCCGACAGCTGCTGGATGCGTGCTTCCGTCTGCTGCTGTTCGCCGGCGAGTTCGCGCAGTGATCGGTTGGCGTTGGAAATAGCCGCTTCGGATGCGGCCAGCGTGTCGGCGACACTGTCTTTCGCGCTTTCAGTCTTGGTGATTTCGCGTTTCAGCGAATCAAGTTGCTGCCGCAGTTCGGCGCGCTGCGCTTCGGCTGCGGCCTTTTGCTTGCTGCGGTCGGTGGTTCGAGGCGCGGCCTGGGCCGCGCACGCAAGGCAAGCCAGCAGCAGAATGGCGGCGCGCAGCGGGCGCCGCATTGTGTTGCAAAATACACGAAACCGGCCGTGAATGGCGCGGAAAGGAGGCGGTTCGTCGGGCTTCATGCCGAATGGCCTATTTGACGACCCCATTGATGGCGCCCTGGTTTGCGACCGCTTTCGTGGCGGCTTCGATCGCGTTCGGATCACCGAGGTAATAATGGCGGATCGGCTTCAGATTGGCATCGAGTTCATACACCAGCGGCTGGCCAGTCGGGATGTTGAGCTTGGTGATTTCCTCGTCGCTCAAGCCGTCCAGTTCCTTGATCAGCGCGCGCAGGCTGTTGCCGTGTGCGGAAACAAGGATGCGCTTGCCTGACTTGATGGCAGGGGCAATCGATTCGTTCCATAGCGGCATTACGCGCGCTACGGTGTCTTTCAGGCTTTCGGACAGCGGAATCTGGTAATGCATCAGTCCGGTGTAGTGCGGATCTCGGTATGAGGCGCGCGGGTCGCGCGGCTCGAGCGGATCTGGTGCAACATTGTAGCTGCGGCGCCAGATTTGCACTTGTTTTTCGCCATAGCGGGCGGCAGTTTCCGCCTTGTTGAAACCTTGCAGCGAACCGTAATGACGTTCGTTTAGCCGCCAGTCGCAGACGACCGGAATCCACATCAGGTCCATTTCATCCAGTGCAATCCATAGCGTGCGGATGGCGCGTTTGAGTACTGATGAATATGCGAGATCGAAGGTGAAGCCTGCGCCGCGCAATACTTTGCCGGCGTAACGGGCTTCGGCGATTCCCTGTTCGGTCAGATCGACATCGGTCCAGCCAGTGAAACGATTTTCCAGATTCCAGATGGACTGCCCATGCCGCATGAAGACAATTTTGTACATGATCAAGAACGGGGGTAAGTTTGTTTGCCTTCTATTCTATAATGTCTGCGTTTATAGATCGTT
>JAGSYW010000155.1 GCA_018262475.1 Burkholderiaceae bacterium | reverse complement strand
ACGCTCATCATGAACGCCAGCGCGGTGCCGAGCGCCGCGCCTTTGGCCAGCAGCGCCTGCACCACCGGGATGATGCCGGCGGCATTGGCGTACATCGGCACGCCGACCAGCACCGCCAGCAGCACCGACCACCACGCATCCTTGCCCATGATGCTGGCCATGAAATCCTGCGGCACATAGCCGTGAATGCCGGCGCCGACCGCAATCCCGGCAACAATGTACGGCCAGACGCGGCGGACGATTTCGCGTACGCTGGAGAAGCCGGCATCGATCCGCTGCGGCAAGGTCTGCTGATCCTCGCCTGCATCAGCCGCAATCGCCGGCATGTCGCGCACCCAGTCTTCGAGGTGTGCTTCCATCTTCAGCCGGCCGATGATCCAGCCGGAAACAATGGCGACCGACAGTCCGAGCGCCAGATACAGTGCCGCCACTTTCCAGCCAAACAGCCCGAACAGCAGCGTCAGCGCCACTTCATTCACCATCGGCGCGGAAATCAGGAAGGAAAAGGTCACGCCCAGCGGCACGCCGGCCTGCACGAAACCGATGAATAGCGGCACGGCCGAGCAAGAGCAAAACGGTGTGACGATGCCAAGCGAGGCGGCCATCACATTGGCCACGCCTTCGCTGCGGCCGGCGAGCAGCGCGCGTGTACGCTCCGGCGTGAAATACGAATTGACCATGCCCATCACGAATACGATGCCGGTCAACAGCAGCAGCACTTTCGGCGTGTCGTACAGGAAGAATTGCAGCGCGTGCGTGAGATGGGATTCTCGTTCCAGCGACAGCCCATCCACCAGCAGGCTGCCGACCAGCCATTCGGACAGCGGCGCGCACGACTTGTACAGCGCGAACCACACTGCGGCGGAGGTCAGCAGGAACAGGCGCGGTTGTCTGGCGGGCCAGTTTTTGAAGTGTGCAAGTGTCATGGTGATGGTTTTCTGAATGGTTTCACGCAGGAAGACGTGGCTGTAGGCAAAAGGATGCAGGCTGGGCGGAATTTTTTGCTTACCAAAACGCCCCAAAAATACAGGGGGTAGTATTTTAAATGTGCTGCGTAATATGTGGCCTAATCGATATGTTCAAGCATATACCCTAGTCATCCGCTAGGTTTTGCGATTAGGCTGGCGGGCGCGGCACGAAATGGATGACCTGGCCATTGTCATCGAATTGCACCTGGCAGGCGTCGGTCATCCGTGCCATCAGCCGCTTGCGTGCACGCTGCACGCGCGATTTCGCACCGGGCAGCGACAGTCCTTTTTTGTGCGCGAATTCTTCTTGCGTCATCCCCTGCAAATCGCACAGCGTGATAGCTTCGCGGTCTTCTTCAGTCAGTTCGGACAGCACCCGTGGCAGGCAGGCGGCCAGCAGATCGACCGCGTCCGGGCCATCGGCTTCGTCTGGCAGATCATCCGGCAATTCGACCAGTTCGCGCCGCAAGCGAAAATGGTCGGCCACCGCATTGCGCGCCACTTCGAACAGCCACGCGCGGGCGCTGGTCAGATCGCAGAAACCGCTGCCCCGGTTGATGGCCTTGATGAAAATTTCTTGCAGCATGTCCTCGGCCAGATGGGGGTCGGACAGCTTGTGCGCCAGGAAGCGGCGCAGCTCGCTTTCGTGCTGGCGCCAGGAATTTCTCACACAGACATAGAGCGACTTGTCGGGCATGCGGTTCACCTTCCATCCTCAAGATTTTTGACTGGCTTGCGTAGCAAGGCTGCCGAATCCGGGCATAAACAGGAAAACTGGGATGAGGTCTGGATTGGAGCCGGCGCTGTCGTGCGAGAAAGAGGGGTAAAGCCCAATTTCTCAAAAAATTGCGCTGCTGTTTGGGTCAGTAGGTAGATTGTTTTGAGATTTTCATGAAGCGCCATGCTTTCCACATGTGCAACGAGCCGTTGAGCCAGACCTTGTCCGCGAAAAGCTTCTGCAACGGTTAACGATCTCAGCAGTCCGACGTCGGCTAGTTTCTCCAGTCCGATGACCGCAAGGACCTTCCCTTCTTCCTCGATTCCGTAGAACTGGATTGCACTGGCGTCGGATATGTCTGTCACTGGCAACCCGCAGCCGGTTAGCAGCGATCGGATTTCATCGATGTTTGTCAGCAGCTTGATGCTGCTCAGGTTATGTTTCATTTTATGCATGCTCTAACCTGATCGGCGCTATTCAAGATTGAAAAATTGTTTGCGGAACCAGAAGGCGACGTTGACTAGCCCGATCATCACCGGTACTTCGACCAGCGGTCCGATGACTGCCGCAAAGGCAGCGCCGGAATCCAGTCCGAAAACCGCGATCGCGACTGCAATCGCCAGTTCGAAGTTGTTGCTGGCGGCGGTGAACGCCAGCGTGGTGGTCTTGCCGTAATCGGCGCCGAGCTTTCTGCCCATCACAAATGACACGATGAACATGATGACGAAATACACCAAAAGGGGAATTGCAATCCGCATCACATCCAGCGGAATCTGCACGATCAGCTCGCCTTTGAGGCTGAACATCAGCACGATGGTGAACAGGAGCGAGATCAGCGTCAGCGGGCCGATTTTCGGCACCACCACCGCGTGATAGCGTTCGCGTCCGATGATCTTCACGCCGATGAAGCGTGTCAGCGCGCCAGCGAGAAACGGGATGCCGAGATAGATGAATACGCTTTCGGCGATCTGGACTATGGTGATGTTTACCGCCGCGCCAGCGAGGCCGAACAGCGGCGGCAGCACGGTGATGAAGAACCACGCATAGACGCTGAAAAAAATCACCTGGAACACGCTGTTGAACGCCACCAGCCCGGCCGCGTATTCGCTGTCGCCATGCGCCAGCTCGTTCCAGACGATCACCATCGCAATGCAGCGCGCCAGCCCGATCAGGATCAGGCCGATCATGTAGTCCGGTTTGTCTGGCAGGAACGCGATCGTCCGGCAGTTCTTCGTAGCGCACCTTCGCGAATGGTGGGTACATCATCAGGATCAGGCCGATGGCGATTGGCACGTTGGTCGTGCCGACGGTGAAGCTGTTGATGATCCCCTTCGCGTCTGGCGACAACCAGCCGATGAAAATGCCGAGCGCCATCGCGCCGAAAATCCACCAGGTCAGATGCCGGTCGAGGAACGACAGCTTGTGACCGACGCCGACCTGTTGCATTTCGGTGGAGCATGACGTGCAGTTATCCACGGTCAACCACCCTTTTTTTCGAGAATGATGCGGGCGGCCAGTTCGACCGCCTGACCGGTGTAGTTGGCGCAGCGGTCGCGACGGCCCTGCTGGCTGAAAACCTGGTGCGTGAGCGCATCATTCGGTTCGTAGGCCAGCAGCACATGGCAATCCTTCCCGCCACATGCATGTTCGAATTCATTCACCAACCGCTTTGTTGCCGCCCGCGCGGTCTGTATCGAATCGCTGGTTTCGACGCGACCGAATGCCAATCCAAGCCCCATTACCGAGCCCGTGAGCGCGCCGCAGGTGCCGCCGGTCAGTGCCATGCCACCGCCGAAACAGGTGGCGATGCCTGGCATCACTGGTGCTTCGATGTGTTGCATCTTGGCCAATGCCAGCAACGCGCTTTCGGCACAATTCAACCCAGACTGGAACAATTCCTCTGCTTTGCGCCGAGTTTCGGCAATGTCGTGTTCTTTCATGGCGTTTCCTTTCCTGTTTTCCGCTTTAGCGGCGGCAGTACTGTTTCCGCGCATGGAGAGGCTGCCCGCAGCGATGCGCATTGCTTGCTCTCGGCCGAACAGCATTCTTCTGTCAGGTAGGCGATCAGTTCGCGCATCAGCGGAAGGTTGGCTCGGTAGCGCTGGAATCTCCCTTCCTGTTCTACGGTCAGTAATCTGGATTGCGTCATGCCTTTGAGATGGAACGACAGGTTGTTTGGTGGCAAGCCGAGTTCGGCTGCGATTTGGCCGGCGACCAATCCGTCATGGCCATAACGAACCAGCAGGCGGTAAATGTCGAGTCGGGTACCGGAGGCCAGCGACTCAAACAGTTGGGTTGCAATTTGTTTTTCCATTATTCAATGTTACAAGAAGTGTTGAAATAATGCGAGGCTTGCGTCGCATATTTCTCCTGAATGTTCGTGTAGGTTGACGCAGTAAGTGAAAAACGTGCCAGATTAGTGAAAAACTGCTGCCACATACAGCGCCTCAGGAGTGGGCCTGTCCAGAATTTTGTGTAAACGGACATTTGGCAGGAAACTGTCGCGTAGTCCGGAGTGCACATGATTACCAAGAAACACAACATCCCAGATGA
>JAGSYW010000079.1 GCA_018262475.1 Burkholderiaceae bacterium | reverse complement strand
CCTTGTGCATTTCGAGGGGAACGTTCTCCCCGGAGTAAAATTTAACTTTGGACATGAAAATCTTCCGTGAAGGGTGGTTGCGGATACAAACTGCCCATTCTATAACCCGCTTAATCGATATGCAAACAAGAATTGCCGGAGTATTAAAACAACTGGGGGTGGCTGTTGCGCTGATGAGTCTGTCGTCATTCGCCAGCGCTCTTGAAGCTAACGAAGCGGTCAAGGCTGATACGCTGCTAAAAACGACGGCTACCTGGGATGGCCAGCCTATTGCATGGCCGCAAGGCAAGGCCGAGCTGACAGCGATGCGGATCGAGATTTCGCCTGGCGCGGAAACCGGCTGGCATACGCATGCTGTGCCATCGTTCGCGGTGATGCTGGAAGGCACGCTGGAGGTCAGGTTGGCAGACGGGCGGCGCAAGCGCCTGCATGCGGGGGACGTGCTGGCCGAAGTGGTGAACACGGCGCACATCGGGCGCAATATCGGCACCGTGCCGGTTCGGCTGGTAGTGTTTTATACCGGGATAGCTGGGCAGGCGACGTCAGCGTTAGCGACGCCGCCTGCACCTTTGAAAGTGCCGGCTGCAGTAGGCGCCGACCGTGACGCGCATGGCTGCATCGGTTCGGCCGGATATGCGTGGTGCGCGAAGGAAAATGCCTGCGTGCGCCCGTGGGAACTGGCGCGGCAAAAAGGCTTCGAGGCCGGTTTAGACCATTTCAAACGCTACTGTGCGGGCGGTGACGCGCGCTGATTGTTCACCGCCATTGGTTCAATGCCCCGGCACGCATGTTGTTTGCGAGGAAAAGGCGAACCAGATTTCCTGGCTGAATTGTTTCAGTCGGGAATGAAGCGGCTGTCAAAGCGGGCATTGGCTACCTGCAGCGGTTCGATCAGGCTTTCGTAGCGTTCGCGCCATGCTTTTCCCTGCTCGACCAACTCGGCAAAACGAGTCGTGGCGGGATTCAGGATCGCATCGGCCAGTTCCTCCTCTGGCCACACGAGCGTCTTGCCGCCACCGAAACTGTGCCACACCGGCAGAATGCCTTCTGCGATATAGCGTTTTATCGTGGCCGCTACCAGCGGGGATTCGAACACTGCTTTGGTTTTGACCGCCATGCAGGTGATGTGCGCATCCTCGAACAGGTAGCGTGGTTCTTCGTGCACCACGAGTGAGAAAATGATGCCGGAACGGTCGGGGCGCAATTCATCCGGCATTGCTGCATCGCGCCGCCACAGGCAATGCCAGGTGCGGCAGACGTTGGCCCGTTGTTCGTAGATGCTGCACCCCTGGTTGACGATGCAATGCGGGCACAATGTTTCTGCCGGCTTTTTTAGCGTCGCGCAGCTGATCGGCAGGTATTCGCAGCAAATCATGCATTCGCCGCATTGCCTCTCAGGAACAAGCGCAAAGTATTTGCCAGTGATGGGTGTGTTCGATGACATCGTTAGGTTCTCTGTGATGGGGCGTGCCAGGAAAGAGGGCGTACCAAAGGGCGCGTCAAGGCCCGCGATAGTACGCCAGAACGGGTGCCGAAGCTACGCCATTTTCGCCTTCACGCCAGCCACGGTGACAGCCAGCGCGTTCGACAGGTTCGCCAGCGCTTGCTCGCGGTTTAGCCCGGTGCGATAGCCGACCATGCGCTCGGCCTTTTCGGTGCTGAAGTGCCAGTCGTCGACCAAGAATACGCTGCCAGTCCACTGTTCCTTCGGGATTGCGACCACTTTTGCCTCGGGGTTGGCATGCGCCGCGATCATTTTTGCCAGTTCCTCCCAAGTTAGGTAGAAGGTGGCCAGGTTGAACATTTCGCCTTTCGGTTTCGCGTTGAAGATCGCCAGCACGCCGGAAACAAAGTCATCCAGTTGCAGGAAACTGCCGCCGCAACCGGCCGGTACTTCGATGCTGCCTTTTTCAATCGCATCCTTGGCCATGTTGCGCAGGTTGCGGCCGCCAATCACATCGCCGTACGCATACCAGATCATCACGTTGTTGATCGCGATGCCGTGCTGTTCTGCATAAATTTTGCCGAGCTCTTCGGTTGCCAGCTTGGCCAGCCCATAGACCGGGTTGCGCGCTTTCTCAACCAGATGCGGATGGTTTTCGTCCACCACAGCTGACAGCGGTTTGCCGTAGGAAACGGCAGTGGTAGTGTTGATCGCATGCTGCACGCCGTGTTCGACTGCTGCGTCGAGCAGGTTCCGGTAGCCCTTGACATCAATGTCGAGCAGATCGTTCAAGTCTTCCGAGAAGCTCCATGCCAGATGCAGGATGGCCTCCATGCCTGCTACGGCTTCGTGCACCAACTCGCGGTTGGTGATGTCGCCATGCACCGTTTGTACTTTCGGATCAGTAAATTGTTTCAGGCCTTCCGCATCCCTGTCCAGCACGCGGACTTCGTGCCCTTGCTGCGCAAGCGCGTTGATGACATGTCCGCCCATATTGCCGCAGCCGCCGGTAACCAGAATTTTCATTATTTATCCTCGAGCGAGTTAAGAATCACCCGATATGATAAAGGCGAATGGTCTATTCGCCTAACGTGATGCTGCCCGTTGTCAGGCGAAGTATTTACCAGTAAAAGGTGCCGGCGGAATAGGCGTCGCAATGCCGTTTCTCGCCCGGTAATTCGTCGTCGTCATAGCGACGGAAGGGGAATTGCTGCGCCATTCTGCGTCTGGTACGGCGTACCAGCGCGAAATAGATGCCGAGTCCAAGCACGCCGAGAAAGGTGGCCCCAAAAACGAGAGCGAGCAGAATATCCATGATGCGCCTCATGCAGATACTGGCGACACGCTTGCAAACGGGAAAAAGCAGTGCCGCAAATTGCCAGAAAGGAAGAAAAACCGGTATCATTTCCCGTTTAATGCATGTTACGACAAGTGCAAAATTCTTGCTTTGGAGGTAGAAATGTTGGTGCCAAATCTGTTGCCGGAGTTTGAGGCTAAGCCGCGTGTGTTTGTGAGAAAAATGGGTGGAGAGTATCTGGAAATTGCCGGAGTCAAATCGTTCGAGAGGAACGACCATGGCAGCGCCGGTGCTGAAATTTCGTTTGTCATCGCGGAAAAACAGGATGATGCCGTTAAGCGCATCCTGCAAAAGGAAAGCGACGGGTTTATCGATGTCAAAATCGAACTTTCGCTTGGCTCGTTGATGGTGATGAAATTTTCAGGCCAAGTTGAACACTATTCCGGTGGGGCGGTGAGTTTCGCGTTGTCTTCGGACATTACGACCGATGTGGTCGAAACGCCTGATACGCTTCATTGAAGAAAACCTTTGCTGGTATGGCGTAAGGCTGTTCACCACCCCTAACCCCAGACGCGTCCGCCTGGGGTTTTTGTTGCATTGGCGTTTTAGCCATCCTGCCGCTGTTCACCGCCCAGCGCAGAAACCAAGTCATTGAGCAGGTGGCCAAGTTCGCCAGTCATTAGGGCGAAATCGGAATCGAAGCGTTCTTCGTCATCCTGTGCGCCTGAAGCGGCGGATTCCTTCAGCACATCGAGCGGCGCAACGCGCTTGAGGGTCAGGTTTTCCGTAAGGACGAACGACACGCGATCGGCCCAGGTAAGCGCAAGGCGGGTGCATTGCTTGCCCGCCGCAAGGTGTCGCCTGACATCATCCGCTTCTAGCGTATGGCGCACATAACGCACGGTGGCCTTGCTTTCATTCGTGGATTGCAGCACCGCCTCCTGGTCGACAGTGAAGCCGTGCGGTGCTTCATCGGCCAGCAGCCAGGATGTCATCGCGGATACCGGCGACATGGCAACCTCCAGTGGTGCCGTTGGCAAATCGGGAATTGATTTGTGCAGCAATTTTAGCAGTTCGTCCGCCTTGGCCGGGCTGGCAGCATCAATCACGAGCCAGCCGTTGACTGGGGCGATCCAGGCAAAGGTGTTTTTGAGGATGCTGAAGGCGCGGGGCCTGAGTTCATCTGCAACCAACTCCTTGAGTTCGCGCAACTGCTTCCGGCCTGGCTTGAAACCCTGCTGCTCTTCAAGTTCCTGCGCCCTGGCCTTGGCAACCTGATTGACCACCGAGGTCGGCAACAGTTTTTTCTCGGTGGCGAGCGCGATCAGCATTTGCCGGTTGACGGTATGCACCAGCAAATCATTCTGGCGGGGGCTTGCCCAGCCCTGGGTTTGCATCTCCAGGCTGGTGCCGGGAGTGAATGCATTCGGAATCAGGCATTCATTCAATTGGTCTGATGACATTTCCCACGAACTGGGAAGGCGGTACAGTTGCAGATTTTTGAACCACATGACTTGCTCTCACTGACAAAACTTGCTGAAGGAAGGGCGGCATTTTACCGCTGCTAAGGGTTTGTGGTGGCGATAATCTGCGCTGCGGCAATCAAAACTTGCCTGTCATCAGTGCGGTTGAGGCCTTAAAGGTCAGATTGCCAGACGACCGGGCGGTGGCGTCAGGAAAGGCAGCAGGCGGTGCATGAATGCGCGACGGCATGCGCGGTTGAATTCCTGTTGCAGCAGTTTCGGATCGGGGCCGATATACCAGATGCCCTGTTCGCCAAGTACGGCGCTGACCTGATAGCCTTTTGGGCGTTTGGACAGCAAGCCTTTTTGCCAGCCCCAGATACTGAATAGCTCGATTGTCATGATGACCTCCGTTCACAGGCATGAAAACGCTTTGGCCTTCATGCTTTTTTTTCTGATGATGTGTTTGTTGGATTTAATGTACTGTAAATAAATACAGTGGTCAAGCCTGGAAACGGCAAGTGCCGGATGCATGTGGGAAATTTCAGTATCGTTAAATGCTGTTAAATTCCGCCCTTTTCCGCCATCCGGCTAAAATGCAGCATTGACAGCTTGCCGGAATGATCCACGCGTCGTGAAGCAGGACGAATTATTGCGCCATGAAGGAAAAGTTTTTGCACTTGTATAAAAGGGTTGCCGGCTATTTCACCGGGATGCTGGCGCCTGAGCTCACGCGAAAACAAAGGATGCTTTGTGGCGTGAAGGCGCTCGCTTGTGTGGGCGTGATGGGGTTGGCACTGCTGTGCCTTTATGTCGCGCTCCTGATACCGTTCACGCCGAGTATTTCCGAACTGCGAAAAGCCAAGGTCGATCAGCCAGCGCAGCTCATGTCTTCTGACGGCAAGCAGATTGCGATCTACAAGCGCCTGAACCATGAACTGGTCGAACTGAAAAATGTTTCGCCGCATGTGGTCAATGCATTGATCGCCACCGAGGATCACCGTTTTTACAGCCACCATGGGATCGACCTCTTGCGCACTGCGGCCAGCGCCGTGCGCACGCTGACAGGCAGAACCGAAGGCGGCTCGACCATCACCCAGCAACTGGCGCGCAATCTGTATCCTGAAGAAATCGGTCGCAAGCGCAGTATCAACAGGAAAATCAAGGAAGCCATTACAGCTTTGAAAATCGAGCTGGTTTATTCAAAAAAGGAAATCCTGGAAAAATATCTGAATACGGTTCCTTTCCTGTATAACGCCTTCGGCATCGAGATGGCGGCACGCACATATTTCGACAAGCCATCATCGAAGCTGACCGTTCTTGAAAGTGCGACCCTGATTGGCATGCTCAAGGGCAACAGCTACTACAACCCGATGCTGAATCCGGAGCGCGCAGTGGCGCGCCGCAATGTCGTGCTGGCGCAGATGGTGAAGCACAACATGTTGAGCCAGGAAAATTTCGACGTCCTGAAAAACCGCGAATTGCGCCTTGAGTTCGAGCGCCAGCCGGAACTGCTCGGCCCGGCGCCGCACTTTGCCGAATATGTGCGCAAATGGCTGATTGAATGGGCCGATCGTAACGATTACAACATCTACTCTGACGGGCTGGTGGTGCATACCACGCTCGATTCCCGTCTGCAGGCGATTGCTAATCAGGCGGTAAAGCGCCAGTTAGACACGCTGCAGGCCATCGCCGATGTCGAATGGGGCATGGCTTCGGATCGATTGATTTCGAAGAGCGCCGGTTCGTATCCGTCGTTGCGCAGGGGCGTGCGGCCATTTGCCCACTTCTGGAAAACCAGAACCGACATCGTCAACGCATTCATCCGCGAGTCGAATGCCTATCAAAGCGCGGTCAAGTTGGGCACCAAACCGGAAGTGGCCCTTGCGCAGCTGAGAAAAGATGCGAAATTCATGGAAGCGCTGCGCCAGGAAAAAACGCTGCTGCAGACCGGGCTGGTTGCAATCGAACCGGCAACAGGCCAGGTAAGGGCATGGGTGGGGAGCCGCGATTATGAAACGGATCAGTACGACCATGTGGCGAGGGCGCAGCGCCAGCCCGGCTCGACCTTCAAGCCGTTTGTCTACGGCGCCGCGCTGGAACAGGGCCTCTCGCCGAACAAGCGTTATCTCGATCAGGAAGTTGAAATTCCGATGCAGGATGGCACCGTCTGGCGACCGACTGATGCAAGCGCGCCCAGCGGCCGCGAAATGTCGATGCGCGAAGGGTTGGCGTATTCGAAAAACACCATCACGGCGCAGGTGATGCAGGATGTCGGGACAAGGAAAACGGTGGCTTTCGCGCGCAAATCGGGGGTGAACCAGAGCAAGCTCGAACCAGTGCCGGCACTGGCGCTTGGTACCAGCCCGGTCACATTGCTGGAAATGGTTTCCGCTTATGGCACCTTCGCCAACAAGGGGGAATATCGTCGGCCCGCCTTCATCACGCGCATTACCGATAGAAAAGGCAATTTGCTGGCGCAGTTCGAAACCGACGGCAGCCGGGCTTTGTCAGAGAAAACGGCAGCGGACTTGACCGATATGCTGCGTGGCGTGATCCGGCAGGGCACTGGCACGGCAATCAGGACGCAATTCGGCATCAGGGCTGACGTTGCCGGCAAGACCGGAACTACTCAAAACAACACTGACGGCTGGTTCATTCTGATGCATCCGCAACTGGTTGCCGGTTCCTGGGTCGGGTTCAATGATTCACGTGTGACGATGCGCAGCGATTACTGGGGGCAGGGGGCACACAATGCGCTGAACGTGGTCGGCGATTTTTTCCAGCAGTCGATCAATACCCGCCTGATTGAAGGCAAGGCTCAGTTGGCAAAACCGCGCGACGATAGTTCGAAATCGTCGATTTGGGATTCGGTCATCGGCAAAATCAAGGAGTGGTTCGGGGCAGACAAGAAAGAGGTGAAGTCCGCGCCGAAGGTGCGCAGGAACCGCAGCAAGGAGCCATCGCAGAAATCCGACGGCATGAATCAGATTATCAATCAGGTTCAGCAGGAGGAAAAGAATACGAAAGAGATGAAGGATGCCGGCATTGCACCCAATGCGGTGCGGAACAGGCCGCAGGAGGAAATGGGCTTGTCCAGGGAATTGAAGGAAGAACTGATTGATCCTGATACCCTTGAGCCAAGCAACAGCCAGCAGAAACCGTAGGAATGTTGTTGGGCATGTGCCAGCAGATTGGCCGGCACATGAATGTGCGTGCTAGCAAACATGTGCGTGCTAGCAAACAGCACATAAACAAAAAGGCTTTCTGATAATCAACGTAACACATTAGTTACGCCGATCATAAGAAAGCCTTTTTCTGCTGCTTTTTCTTTCTGGAATCGACCACTTTAAAAAGTGGTGGTGCCCACGGAGGGATTTGAACCCCCACACCTCGCGGCACATGGACCTGAACCATGCGCGTCTACCAATTCCGCCACGTGGGCTTTCCGGCATCTGCTATCATAAGCAACTTGGTAATCAGGATAAAAACAGAACCAAGCGATGCGAAGAACAAAATTATAGCGCAAAATCGCAGGAAGTCAAACATCATTTTTAAAAAAGAGCATGTTGCCGGTTGGGAGGGAATTTTTTCCTGCGCTGTGCGACAATCCGCTTCGCATCAATCCTGGCCAACTACCAAGGAAACATTTACCAAGGAAACATTTGAACCGATATCCGTACCCTATACCCAGCCGTGAAGACATTCTCGGCTTGTTGCGCGCAGACAAATCAAAATACGACGCGCATGCAATCTCGCTTGCGCTCGGCGTCAAACCGCGCGAGATGGAAGGCCTGACGCGCCGCTTGGCGGCGATGGAGCGCGATGGCCAGATCAGAAAGGATGCCAGTGGGCAGTATCAGCTGATTAATCAGCATGATTTCATCCCTGGCCGTGTCAGCAGCCATATCGATGGCTACGGCTTCCTGATTCCGGACGAAGGTGGCGAAGACATCTTTCTGCCAGAAGGCGAAATGCGCAAGGTGCTGCATGGCGATCGTGTGCAGGTGCGCATCGTCGGTGCCGACCGGCGCGGGCGGCCGGAAGGCACGATCGTCGAAGTCATCAGCCGCGCCAATACCCATGTCATCGGCCGTTTGCTGAATGAAAATGGTGTATGGGTGGTGGCGCCGGAAGACCGCCGCATCAATCAGGATATTCTGCTTGCTGGTTCGCCTGGCAAGGCGAAGCACGGGCAGGTGGTCAGTGTCAGGCTGATTGAGCAGCCGTCGCGCTATACGCAGCCGATTGGCAAGATGGAAGAGGTGCTGGGCAATATTGACGACCCAGGCATCGAGATTGAGATTGCGGTGCGCAAGTTTGGCGTGCCGCATATTTTCCCGCCGGCGACGTTGGATCTCGCGGCCAAATTGCCATCCGAAGTGCTGGCGGCTGATTTGGCCGATCGGGTCGATTTGCGCGATGTTCCGCTGGTGACGATCGATGGTGAGGATGCGCGCGATTTTGATGATGCCGTGTATTGCGAACAGGTGAAGATTGGTCGCGCCAGCGGCTTCCGCCTGATCGTGGCGATTGCCGACGTCAGCCATTATGTGCAGCCGAACGATGCGCTGGATCAGGAGGCGTTGAAGCGCAGCACGTCGGTCTATTTCCCGCGGCGTGTGATTCCGATGCTGCCCGAAAAATTGTCGAATGGCTTGTGTTCATTGAATCCGGCCGTTGATCGACTGACGCTGGTGTGCGACGCTGTGATTACCGCCACCGGCGAGGTGACGGCCTATCAGTTTTACCCGGCAGTAATCCATTCGGCGGCGCGTCTTACCTATACTGAAGTGGCAGCGATTCTGGGTAACACCAAGGGGCTGGAAGCGGCGAAGCGCAAGGATTTGGTGCCGCATCTGCTGGATTTGTACGAGCTGTTTCGTGTGCTGCATCAGGCGCGTGAAAAGCGCGGCGCGATCGATTTCGAGATGACCGAAACCTATATCGTCAGCAACGATCAGGGCAAGATCGAGAAAATCCTGCCGCGTGTGCGCAATGATGCGCATCGGCTGATCGAGGAATGCATGCTGGCGGCGAACGTGTGCGCGGCCGACTTGTTGCAGCGCCATTCGCAGCCGGGAACTTTCCGCATCCATGCCGGGCCG
>JAGSYW010000078.1 GCA_018262475.1 Burkholderiaceae bacterium | reverse complement strand
CGGGCTGTCGGTTGGCGTGCGCAAGGGCAAGGTCGAAACCATCGAACAGAACCAGGACAAGGGCGCGAGCGTCACCGTCTATCTCGGTCAGAAACGCGGTAATGCCAGCACGTCCGATTTTTCTCCCACGGCATTGCAGGCGGCAGTCGAAGCAGCGTACAACATTGCGCGCTTCACCGCCGACGACCCCTGCGCCGGCCTGCCTGATGCCAACAAGCTGGAAATGCAGCCGATGGACTTGCAGCTGTGCTACCCGTGGCCATTGGCAACCGAAGAGGCGATCGAGATCGCGCTACGCTGCGAGGCGGCCAGCTTCGCCACCGACCGCCGCATCAGCAATAGCGATGGCGCTAACGTCTATACGCAGCAAAGCCACTTCATTTCCGCCAACACGCGCGGCTTCATCGGTGGGTATCCGTATTCGCGTCATTCGATTTCAGTCGCGCCGATCGCCGGCAAAGGCGCGAAAATGCAGCGCGATTCGTGGTATTCGTCGCAGCGCGACCCGGCGAAGCTGTCCAGCCCCGAAGCCATCGGCCGCTATGCGGCCGAACGTGCACTGTCGCGGCTGAACGCGCGCCGGCTGTCGACGCGCAACTGCCCAGTGCTGTTCGAGGCGCCACTGGCCATCGGCCTTCTGGGCGCGTTCGTGCAGGCCATTTCCGGCGGTGCGCTGTACCGCAAATCCAGCTTCCTGCTCGATTCGCTCGGCCAGAAAATCTTTCCGGCGCATGTCCGCATCGCCGAAGACCCGCACATCATCGGTGCGGTCGGATCGGCACCGTTTGATGACGAGGGCGTGAAAACGGTGAAGCGCGATGTGGTTGCCAGCGGCATCGTGCACGGTTACTTCCTGTCGAGCTATTCGGCGCGCCAGCTCGGGATGCAAACCACCGGCAACGCCGGCGGCTCGCACAATCTGTTCCTGACTTCATCACTGACGAAAAAGACCGACAGTTTCGAGCGGATGCTGAAAAAACTCGATACCGGCCTGCTGGTCACCGGCCTGATGGGGCAGGGTGTGAATTACGTCACCGGCGACTATTCCCGCGGCGCATCCGGCTTCTGGGTCGAGAACGGCACGATTCAATATCCGGTCGAGGAAATCACGATTGCCGGCAACCTGAAAGACATGTTCCGGCAAATCGTCGCCATCGGCAACGACAAGATCACGCGCGGCACGAAGGAAACTGGCTCGATCCTGATCGAGAACATGACGATTGCTGGCAGCTGACCATAGTCCACAATAGGCCCCTATGGACATGCGCAGCAACCAAATCTAACCGCTGACATGGCTGCAGGCGGAAATTGGCACGCAAATTGGCATACAATACCGCCCATTTCCGCCTCTATTCGACGCGGCATTTCAGGAGACAATGAGTATGAAGATTTACAAGGTCACGGCTGAAGGCATCGAGGAAATCCGGCAATTCATGCAGGAGCATCACCTGCGTCCCGACGAAGCAACCACCGACAGCGCTCTGGCCAAATGGGTGATGGATGCCGAAATTTATGCCGATCTGTACGACATGGCAGTCGTCACCATCCCGGCCGAAGACAGCAAACAGGGCAAGGCCATATCGATCGAACTGGAAGGTGCTTCTCTGGATGTGACTGAACTGAGTGAAGAGCTCGGCTAATCGCCGAGCTGCATCAATCGAAAACCTCCGCCGCTGCCAGCAAACCCCCTTTGCCATCCCTGTCGGACAGGATGGCCGCACCGGCCAGCGGCCAGTCGATTCCGAGCGCCGGGTCGTTCCACAGCAGGCAGCGTTCATGCTCCGGCGCCCAGTAATCGGTCACCTTGTACAGCACGTCAGCCGATTCGCTGGTGACGGCGAAGCCATGCGCAAACCCCGGCGGCACCCATAGCTGACGGCGATTTCCGGCCGACAACGTAACGCCGAACCAGCGGCCGAAAGTGGGGGACGACTGGCGCAAATCGCCAGCCAGTCGAGCACGAAGTTTGAGCCGATGAAACCGGCCCCGCCTGTTACCACTATCATGCGTCGCCATCCTGCACTGTATTTGGTACATCCTTGGGCATGGCTCCTTCGCGCCGGTTGAAGCCGGCCACCATGTCGAAGCGGAACAACCGGCATTCGAGCGCACCGTTGTAAAACGGTGTCTTGCGCGACTCCTTCAACCGCAACGATTTCGGCACGCCCAGATCAGCGGTGAAGATAAACACCTTCCAGCCAGGGAAACGCTGCTTCAAGGTATTGCCGAACGAGTTGTAAAACGATTCCGCCAAATCGTCGGCCGGCAGCGAACGGTCGCCACGCACGCCGATGCGTTCCCCATATGGCGGGTTGGTCAGCAAAATGCCGGGCGTATCGCACGGCGGACGCACTTCCTGTGCTTCGATCTGCTTCAGCGGCACATCAAACAGCACGCCGGCGCGCGCGAGGTTGTGGCGCGCCATCGCGATCATGTCGCCGGAAATATCGCTGCCGAACAAGAGCGGTTCATCCGGAATCGGGTTCGGCCGGAATGCGGTTTTCATCGCAGTCCATTCGTCGGCATTGAAATTCTTGAAGCGCTCGAACGCAAAATGACGACGCGCACCGGCCGGAATCCCGAGCACCATCTGCGCCGCCTCGGCCAGAATAGTACCCGAACCGCACATCGGGTCGAACAGCGGAATGCCCGGCTTCCAGCCGGCAACGCGCAACAACCCGGCGGCGAGATTCTCGCGCAGCGGCGCATCACCCTTTTCCTCGCGCCAGCCGCGCTTAAACAGCGATTCGCCGCTGGTGTCGAGATAGAGCGTGAAATTGCGTGCATCGACAAAACCGAAAATACGCATGTCCGGGTCGCGTGTATTCACCGACGGCCGTTTGCCAAACTTTTCGCGGAAATGATCGCAGGCGCCATCCTTGATTTTCAGCGTGGCAAAATCCAGGCTCTTGAGCGGCGATTTGATCGCGGTCAGGTCGACCCGGATCGTGCAATCGACGTCGAACCAATCTTCCCAGCGCTGTGCCTGCGCCAGGTCGTAAATGTCGTTCTCGTTGCGGTACGATGCCTGCGCAATGCGCAACAGCACGCGCGAGGCGATGCGCGAATGCAGATTGATGCGCCATGCATCCTGCATCGCACCAGAGCAATGCACGCCGCCCGGCACCTGCTGATGGATTTTCAGCGTCTGGGTCTGCTGTGCAATTTCGGCCAGCTCTTCGGCCAGAGGCGCTTCCATGCCGCGCGGGCAAGGGCAGAAATAGGAAAATACTTTGGTCATCGGGGTTCCCTTTATCCGTTTATTGGTTCTTTTCCCGCTCCATATTGAAATTGGGCACAGGGGGGCAAACCTGCAGTTACCAGTTTCACGATGGAGCGAGAGCTATTTATTTTCGCACTTCGCCATGCCCCAGCACGACGTATTTAACCGACGTCAACCCTTCCAGCCCGACCGGGCCGCGAGCGTGCAACTTGTCGTTCGAAATGCCGATTTCCGCCCCGAGGCCATATTCGAAACCGTCTGCGAACCGGGTCGATGCATTAACCATCACCGACGATGAATCGACTTCGCGCAGGAAGCGCATCGCCCTGCTGTAGTCTTCGGTGATGATCGAATCGGTATGCTGCGACGAATAGCTGTTGATGTGATCGATCGCCTGATCAACGCCCGTCACCACGCGCACCGCCAGCACCGGCGCTAGGTATTCGGTGCGCCAGTCTTCTTCGGTGGCGGATTTCAGGAATGGATAGCTGGCCAGGATGTGGCGGCTCTCATTGTCGCAGCGCAGTTCGACCTTTTCGTGCACATACAGCGTCGCCAGCTTCGGCAACACTTCGGACGCCACGCTTTTCGCTACCAGCAGCGTTTCCATCGTGTTGCAGGTGCCATAGCGCTGGCACTTGGCGTTGAAGCAAACCCTGAGCGCCTTGTCCAGATCCGCCTTGTCGTCGATGTACACATGGCAGATGCCGTCCAGATGCTTGATCATCGGCACCTTCGATTCCTTCATCAGGCGCTCGATCAGCCCCTTGCCGCCGCGCGGCACGATCACATCAACATATTCCGGCATCGACACCAGCGCGCCGACTGCGGCACGGTCGGTGGTATCGACCACCTGCACCGCCTGTTCCGGCAGTCCCGCGCCAGCCAGCCCTTCGCGCACCAGCTTCGCCAGAGCGCGGTTGCAATGAATCGCTTCCGAGCCGCCGCGCAGGATGGCCGCGTTGCCGCTCTTGATGCACAGCCCGGCCGCATCAACCGTCACGTTCGGCCGCGCTTCGTAAATGATGCCGATCACGCCCAGTGGCACACGCATCTGCCCTACCTGGATGCCCGTCGGGCGGTAGCGCAGATTGGTAATTTCGCCGATCGGATCAGGCAGCGACGTGATCTGCTCCAGCCCTTCGGCCATGGTCGCAATGCCCTTGTTGGTCAGCGTCAGCCGGTCGATCATCGCCGCTTCCAGCCCGTTCGCCCGCGCCGCCGCCAGATCCTGTTCATTTGCTTCGCGCAGCAGCGCCGCATCGCGCCGAATGGCTGCCGCAATCAGCGCCAGCGCGCGGTTTTTCGTGTTCGAATCTGCCTTTGCCATCAGACGTGAAGCAGCACGCGCCTGCTGGCCAATCTGATGCATGTAGGTAGTGATGTCCATGATAGTCAGGTTCAGTAATCGTCAATCGATAAGGCGCTGCCAGCAGCTGGCGCGCACCAGAAGGGAAAACAAAACCCGCTCGACGGGTATCCTGCGCGGGTTGCTGCGTGATGTCGAGTAAAGGCAATAACTAGTTGAACACGCCCAGATATTCGCACAGCTTGAACAGGCCATACACTGCGCTGCCAAATACGCAGAAAACAATCAGCACAAACTTGAAATAAAACATGCGGTTTCCGGCTGGCATCCCGGCTGCGCAGCAGGGGTTGAAATCCTGATATTCCTGTTCGCCGCTCACGGAAACAGGACTGCCGACAATCGGCGAATTTTCAACCGATGAATTTAGAATCGGAGAATTGATGATCGGCGAATGCACGATGGGCGAATCAGTAGTGTTGACCGTGTTCATGGGCGACCTCCTCCTGTGGAAGCAATCAGCAAAACAACAAGAAAGCCAGAGCCGCTTCCCACCGTTGTGCGGGAAGCCAAAAATTATACTCCGTTACCGCGCCAGCCATTGCAGCAGCAGGTATATGCCAAACGATACGATGCCGCTCACGCAGCAGACAATCAGCACGAATTTGAGATAAAAACCCATTTGGCTGGTGGGCATCCACTGCGCGCCGCTACAGGCATCAAGATCATCATAGACTTCCACCATCTCGCCAGAAATCGGCGTGTTGACGATGGGTGATTCGTTGGTGCTGGATGCGCTCATGACTTTTCGTGGCAATGGTTGAATCGGCCCAGCATCGCTAACTGCTGCGGGCTCAAGGCGGAACGGCCAAAAATTATACCCTGATTCGTTGTAGCAACCGCCTATCCGCGAGCGATTTTCAGGCAGAGCTGCAAGAGCGCATCCCACGCATCACCCAGCTGCGCTTCCGCCCGCAAGCCCTTGACCAGCTTGTCGACCTGCGCCGCATCCTGCTGCGCGCTGCGCAACGTGGCCAAATCAAGCCGGCGCAATGCCGCGCCGACCAGCCGTTCGCGCGGTCCCCAAACCCGATTTTCCTTGCACAACGCAGACAGTGGCCGCCCCTGATCGACACCGGCGCGCAACTTCAGCAAGGTGCGGATTTCATCGCTCACCGCCCACAGCACCAGCGGCAGCGGCTCGCCTTCGCCTTTCAAGCCTTCGACCATCCGCACCAGCCGCGCGGCATCGCCGGTCAGCATCGCCTCGCTCAGTTTGAATACGTCGTAACGGGCGACATTCAGCACAGCATCGTGTACCTGTTCGAAATTCAGCTTGCCTTCTGGGTACAACAAACCCAACTTCTGGATTTCCTGATGCGCCGCCAGCAAATTGCCTTCGACCCGCTCGACGATGAATTCCAGCGCTTGCCGCTCGGCACTCTGCTTTTGCGCCGCCAGCCGCGCCGCAATCCACGCCGGCAAGTGCGCGCGTTCGACCAGCGGGATGTCGATATACACCGCCGCCTTTTGCAGCGCCGCGACCCAGCCGGCCTTTTTCGTCTGCCAGTCGAGCGCTGGCAGCGCAATCAGCGTCACCGTATCGGGATTCACTTCGGCCGCATACTGCTGCAGCGCCTGTCCGCCTTCGCGCCCGGGTTTGCCGGTCGGAATGCGCAACTCAATCAGCTTGCGATCGCCGAACAATGACAGCGCCTGGCTCGCCGCCAGCAGTTCACCCCAGTTGAAATAACGGTTCGCGGTCAGCACTTCGCGCTCGGAAAATCCCTGCACGCGGGCCGCCTTGCGGATTTTGTCGGCCGCTTCCAGCGCCAGCAAATGCTCGTCGCTAGTGATTACATACAGCGGCGAGAGCGGCTGCGCCAGATGCGCATCAAGGCTGTCGTGCCGGAGCTGCATTGAGCTTGGGAGCGGAAGCGGAAGCGGCAGGCGTGAGCTTGACCTTTGCCAGCCGGCGAATCAGCTGGGCGATGATGTCCGACTGCATGTCGCGATAAAGGTCGACTTCCTCGATTTCCTTGCCCAGCGCATAGGTTTCGTTGTAGTCGAGTGTGCGCTTTTGCACGATCTCGGTCGGCGGCATCAACACCCTGCCTTTCGCATCCTTGAGCTGGAAACGCAACGAGTACACCAGTTCGTACTGGCGCGCGCGGCCCAGTGCATTCAGTGACAGGATGCTCTTGGTCCTCTTTTCCGCCAGCAATTCCAGCGAAACCTGGGCCGCGCTGCGGTTCGGCACGATGGTCGTGCCGCCGCCGCGCAGGTTGCGCTTCAGTTCGACCGCAAGCGGAGCAGATTCCGGGAACGCGAAGTGGATGGTCGAAAACGGCAGATTATCGTGCGGGCTGGTACCGCGCAGATGGAAACCACAAGCCGACAGCATCATGGTCATCGCCAGCAACAATCCAGCCACCGAAAAAAAGCGCTTCATTTCCAGCCCTCCATTCGCGTTTCCGCTTCGTTAAACGACGATGTTCACCAGCTTGCCCGGCACCACAATCACCTTCTTCGGCGCACCGGTGATGAACTTCTGCGCCGCTTCGTTTGCCAGCGCGGCCGCTTCGATCGTCGCCTTGTCGGCATCTTTTGCCACTGTGATGTTGCCGCGCAGCTTGCCATTGACCTGCACCACCAGCGTGATTTCGTTCTGCTCCAGCGCGGCCGGATCGACCTGCGGCCACGGCGCATTCAGAATATCACCCATCGTCTTCGCATAGCCAAGTTCCTGCCACAGCACATGCGTGATGTGCGGCGCAATCGGGTTCAAGGCACGCAGGAAGATCGAAAAGCCTTCCGCAATGACCGCATTCGACGCAACCGAATCGTCCAGCTTCGCGCCTTCGAGCGTATTCAGCAAAATCATGCAAGCGGACACCACCGTGTTGTACTGGATGCGTTTCAGGTCATTGTCGGCTTGCTGCAATGTGCGGTGGATCGTGCGCCGCACTGCCTTTTGCGCTTCGTCCAGGCTGGCGACATCAACCTGCGCCGCGCCACCAATGCGCGCTGATTGCGCCAGCGCGAAATTCCACACCCGGCGCAGGAAGCGGTTCGCCCCCTCGACGCCAGAACCCGACCATTCGAGCGTCTGCTCCGGTGGCGAAGCGAACATCGTGAACAGCCGCGCGGTATCGGCGCCATACTGTTCGATGATCGCCTGCGGGTCGATGCCGTTGTTCTTCGATTTCGACATCTTCTCGGTACCACCGATCTCGACCGGCTGGCCGTCGGACTTCAGCTTGGCCGACACGGGCCGTCCGCGCTCGTCGGCCGTCAAATCGACTTCTTCCGGGTTGAACCAGGTCAGCTTGCCGGCAGCATCTTCGCGGTAATAGGTTTCGTTCAGCACCATGCCCTGCGTCAGCAGCTTGGTGAACGGTTCGTCGAAACGCACCAAGCCGAAATCGCGCATGACCTTGGTCCAGAAACGTGCATACAGCAGGTGCAAAACCGCGTGCTCGATGCCGCCAATGTACTGATCCATCGGCATCCAGTAATCGTTACGCGCATCGATCATCGCCTCGCTCGAGCCAGGCGAGCAGTAGCGCATGTAATACCAGCAGGAATCGACGAAGGTATCCATCGTGTCGGTTTCGCGCCGCGCCGGCTTGCCGCAGCAAGGGCAATCGACTTTCAGGAAGGCGTCGTGCTTGTTCAGCGGATTGCCGCTGCCATCAGGCACGCAATCTTCCGGCAGCACTACCGGCAAATCCTTTTCCGGCACCGGCACCGCGCCGCAGGCGTCGCAATGGATGATCGGAATCGGCGTACCCCAGTAGCGCTGACGCGAAATGCCCCAGTCGCGCAGGCGGTAGGTGATTTTCTTTTCGCCAAGGTTCATCGCGCCCAGATCGGCCGCAACCGCATCGACCGCGCCCTGATAGTCCAGTCCGTCGTACTTGCCGGACGCGATGCAGCGGCCGGCTTCCTTGTCCGCATACCATTCCTGCCAGGCGTCGGTCGAGAATTCCTTGCCATCGACCGCAATCACCTGCTTGATCGACAACTGATATTTTTTCGCAAATTCAAAATCGCGCTCGTCGTGCGCCGGCACCGCCATCACCGCACCATCGCCGTAGCTCATCAGCACATAGTTACCAACCCAGACTTCAACCTTGTCGCCAGTCAGCGGATGGGTGACGAACAGGCCTGTCGGCATGCCTTTCTTTTCCATCGTCGCCATGTCGGCTTCGATCACGCTGCCTTTCTTGCATTCGGCCACGAACGCTGCCAGTTCCTGATTGCCCTGCGCCGCCAGCGTTGCCAGCGGATGCTCGGCCGCCACCGCGCAAAAGGTCACGCCCATGATGGTGTCCGCCCGGGTGGTGAACACCCACAGCTTGCCGTCGTCGATCGCCTTGCCGTCCGCGCCGGCAATATCATGCGTGAACGCGAAGCGCACACCGGTCGATTTGCCGATCCAGTTCGACTGCATGATGCGCACGCGCTCCGGCCAGCCTGGCAAGCCGTTGTCGACCTCGTTCAGCAATTCTTCCGCGTAGTCGGTGATTTTCACGTAGTACATCGGGATTTCGCGCTTTTCGATCAGCGCGCCGGAACGCCAACCGCGACCGTCGATCACCTGCTCATTCGCCAGCACCGTCTGATCGACCGGGTCCCAGTTCACCGTGCCGGTCTTCAGGTAGATGATGCCCTTTTCCAGCATCTTGAGGAACATCCACTGGTTCCACTTGTAATACTCCGGCTTGCAGGCCGCCATCTCGCGCGACCAGTCGATCGCCAGCCCCATTGATTCCATCTGGCTGCGCATGTGGTCGATGTTCGAATAAGTCCACTGCGCCGGCGGCACTTTGTTCGCCATCGCCGCGTTTTCCGCCGGCATGCCGAACGCATCCCAGCCCATCGGCATCAGCACGTTGTAGCCGTTC
>JAGSYW010000077.1 GCA_018262475.1 Burkholderiaceae bacterium | reverse complement strand
ATCAAGCCAGTCAAACTGCATTCCCATAATGGATCAATTCGCCAAAGAAACCATCCCGATTTCCCTCGAAGAAGAAATGCGCAAGAGCTACCTCGATTATGCGATGAGCGTGATCGTGGGGCGTGCATTGCCGGACGTGCGGGATGGTTTGAAGCCTGTGCATCGTCGCGTGCTGTTCGCGATGCATGAAATGAATAATGTTTTCAACCGGCCGTACGTGAAGTGTGCGCGTGTCGTCGGCGAAGTGATGGGCAAGTACCATCCGCATGGCGATCAGTCGATCTACGACACGCTGGTACGGATGGCGCAGGATTTCTCGTTGCGCTATACGCTGGTCGACGGGCAGGGGAACTTCGGCTCAATCGATGGCGATAACGCGGCAGCCATGCGTTACACCGAGTGCCGGCTGGACAAGATTGCGAATGAAATCCTGGCTGATATCGAAAAGGAAACGGTCGATTTCGTCCCGAATTACGATGGCAAAGAGCAGGAACCGTCGGTATTGCCGACCAAGATCCCGAATCTGCTGATCAACGGTTCATCCGGTATCGCGGTCGGGATGGCGACCAACATTCCGCCGCACAACATCACCGAAGTGATCAATGGCGCATTGCATGTGCTGCACAATCCGGATTGCAGTATCGACGAGTTGATCGAGCTGATTCCGGCGCCAGATTTCCCGACCGCAGGCATCATCTATGGTGTATCGGGCGTGCGCGACGGCTATCGCACTGGCCGCGGCCGGGTCGTGATGCGCGCGAAAACGCATTTCGAGGAAGTTGGTCGAGACAACCGCAGCGCGATCGTCATCGACGAACTGCCGTACCAGGTCAACAAGAAATCCTTGCTGGAGCGCATCGCTGAGCATGTGCGCGACAAAAAGCTCGAAGGCATTTCCGACATCCGCGACGAATCGGACAAATCCGGCATGCGCGTGGTGATTGAGCTGCGGCGCGGCGAGGTGCCGGAAGTCGTGCTGAACAATCTGTTCAAGCAGACGCAATTGCAGGACACGTTCGGTATGAACATGGTGGCGCTGGTGAATGGTCAGCCAAAGTTGCTGAACCTGAAGCAGATGCTCGAATGCTTCCTGGCTCACCGCCGCGAAGTGGTCACGCGCCGCACCGTGTTCGACCTGCGTCGTGCGCGCGAACGCGGCCATGTGCTCGAAGGTTTGGCGGTGGCATTGGCGAACATCGACGACTTCATCGCGATCATCAAGGCGGCGCCGACGCCGCCGGTGGCGCGTCAGGGGTTGATGGCGCGCTCGTGGGATTCGTCGCTGGTGCGGGAAATGCTCGCCCGGACTGGGGAGGAAAACGCTGCCGGCATTGATGCCTTCCGGCCGGCAAATCTACCCAAGCATTATGGTTTGCAAAAGGATGGTTTGTATCGCCTGTCGGAAGAGCAGGCGCAGGAAATCCTGCAGATGCGTCTGCAGCGGTTGACCGGACTGGAGCAGGATCGGATTGTCAACGAGTACAAGGAAGTGATGGCGCAGATTGCCGATCTGCTTGATATTCTGGCCCGGCCGGAGCGCGTGGTCGCGATCATCGGCGATGAGCTGGCGCAGGCCAAGAACGAATACGGCGACGGCGGCAAGGACGTGCGCCTGTCGCAGATCGAACTGAATGCGGCAGATCTCGAAACGGAAGACCTGATTACGCCGCAGGACATGGTGGTGACGCTGTCGCATACGGGTTACATGAAGTCGCAGCCGGTGTCCGAATATCGCGCCCAGCGCCGCGGCGGCCGCGGCCGGCAGGCGGCGGCAACCAAGGATGACGACTGGATCGACCAGCTGTTTATTGCGAATACGCACGACTACATCCTGTGCTTCTCGAACCGCGGCCGCGTGTACTGGCTGAAGGTGTGGGAAGTGCCGCAGGGGTCGCGTGCCGCGCGCGGCAAGCCGATTGTCAACATGTTCCCGCTGCAGGATGGTGAAAAGATTACGGTGATCCTGCCGCTGTCGGGCGAAAACCGTTCGTTCCCGGAAGACCGCTATGTGTTCATGGCGACCAGTCTCGGCACGGTCAAGAAAACGCCGCTGAACGATTTCAGCAATCCGCGCAAGGCTGGCATCATCGCGGTCGATCTGGATGAGGGTGATTTCCTGATCGGCGCTGCACTGACCGACGGTCAGCACGACGTGATGCTGTTCTCCGATGCCGGCAAGGCAGTGCGTTTCGACGAAAACGATGTGCGGCCGATGGGGCGCACTGCTCGTGGTGTACGTGGCATGAACCTCGATGACGAGCAGCAGGTGATCGCATTGCTGGTGGCGGAAAACGAACAGCAATCGGTGCTGACGGCAACTGAAAACGGTTATGGTAAGCGCACTCCGATTGGCGAATACACCCGTCACGGTCGCGGTACAAAGGGTATGATTGCCATCCAGACCTCTGAGCGCAACGGCAAGGTGGTGGCAGCGACGCTGGTCGATGAAAACGATGAAATCATGCTGATCACGACCGGTGGCGTGCTGATCCGCACACGGGTGGCGGAGATTCGGGAAATGGGACGTGCGACCCAAGGCGTGACGCTGATCGCGGTTGAGGACGGCACCACGCTGTCAGGCCTGCAGCGCATTCTGGAATCCGATATCGACGAAGAGAACGGCCACGACGACCCGGCATGACGCGCGCGTTCAACTTTTCAGCCGGCCCGGCAGCGCTTCCCGAGGAAGTGCTGCAACAGGTTGCGGCTGAAATGCTGGACTGGCGCGGTAGTGGCATGTCGGTGATGGAAATGAGTCATCGCGGGTCTCAGTTCATGTCGATCATGCAGGCGGCGCAGCAGGATCTGCGCGAGTTGCTGGCGGTGCCGTCAAACTACCGCATTCTGTTCATGCAGGGCGGCGCGATTGCGCAAAACGCGATTGTGCCGATGAATCTGCTTGGCCGTAGCTCCCATACCGCAGCGATCGATTTTATTCATACCGGCCACTGGTCGGGGCGATCAATGGTCGATGCGCGCAAGTATGCGCCAGTGAACATTGCCGCGTCGTCACAGGACACCGGTTTTGCCTGCATCCCGACGCAAACCTCATGGAAACTGTCGCAGGATGCGGCTTACGTGCATGTCTGCACGAATGAAACCGTGCATGGGGTCGAATTCCATTTCACGCCCGATGTGGGGGAAGTGCCGCTGGTGGCGGATATGTCGTCGCATATTTTGTCGCGCGAAATCGATGTATCGAAATACGGCGTGATTTTTGCTGGTGCGCAGAAAAACATGGGGATCGCGGGCCTGACAGTGGTCATCGTGCGCGAGGATTTGATCGGGCATACGCTGCCGTTTTGTCCATCGGCCTTCGACTGGAAGATAGTTGCGGATCACGATTCGATGTTCAACACGCCTCCGACTTTTGCGATCTACATGGCGGGGCTGGTGTTCCAATGGTTGAAACGCCAGGGGGGCGTGGCAGCCGTCGAGCGGCGCAACGTCGAGAAGGCGGCCCTGCTTTATGACTGCCTTGATGCAAGTGATTTCTACCGCAATCCGGTGGACAAGGATTGCCGTTCCCGCATGAATGTGCCGTTTTTCCTGCAACAACCGTCGTTGAATGAGGCCTTTCTTGCCGGCGCTCAGGAGCGAGGGTTGCTGCAATTGCGTGGTCACCGATTGCTTGGCGGGATGCGCGCATCGATTTACAACGCGATGTCCATCGAAGGGGTGCAGGCGCTGGTCGATTATCTGCGCGAATTTGAACGGCGCCTTTGACAAACGTGCTTTAACGTGTCGATGACGCGCAAATATGCAATACAATTGAAAGTTTCGTCACCTCATGATTCGGTTTTCTCATGGATAAGGACCTTTTACCTTTACGCGACCAGATTGATGCCATTGATGCACAGTTGCTTGAACTGCTGAACCGCCGCGGGCTTGTTGCGCAGCAGGTCGGTCATGTGAAAGCGAAAACCAGTGCGCCGGTTTTCAGGCCGGAGAGGGAAGCGCAGGTGTTGCGAGGCGTTGCTGAACGCAATCCAGGGCCGCTGGCCAGCACGGATTTGCAAAGGATATTTCGCGAAATCATGTCGGCTTGTCGTGCGCTCGAAAAACGCATAGTGGTTGCTTATCTTGGTCCGGCGGGTACTTATTCGGAACAGGCTGCCTACCAGCAGTTTGGCAGCGCGATCGAAGCATTGAGTTGCGCCTCGATCGATGAAGTGTTTCGCGCTGCCGAGGCGGGTACGGCTGACTTCGGCGTGGTGCCGATCGAAAATTCGACTGAGGGAGCGATCAACCGTACGCTGGATTTGCTGCTGCAAACACCGCTTACCATCAGCGGGGAATTGTCGATTCCGGTGCATCACAGCCTGATGACGAAGACTGGCACAATGGAAGGCATCCGGACGATTTGCGCCCATTCTCAGGCGCTGGCGCAGTGCCAGGTGTGGCTGACGCAGAATTTTCCGAACATAGAACGCCAGGCGGTGGCCTCGAACGGCGAAGCCGCGCGCATGGCGGCCGATGCTCCGACGGTGGCTGCCGTTGCCAGCGAAATCGCCGGGCAGAAATACAATCTGCAAGTGGTGAAGGCGCACATCCAGGATGACCCGCACAACCGTACCCGGTTTGCCATCATCGGTCGTCTCAGGACGATGCCGAGCGGCAATGACCAGACTTCGCTGGTGCTGTCGGTGAAAAATCAGGCCGGTGCGGTATACCGGATGCTTGAACCGCTGGCCAAGCATGGGGTGTCGATGACCCGGCTTGAATCGCGCCCGGCGCGCACTGGAAACTGGGAATACAACTTTTTCATTGATGTCGAGGGGCACGAGCAGGACGAAAAAGTTGCGATGGCACTGAAGGAACTGGAGGAGCGTGCCGCCTTTTTCAAGTTATTGGGTTCTTACCCGTTCAGTCTATAAGGAACAACATGCCTAACCAACTCGGGCCGGAATATGTCCGTGCCATTGCACCCTATCAGGCTGGCAAGCCGATTTCGGAAGTCGCGCGCGAATTTGGCCTCGACGAAGCGAAGATCGTCAAACTGGCATCGAATGAAAATCCGCTCGGTATGCCCGAATCGGCGCGGCGTGCGATGGAAGCAGCTGTGGCTGAAATTGGCCGCTATCCGGACGCAAACGGCTTTGCATTGAAAGAGGCGATTTCGAAGCGCTATAACGTGCCTCAGGACTGGATCACGCTGGGCAATGGCAGCAACGACATCCTCGAACTGGCGGCGCACGCATTTGTTCAGCCGGGGCAATCGGTTGTGTTTTCACAGTATTCATTCATCGTGTACGCGCTGGCGACGCAGGCTGTTGGTGGTCGCGGCATCGCCGTCCCGGCGCAAAAATACGGCCACGACCTCGAAGCGATGTTGCGCGCGATCAAGCACGATACGAAACTGGTATACATCGCCAACCCGAACAATCCGACAGGCACCTTCCTTCCGCCGAATGAGATCGAAGCATTCCTGCAAGCGGTGCCGAAAAATGTGGTGGTCGTGATCGACGAGGCATACAACGAATACCTGAATCCTGAATTGCAATACGAGTCGACCGACTGGGTGCGCCAGTTCCCGAACCTGCTGGTGTCGCGCACCTTTTCGAAGGCATACGGACTGGCCGGGTTGCGCGTTGGCTTTGGCTTGGCGCAGGCGCCGATTACCGATTTGCTGAACCGCATCCGTCAGCCATTTAATGTGAATTCTCTGGCGCAGGCAGCAGCGATTGCGGCGTTGAACGATTCGTCATTTTTGCAAAAAAGTGCGAAGCTGAATGCAGACGGTTATCGGCAGCTGGTGCAGGCGTTTGACGAGCTGGGTCTGGAATACGTGCAATCGTTTGGCAATTTCGTGCTGGTGAAAGTGGGCGACGATGATGGTGCTGGCGCCCGCATGAACCAGGCGCTGCTGAAAAAAGGCATTATCGTGCGCCCGGTCGGCGGTTATGGTCTGCCGCAATGGTTGCGCATTTCGATTGGTTTGTCGGAAGAAAATGCCGCGTTCATTGCGGCGCTGAAGAAAGTGCTCGCTTGAGTTCGAAGATGTTCAACAGGGTAGCGATTTTCGGCGTCGGGCTGATCGGCGGTTCGTTTGCGCTCGCGCTGAAAAAGGTCGGCGCGGTCACGGAAGTGGTAGGCGTCGAGCGCTCTCAGGTTGCACTGGCGCGCGCGCTGGAACTCGGCATCATCGACCGGATGGCTGATTCCGCTGCGGATGCAGTGCAAGGAGCGGATCTGGTGCTGATTGCAGCGCCCGTTGCGCAGACAGGCGCGATTCTGGCTGCGATTAGGCCGCATTTGCAGCCGGGTACGGTGGTGACCGATGCAGGCAGCACCAAATCGGATGTAGTTGCGGCAGCGTCCGCAGCGCTGGGCGGAAAAATCGCGCAATTCATTCCGGGGCATCCGATTGCCGGCCGCGAAACGAATGGGCCGGATGCGGCGATCGATGATTTGTATGCCGGCAAAAAGACGGTACTGACGCCATTGCCGCAAAATGCCGAAAAGGATGTGGCGCGCGTGGCTCAGGCGTGGGAAGCGTGCGGCGCGATCATACACCGCTTGACGCCGCAGGATCATGATTGCGTGTTTGCTGCGGTCAGTCATTTGCCGCATCTGCTGGCGTATGCGTTGGTTGATAACATCGTCAAGAAACCCAAGGCTGATTTGCTGTTCCAGTATGCGGCCAGCGGATTTCGCGACTTTACCCGTATTGCCGGTTCGTCGCCCGAAATGTGGCGCGACATTACAATGGCAAACCGGATTGTGCTGCTGGGGATGCTCGATTCCTATCTGGCGCAATTGCATCGGATGCGCGATCTGCTGGCTGCTGGCGATGGCGAGGCGATTCATGCGGTATATGCGAATGCGCAGCGCGCACGCCAGAGCTGGATAGATGCGATCGAGGCCGCAGAAAAACAAAACAGGGAAGGTGGTGACTGATGGCGAAATATCCACATTTCATTGACCTGAAACCGGTCATTCATGTCGAAGGCAAGGTGCGCTTGCCGGGCTCGAAGAGCATTTCGAACCGCTCTTTGCTGCTGGCCGCATTGGCGAAAGGCACGACGCGGATCATGGACTTGCTCGAGTCCGACGATACACTGGTGATGCTGGAGGCGCTGAAAGTGCTGGGCGTGAAGTGGACGCAGATCGAAGGCACGCAGAATTATGTGATCGAAGGTGTCAATGGCCCGTTTCCTGTGAAGCAGGCGGAACTGTTCATGGGCAATGCCGGCACGGCGATCCGGCCATTGACGGCGGCGCTGGCGGCGATGGATGGCGATTACACCCTGCGAGGCGTTTCGCGGATGCATGAGCGGCCGATCGGCGATCTGGTCGATGCATTGAATGCTGATGGCGCGAATATCGAATACCTGGGCGAAAAAGGTTACCCGCCGCTGCGCATTCGCGGCGGCAACATTCGCGCCGATCAATTGAAGGTGCGAGGCAATGTTTCCAGCCAATTCCTGACCGCGTTGCTAATGGCATCGCCGCTGCTGGCGCTCAAGCAAAATGTGGTGATCGAGGTGGCTGGCGAGCTGATTTCGCAGCCTTACATCGAAATTACGCTGAATCTTATGGAGCGTTTTGGCGTCAAGGTTGAGCGCGATGGCTGGCAGAAATTCACCATTCCGGCCGGGCAATTCTATGTCAGCCCGGATACGCTGCATGTCGAGGGAGATGCGTCATCCGCGTCGTATTTTCTGGCGGCGGGGACTATCGCCGGTGGGCCGGTCCGGGTCGAGGGGGTCAGCGCCGACAGCATTCAGGGCGACGTGCGTTTTGTCGATGCGTTGCGGCAGATGGGAGCCGTGATCACGTTTGGCGACAACTGGATCGAGGCGCGCTCGGACGGGGCGCTGAAGGCGATCGATGCCGATTTCAACCATATCCCCGATGCGGCGATGACGATTGCGGTGGTGGCATTGTTTGCCGATGGCTCCAGCACGCTGCGCAACATCGGCAGTTGGCGCGTGAAGGAAACCGACCGCATTGCAGCGATGGCGACTGAACTGCGCAAGCTGGGCGCGATCGTGGACGAGGGCGAGGACTGGTTGCGCATCACTCCGCCGGAAAAAATTCGTGCCGCGGCGATTGATACCTATGACGACCACCGGATGGCGATGTGCTTTTCTCTGGCATCGCTCGACGGTGCATTGCGCTGCGGCGCCGAAGTGCGCATCAACGATCCGCAATGCGTGGCGAAAACCTTCCCCGAATATTTCGATGAATTCAACAAGATCCTGCGCGCAGGGATGTTGTAATTGCCAGGAAAATTATGGCCAACGTTTTTGAAAACTGTCTGAATTACGGTGGGGCATTGCATGTGCCGGTGATCACGATTGACGGGCCGACCGCGTCCGGCAAAGGAACGGTGGCGCAGCGCGTGGCGCGCCACCTCGGTTTTCATCTGCTTGATTCCGGCGCGTTGTACCGGCTGGTCGCGCTGGCGGGGTTGCGTGGCGGCGTGGCGCTGGATGATGAAGCTTCACTGGCGAAACTGGCGGCGGCATTGCCATGCCGTTTCAGCGGCACGGCGGTATTTCTCGATGGCGAGGATGTCAGCGACACGATCCGCGCCGAGGATGTTGGCAAAGCTTCGTCGCGGGTAGCAGCGCTGCCGGCAGTAAGGGAGGCTCTGGTCGAGCGGCAACTGCGTTTTTGCCAGCAGCCAGGACTGGTGGCCGACGGGCGCGACATGGGCACGGTGATTTTTCCGGACGCCGACTTGAAGGTGTTCCTGACGGCGAGCGTTGAGGCGCGCGCCGGGCGGCGTTATAAGCAGTTGATTGACAAGGGGTTTTCTGCTAATATTCTAGATCTGCGCAAAGATTTGGAAGAGCGCGATGCGCGCGATTCACAGCGCGCTGCTGCGCCGCTGAAGCCAGCGCCCGATGCGTATTTGCTGGATACCTCCGATCTCACGATTGAGGAAGGGGTGAAGCAGGTGCTGGAATGGTATCGCGCTGCCAAGGCGTAGCAGCGGTGCCATTGGTGTAGTGATTGTCCCCGGATGGATGCAAGGTCTGTCCGGGATTTTTTAACCTGACCCGGTTCAAGTCGCATTCCGCGAGCCTGCCGGTTAACCTTTTTAACAAATATGTCTACTTCTGTTGCACCTACTGAATCCGCTTCCGGTATGGAAAGCTTTGCCGCGCTGTTCGAAGAATCGCTGTCGCGTCAGGACATGCGTTCCGGCGAAGTTATTTCCGCCGAAGTCGTACGCTTCGACCACAATTTCGTGATCGTCAATGCCGGTCTGAAATCCGAATCGTTCATTCCGATCGAGGAATTCAAGAACGATGTCGGCGAGCTCGAAGTCAATGTTGGTGATTTCGTTTCGGTCGCGATTGAATCGCTCGAGAACGGCTATGGCGATACCATTCTGTCGCGCGACAAGGCCAAGCGCCTCGCATCCTGGCTCGCGCTGGAAAAGGCGATGGAATCCGGCGAACTCGTCACCGGCACCGTGAACGGCAAGGTCAAGGGTGGACTGACTGTCCTGACG
>JAGSYW010000154.1 GCA_018262475.1 Burkholderiaceae bacterium | reverse complement strand
ACATCGAGCGCATCACCACCCGCATCGCGCTGATGAGCGCACGACCACGTGATCTGGCCGGCTTGCGCGGTGGCTTGCAGCAACTGCCGTCGCTGCGCACCTACGTGGCGCTGTGCGATCGGGTGGCGCCGCTGCTGGAAGCGCTGAATGGCGATCTGGCCACGCCGGCGCACTGCCTCGATCTGCTGGAGCGGGCGATTGCGCTTGAACCGGCGGCGATGGTGCGCGACGGCGGCGTGATTGCGCGCGGTTTTGATGCCGAACTGGATGAATTGCGTGCGCTGTCGGAAAACGCCGGGCAATTTTTGATTGAGCTGGAAACGCGCGAGCGCGAACGCACCGGCATCGCCAACTTGCGGGTCGAATACAACAAGGTGCATGGCTTTTACATTGAAGTCACGCACGGGCAGACGGCGAAGGTGCCGGACGATTACCGCCGCCGCCAGACGTTGAAGAATGCCGAGCGCTACATCACGCCGGAACTGAAGGCGTTTGAGGACAAGGCGCTGTCGGCGCAGGAGCGGGCGCTGGCGCGGGAAAAAATGCTGTACGACACGCTGCTGCGCGAACTCGCGCCGCACATTGGCGAACTGCAGCGGATCGCGCATGCGGTGGCGCAGCTCGACGTGCTGGCGGCTCTGGCCGAACATGCGGTGCGCTGCAACTGGCGCGCACCTGCATTGGTGGCCGAGCCGGCCATCCATATCTTGCAGGGGCGGCATCCGGTGGTCGAAAACCAGATCGAGCGTTTTGTCGCCAACGATTGCGAACTGGCGGACGACAAGCGCTTCCTGCTGGTGACCGGGCCGAACATGGGCGGCAAATCGACCTTCATGCGGCAGACGGCGCTGATCGTGCTGCTGGCCTATGTTGGCAGTTATGTGCCGGCAGACAGCGCGGCCATTGGCCCGATCGACCGGATTTTCACCCGCATCGGCGCGGCGGATGATCTGGCTGGCGGGCGTTCGACCTTCATGGTGGAGATGACTGAATCGGCCGCGATTCTGAATGGCGCCAGTGAACATTCGCTGGTGCTGATGGATGAGGTCGGCCGCGGCACCTCGACCTTCGACGGCCTAGCGCTGGCCTGGGCGATTGCGCACCACCTGATCGAAACCACCCGCAGCTTCACGTTGTTCGCGACCCATTATTTCGAGCTGACGCAATTGCCGCAATCGCATCCGGCAGCGGCGAACGTGCATCTGTCGGCGGTCGAGCACAAGGACAGCATCGTGTTCCTGCATGCGGTGCAGCCGGGGCCTGCGTCGCAAAGCTATGGCCTGCAGGTGGCGCAACTGGCCGGCGTGCCGGCGGCCGTGATCCGCAGCGCGCGCAAGCATCTGGCACTGCTGGAATCGCACACGCTGCAACCAACGCCACAGTACGACATGTTTGCCGTGGCGGCGCTGCGCGAAGCGGAATCCGACGAGGCGGCCGCGGTGGCGAAGGAAGCGGCATCGGCAACCACGCTGGATACAGCATTGGCTCCCTTGCTGGCAGCGCTGGACGCGATCGAGCCCGATGAGCTTACGCCGCGTGCGGCGCTTGAGGCGCTGTATGCGCTGAAAAAGCTGGCGGGCGAATGATGATTCGGAACATGCTTCGGTTAATGCTGCTATGGGCGATACTGCTGGTATCGTCTGCGCAGGCCGTGCCGAAAGGGCAGGGGTTCAGCTTTGCCGTCATAGGGCAGCTTGCCGGCGGCAGCGATGCCGGCCTGCATGACGCGCTCAGGCAGGCCGGACATTCGGATTTTATTGTCGTCAATGGCCTGCGGCCGCGCAGCGAAGCGTGCGGCGATGGTATGTATCAGCGGCGCAAGCATCTGCTGGAAGAATCGGGCAAGGCGGTGGTGATCGCACTGGCGGCGCGCGACTGGGCCGAGTGCCGGAGTGAAAGCGGCGAATCGGCGGCGCAGGAGCGGCTGAACCACTTGCGCGGCTTGCTGTTCGACGGCGATCATGCCGCGCGCACCAAAAAACTGCCACTGGTGCGCCAGTCGGCGGCGGCGCGGTTTCGCGATCATCCGGAAAATGCCAGCTGGGAACACCATCGCATCCTGTTCGCCACCATCAACCTGCCGTCGAACAACAACCACTATTTGTCTGCTGCCGGGCGCAATTACGAATTTGAGGATCGGCTGGTGTCGAACCGCGCCTGGTTGCAACGGCTGTTCAGTCAGGCGAAACGGCACAAGATGCGCGCCATCGTATTGTTTGCCGACGCCAATCCGTTGGTGGTGCCGATGCGCGCCAACAACCGCCCGGAGAAGCGAGATGGCTTTGCCGAGGTGCGAAAACAGCTGCAAACGCTGGCGGCGCGCTTCCCCGGACGCATCCTGCTGGTGCATGGCCAGCCTTCCTCCAGCGGCATCGTCTGGCGCGACAACCTCGGCACGCTGGGCGCGGGGCGGGGCCGAATCAGTGTGACGGTTGTGCCAGCGGCGAGCAACATGTTCAGGCTCGAGCGCAGCCTGAAATAGCTGCGCGGCAAGAGGTAGATCCCGATTATTTTGGGTGAATAGTGGGGGTATGTGGTCAAAATCCCACGCTGTGCCACGGTTTTACTAGTTGTTTTAAAATACCGCCCCCAGTATATTTTAGGGCCTTACTGACTCGAAATTCACTTGCGGTCAGTTATTCTGATGCCCATTGCCCGCATGCGCTAGCTGCAGCCATCGTCACCGGCCGCATGGTGGGCGCTCGACGAGGCGCATGGCTGTTCCCCGAATTGGCACCAGCGCCACGGCGCTGCCCGCTGCAAATCCACCCCATCCTGGCCGTAATGTTTTTTTGCGTCTGTTCCTGCCTGCCGCTAGTGGCGCAATCCTTGTGCGATGGCCGCTTGCGGTTGCGATGGCCGCTTGCGGTTGCGCGGCACGGATATTGCATGAGCTTGCGCAGCACGCCGAAATTGGTTGGGCGTGCATTGCTCAACGATGGGAGGCGCAATGAATCCGTTAACAAATCTGTCCACCGAATCCGGTCTGGTATCCGCGCTGCAGGCGCTTCACTATCCGATCTACCTTGATTATTCGGCGACGACGCCGGTAGATCCGAGGGTGGCGGATGCGATGATTCCGTATTTAAGGGAACAGTTTGGCAATCCTGCATC
>JAGSYW010000010.1 GCA_018262475.1 Burkholderiaceae bacterium | reverse complement strand
CGAGGCGGATGTCCTGCACCTTTTGCACATGGCCGGATTCCTCGCCCTTGCGCCACAGTTTCTTGCGCGAACGGCTCCAGTACACCGCCACGCCGGTTTTGGCGGTTTCGGCCAGCGCATCGCGGTTCATCCAGGCGAACATCAGCACGTGGCCACTGCCTGCTTCCTGCGCAATCACAGGCACCAGCCCGTGCTCGTCCCAGCGAATCTTGTTCAGCCACTTGTGTGCCACGCTCATGCCAGCCTCACTGCAATGCCCTGCTTTGCCATGAACTGCTTTGCCTCCTGTACCGTGTGTTCGCCATAGTGGAAGATACTGGCGGCCAGCACCGCATCGGCGTGCCCCTGTGTAATGCCGTCGGCCAAGTGCTGCAAATTACCGACACCACCGGACGCAATCACCGGAATCGAGATCGCATCGGAAATCCGGCGCGTCAGCGCCAGATCGAAGCCGCTCTTGGTGCCGTCGCGATCCATGCTGGTCAGCAGGATTTCGCCCGCACCGAGCTGCTGCATTTTTTGCGCCCACTCAATTGCATCCAGCCCGGTGTTGTTGCGCCCGCCGTGGGTGAACACTTCCCATTTTTCCGGGCCGGTCTGCTTGGCATCGATCGCAACCACGATGCACTGCGAACCGTAGCGGTTGGCGGCATCGGCTACCAGTTGCGGATTAGTGACGGCCGAGGTGTTGATGCTGACCTTGTCCGCCCCCGCATTCAACAGCCGCCGCACATCCTCGACCGTGCGCACGCCACCGCCGACTGTCAGCGGGATGAACACCTGCGATGCAACATCCTCGATGATGTGCAGAATCAGATCGCGCCCGTCGCTAGAGGCCGTGATGTCGAGAAAGGTCAGTTCGTCCGCGCCCTGTTCGTCATAGCGGCGCGCGATTTCGACCGGATCGCCGGCATCGCGCAATTCAACAAAATTGACACCCTTGACCACGCGGCCAGCGGTGACGTCCAGACAGGGGATGATGCGTTTGGCGAGCATGTTATGTCCGTTTCAGCGCTTGGCGCCGGTCAACTCGTCAGCACGCGCTTGCGCCGCCTTCAATTCGAGCGAGCCTTCATAAATCGAACGGCCGCAAATCACGCCTTCGATACCTTCGCCCTGCACCGCGCACAGTGCTTCGACGTCCTTGATGTCATGCACGCCGCCAGAGGCAATCACCGGAATCTTGACCGACTGCGCCAGCCTGACCGTGGCCTCGATATTGACCCCGCCCATCATGCCGTCGCGGCCGATGTCGGTGTAGATAATCGATTCAACCCCGTAGCCCTCGAACTTCTGCCCGAGCGCAATCACTTCATGCTTGGACAATTTGCTCCAGCCGTCGGTCGCAACCTTGCCATCCTTCGCATCCAGCCCGACGATGATATGGCCCGGAAACGCGCCGCACGCATCTCGCAGGAAGCCGGGATTCTTGACCGCAGCCGTGCCGACGATGATGTATGAAATGCCTTCGTCCAGATACTGCTCGATCGTGTCCAGATCGCGCACACCGCCGCCGAGCTGCACCGGAATCGGGCCGGTCTTGTTCGCCTGTTCGAACGCCTTCACCGCGGCAACGATCGATTTGATCGCAACACGGTTCTTTGGCGTGCCGGCAAAAGCGCCGTTGAGATCGACCAGATGCAGGCGGCGCGCACCTTGCGCCAGCCAGTGCCGCGCCATGTCGGCGGGGTCGTCGGAAAACACGGTGGCCTGCTCCATGTCGCCTTGCTTGAGGCGAACGCAGAGACCGTCCTTGAGATCGATGGCAGGAATGAGCAACATGGCGTAAATCGGAGGTTAAGGGTTGATATCAGTTAAATGGTTTGAAATGCAGTCGAAAAGCTATTGTGCGACAAATTACGGATTCCAGTGGACGAAGTTGCGATACAACCGCAGACCGGCCGCCGCACTTTTCTCCGGGTGAAACTGGGTCGCGAACAGGTTGTCTTTTGCCACCGCGCTGCAAAACGGCGCGCCGTAAACGGTTTCGCCCGCAATATGCGCACGATTGGCAGGCTGAGCATAGAAACTGTGCACGAAATAAAAATAACTGTTGTCGGCGATGCCTTCCCACAGCGGATGCGGCACCACCTGCCGCACCTGATTCCAGCCCATCTGCGGCACCTTGAAGCGCGAACCATCGGCCTGCAACTGCCCGTCGAGCTGGAACTTGACCACCTTGCCCGGCATCAGACCGAGGCAGGGGGTATTGCCTTCCTCACTGGTATCGAACAGCATCTGTTCGCCCACACACACGCCGAACAGCGGCTTGTTGCGCGCAGCATCAAGCAGTGCTTCGAGCAGGCCGGATTCGCGCAGACTGCGCATGCAATCCGGCATCGCGCCCTGTCCGGGCAGCACTACACGATCAGCGGTTTTCAGATCGGCCACTTCGCCCGAGATTTTCACTTCCATTTCGGGCGCGACAAAGCGCAGCGCTTGGGCGACCGAGCGCAGATTGCCCATCCCGTAATCGACAACAACGATTTTCTTCATAAAGCCATGAGAATGCAGGGAATTACAGACTGCCTTTGGTCGACGGGATCGTCCCGGCGGCACGCGGGTCAAGCTCGGCTGCCATGCGCAATGCGCGGCCAAACGCCTTGAATACAGTTTCACACTGATGATGTGCATTATCGCCACGCAGGTTGTCGATATGCAGCGTCACCAGCGCGTGATTCACGAAGCCCTGGAAGAATTCGCGCGTCAAATCCAGATCGAACGTGCCGGTCAGCGCGCGCGCGAACGGCACATTGAACACCAGCCCGGGGCGACCGGAAAAATCGATCACCACGCGCGACAGCGATTCATCCAGCGGCACATAGGCGTGGCCATAGCGGCGAATGCCGGCCTTGTCGCCCATCGCCTTGGCTACCGCCTGTCCGAGCGCAATCCCGACATCCTCGACCGTGTGGTGCGCATCGATGTGCAGATCACCTTTGGCGGCGATATCGAGATCGATTAAGCCATGACGCGCAATCTGATCGAGCATGTGGTCAAAGAACGGCACACCGGTATCCAGTTTCTGCTGGCCGCGGCCATCGAGATTGATGGCAACGCGGATCTGCGTTTCGCTGGTGTTGCGGCTGATTTCTGCGGTTCTGGGCGAAGACATGGTATGAATTATTCGGCTATGCAGGCCTTGAACGCGTCAAGGAACTGGCGGTTTTCTTCCGGCGTACTGACGTTCACCCGCAGGCAATCGGTCAGCAACGGATGCATTTTACCCACATTTCGAATCAAAACCTTGCGCTCTATCAGTTTTTCAAACACCCGCTGCGCGTTGGCCACACGCAGCAGCAGGAAATTGGCGCTGGACGGAAACACCTCGACCCCTGGCAACGCAGCCAATGCCGCCGCCTGCCGTTCGCGTTCGCCGCGCAGCAGCGCAGCCTGAGAATTGAGCACCGACACGTTTTCCAGCGTGAATTCGACCGCCGCTTCAGTCAGCACGTTCACGTTATATGGCGGGCGCACCTTTTCGAACTGTTCCAGCAAGGCTGCGCTGGCCGACATGTAGCCGAGGCGCACACCAGCCAACCCGAGCTTCGATACGGTGCGCATCACCACCAGATTCGGGAATTCCGGCAGCCGCGGCATGAAACTGGTCGGCGAAAACGGCTGATAGGCCTCATCCACCACCACGATGCCGGATTCGCCCACGGCGCGCAGGATGGCGACAATATCATCCGCAGCGAACAGATTGCCAGTCGGGTTGTTCGGATAGGCCAGATAAACGATCGCAGGCTGGTGCTGCGCAATCGCCGCCAGCATCGCCGGCAAGTCGAGCGAAAAATCCGCCTGCAACGGCACGCCGACGAATTCCATCCCGGCGAACTGAGCAAACATCTGGTACATGACGAAGGTCGGCACCGGCGCCATCACCTTCACTGGCGCCGCCAGATCACGTCGCGCGCAGGCGACCGAGATCAGCGAGATCAGCTCGTCCGAACCATTGCCGAGCATCACGTCGAACCCGGCAGGCACGCCCATCTTGTCACGGATGATCTCTTTCAGCCCTGCATACGAAGGAATCGGGTAGCGGTTCAGCGCCACGTCGGCCAACCGGCGGCCAAGCTCGAGCCGCAGCTCTTCCGGCAACAGGTACGGGTTCTCCATCGCGTCGAGCTTGACGAAGCCCTCGGACGCGCCGACATGGTACGCAGCCAAGGCGCGCACGTCCGGGCGGATGATGTTTTCAATCAGGGACATGATTTTCTTCGTTTTTCCACCAGAAATATACTGGTACCAGTACTGTCAAACCACATCAAGATCTGTGGCCGAAAGGGGTATTTTTGCCGCATACCCCGCCGTTTTTAACTTTTTGTATTCAGCGCAAGGGTCATTTCAGCCGCAACTCGGCACTGCGCGCATGCGCCTCCAGCCCCTCGCCATACGCCAGTTCGGCCGCGATTTTGCCCAGCGTTTGCGCGCCGGCTTCGCTGGCGAAAATCAGGCTGGACCGCTTCTGGAAATCGTACACCCCCAGCGGCGAGGAGAAACGCGCGGTGCGCGAGGTCGGCAGCACGTGGTTCGGCCCGGCGCAATAGTCGCCCAGCGATTCGGATGAATAGCGCCCCATGAAAATGGCGCCGGCATGGCGGATCAGGTCCACCCACCGCTGTGGTTTCTCGGCCGAAATCTCCAGATGCTCGGGCGCGATCAGGTTGGCGATCGTGCATGCCTCATCCATGTCGCGCACCTTGACCATCGCGCCACGGTTCGTCAGCGACGTGCGGATGATGCCCGCGCGCGACATCGGCGGCAGCAGCAGGTTGATGCTGGCCTCGACCCGGTTCAGGTAAGCCTCATCCGGGCAGACCAGGATCGATTGCGCCAGTTCGTCGTGCTCGGCCTGCGAAAACAGATCCATCGCGATCCAGTCCGGATCGGTAGTGCCGTCGCACAGCACCAGGATTTCCGACGGGCCGGCGATCATGTCGATGCCAACGGTGCCGAACACGCGCCGTTTGGCGGCAGCAACATATGCGTTGCCGGGGCCGACGATCTTGTCCACCTGAGGCACCGTCTGCGTGCCATACGCCAGCGCGCCGACCGCCTGCGCGCCACCAATGGCGAACACACGATCCACGCCGGCAATCGCCGCCGCCGCCAGCACCAGTTCATTGCGCACGCCATCCGGCGTTGGCACCACCATGATGATTTCCTGCACGCCGGCCACCTTGGCCGGAATCGCGTTCATCAGCACCGATGACGGATAGGCTGCCTTGCCGCCCGGAACGTAAATACCGACGCGGTCGAGCGGCGTGACCTTCTGCCCCAGCACGGTGCCATCGGCCTCGGTGTAGGTAAAACCGTCCGAGCCACATTCCTTGAACTGGCGCTGGTGATAGGCACGCACGCGCTCGGCCGCAGCTTCCAGCGCGGCGCGGCGTTTGGCCGGCAACGAAGCCAGCATGTCGCGGCATTCGTCCAGACTGACTTCCAGCGCGGCGATGCTGGCCGCGCCGGTGCGGTCAAAGCGGTTGGTGTATTCAAGCACGGCCGCGTCACCGCGCCCCTTCACATTGGCCAGAATGTCGGCCGCGGCGCGGTCGATCGCTTCGTCCGCGCTGCTGTCGAACGCCAGCACCGCTGCCAGCTGGGTCTTGAATTCCGGGTTGGCCGTATCAAGCCGGCGCATGGTGATGGACATAATCTTCCTCCGTCGAAAGAACCGTTGCCTTATTCAACCGATGCCCGACCAAACGCATCCAGAATCGGCTGCAATATGTCGCGCTTGAGCTTCAGTGCCGCCTGATTCACCACCAGCCGCGACGAAATGTCGGCAATGTGCTCAACCTCGACCAGATCGTTCGCGCGTAGCGTGTTGCCGGTACTGACCAGGTCAACGATCGCTTCCGACAGTCCGACCAGCGGTGCCAGTTCAATCGAACCGTACAGCTTGATGATATCGACATGCACACCCTTGGCCGCAAAGTGCTCGCGCGCCGCCTGCGCATACTTGGTTGCCACCCGCAGCCGCGCACCCTTCCTGACCGCGTTGGCATAATCAAAGCCTTTCGGCGCTGCCACCGACAAATGGCATTTCGCGATATGCAGGTCAACCGGCTGGTACAGCCCCGCGCCGCCATGCTCCTGCAACACATCCTTGCCGGCGACACCAAAGTCGGCCGCGCCATACTGCACATAGGTCGGCACGTCAGTCGCGCGCACAATGATGACCTTGATGTTGTCGTGGTTGGTTGGCAGAATTAGTTTGCGTGAGGTTTCCGGGTCTTCGGTTACGGTAATGCCGGCCGCTTCCAACAGCGGCTGCGTTTCTTCGAAAATACGCCCTTTCGACAGCGCCAGGATCAGCTGCTGCGATTGATTGTTTGCTGTTGCGTTCATCATTTTTCTCGCCTGATGTCAGCCCCGACGGCCGACAGTTTCTCTTCCATCCGGTCGTAACCGCGATCCAGATGGTAAATTCGATTGACTATTGTTTCGCCCTGCGCCGCCAGGCCGGCAATCACCAGGGAAGCCGAAGCGCGCAGGTCGGTCGCCATCACCGGCGCGCCAACCAGCCGCTCCACCCCCTTGACGAAAGCGGTGTTGCCTTCGGTGCGGATCGAGGCGCCGAGCCGGTTCAATTCCTGCACATGCATGAAGCGGTTTTCAAAAATCGTTTCGATCACATGACTCGGCTCGCTGGCCAGACAGTTGACCGCCATGAACTGCGCCTGCATGTCGGTCGGGAAACCCGGGTATTCTGTGGTGCGGAAGCTCACACCTTTGGGACGGCCGTTCATCTGAATGCGAATCGATTCCGCGCCCTTGGTCAGAACCGCGCCGGCTTCGCGCAGCTTGTCCACCACCGCATCGAGAATGTCGCAGCGGGTACGGGTCAGCGTCACATCGCCGCCGGTGGCCGCAACCGCGCACAAAAAGGTGCCGGCTTCGATACGGTCAGTAATCACTGTGTGCGAAGCGCCATGCAACGCATCCACACCCCGGATCACCAACCGGTCAGTGCCTATGCCTTCGATCTTCGCCCCCATTTTCACCAGCAGGTTGGCCAGATCGGTCACTTCCGGCTCGCGCGCCGCGTTTTCCAGCACTGTTTCGCCTTCCGCCAGCGTCGCTGCCATCAGCAGGTTTTCGGTGCCGGTGACGGTGATCATGTCGGTCACAATGCGCGCGCCCTTGAGCCGCTTAGCCTTTGCATGGATGTAGCCGGCTTCAATCGTGATTTCGGCGCCCATCGCCTGCAAGCCCTTGATGTGCTGCTCGACCGGGCGCGAACCAATCGCGCACCCACCCGGCAGCGACACCCTCGCTTCGCCAAAACGCGCCACCAGCGGCCCCAGCACCAGAATCGCCGCGCGCATGGTTTTCACCATTTCGTACGGCGCGTCGAAATTGTTCACTCCGCTGCCATTGAGCGTTACTTTTTCATCCCGCTGCTCGACCGACAGCCCCATCTGCTGCAGCAACCGCAGCATCGTGCTGACGTCGTGCAAACGCGGCACGTTGTCCAGTTCAACTGTGCCAGCGGTCAGCAAACCGGCGCACAAAATCGGCAACGCAGCATTCTTCGCACCCGAAATCGGAATTTCGCCCACGAGGCGTTTGCCGCCGTTAATAATCAGTTTGTCCATTGATACCAAAATCTTTCAAAACTGCAAGGTGCTCCATTATCCTTCAATCGGCGGCATCAAAATACCCCTGCCGCAAAATTGTGCCGACGCCAGAGTTGCTAATGACGCAATTTATACCCGGTTTTCAGCATCCGCAGCGCCAGCGTCGCCAGCAACACAAAAAATATGGCAACGATGGCCATGCTGGTCGTCGGAGCCACGTCCGACTGACCAAAGAAACCGTGGCGAAAGCCGTCGATGATGTAAAAGAACGGGTTGAAGTGCGACACTTTCTGCCACAACGGCGGCAGCGATCCGATCGAATAAAACACGCCGGACAGGAAGGTGGCCGGCATGATCAGGAAATTCTGAAAGGTCGCGATCTGATCGTATTTTTCCGCCCAGATACCGGCAATCAAGCCGAGCGTGCCGAGCACAGCTGAGCCCAGCAGCGCGAACACGACAACCCACGCGGGCGCGGCGAACTGCAGCGGCGCAAACCACAGCGTGACCGCGAACACGCCGCAACCCACCGACACGCCGCGGACCACCGCTGCCAGCAGATAGGCAAAAAAAGTTTCGCGATGCGACACCGGCGACAGCAGCAAAAACACCATGCTGCCATTGATTTTCGACTGGATCAGCGATGACGAAGAATTGGCGAATGCATTTTGCAACACGCTCATCATCACCAGGCCTGGAATCAGAAATGCGATATAGCTGACGCCGGGATACGCCTGCACGTGCGCTTCGAGCGCATGGCCGAATACCAGCAGGTACAGCAGCGCGGTCAGCACCGGCGCGGTAATCGTCTGCGCAGCCACCTTCCAGAAGCGCAGCACTTCCTTGAACAGCAGGGTGCGAAACCCGATCGACATCATGCTGCCTCCGCCCGTCCGTCCATCACTTGCAGGAATACGTCTTCCAGACTGGCCTGTTGCAACGCGATGTCGGCAATCATTGCGCCGCTGGCGCGCACCTGCGCCAGAATGGGTTCGACTTCGGACGCATGGTTGATGCGCAGCAGATATTTTACCCCGGCCGGAGCCGCTTCCTGCTGTGCCACCAGCGGCAGCAGCGCCGGCGGCAGCGAGCCTTGCGCCAGCTGCAGCATCAAACTGGAACCGGAAATGCGCTTCAATAGCGCATCGGTCGTATCCAGCGCCACCACGCGGCCGTTTTTCAGCATCGCGATACGGTGGCACAGCGCCTCTGCCTCTTCCAGATAGTGCGTGGTCAACAAAATCGTATGGCCTTCGCGGTTCAGCCGCGAAATAAATTGCCACAGCGCCTGGCGCAGTTCGACATCAACCCCGGCGGTTGGCTCGTCCAGCACAATCACCGGCGGCTTGTGCACCAGCGCCTGCGCCACCAGCACTCGGCGCTTCATCCCGCCCGAGAGTTCGCGCATGTTCGCATCCGCCTTTGCCGTCAGATCGAGATTCGCCATCACTTCATCGATCCACGCATCATTGTTTTTCAGGCCGAAATAGCCGGATTGCAGCTTCAACGTTTCGCGCACGGTAAAAAACGGATCGAACACGATTTCCTGCGGCACTACGCCCAAATTCAGCCGCGCGGCTCGGAAATCGGCCACCACGTCATGACCTAGGATTTGCACGCTGCCGCGGTCGGCGCGCGCCAGCCCGGCCATGACGGAGATCAGCGTCGTCTTGCCGGCACCGTTCGGCCCAAGCAGGCCGAAAAATTCGCCCTGCCCGATCGACAGCGATACACCATCAAGGGCTTTGAGTGTCTGATAGCTTTTTTCGACACCGGTAATCTGGATGGCGGTCATACGAAAAATGGCAGTAGCAGCCCGCATCGGCGCGGGCATAAAAACGATTGATTATATTGGATTTGTTACAACATGGCCGCAACGCGGCCAGAAAGCGGATTGAAGGTCAATGTCGCTCGTGCAGTTGGTGCTGCGCTGTCGGGATGACAGCCAATAATTCCGTGACGCCATATAACTCGGCCAGACTGCCCAGCGCAGGCGGGAGGTGGTGAAATTTTATTTCGACGCCGCGCGCACGCGCCGCACGCTGCCATGCCAGCAGCAGCGCCACGGCGACGGAATCAAGCGCCTCTACCCGCGCCAAATCGAACACCGTTTCTCCCGCCTCTAGCGCGCGCAAGCCTTCCGCCAGCGCGCGTGGCGCGTCTGCCATTGTCAGCGAAAGGCCGGCATCAAACATTACGAACGAGCCTTTTTGATTGGTGTTGCCGCCAGCGTCCGGTTCTTGTCGGCCAGCGTCCTGATCAGGCCATCGATGCCTCCCTTGCCGATCTCGGTCGCGAACGTGCCTTTGTAGGTTTGCACCAGCCAGGCTCCGAGTACGTTGATGTCATACACCTTCCAGCCGCTGGCCTGTTTTTCCAGCCGGTAATTCAGCTGGATCGGTTCGCGGCCGCGCGTTTGCAGCACTTGCGAATAAACGATCACGTCGGTTGCGGACGGACTGGCGCGGAATGGCCGAAATTGCAGCGTCTGATCCTTGATCTGCGCAATCGCGCCGGAGTAGGTGTGCACAAGCAGATCGCGGAATTCCTTCGTCAGCCGCTGCTTTTGCGCTGGCGTCGCATCGTGCCAGTAACGGCCTGCCGCGAGCGAAGTCATCCGCTGGAAATCGACATGCGGCAGGATTTTCGTTTCGACCAGTTTCTGGATCCGTTTCTGGTTGCCGGCCTGGATCGCCCTGTCCGCCTTCGCGCTGTCGAGCACATCCTGGCTGATGCGCTTGATCAGCGCGTCCGGCGCTTCCTGCGCTGAGGCATGGCCGGCGAACAGCGCGGCAAAAATAAAAAATGCGGCAAATAATCGGTTCAAAGTTTTCATGGTGTTTCCGGCGGGCGGCTGGATTACCCTCTTGCCCGCAATTTGTTCAACAAAAGTTAACGGTTAGTAAGCTCAGCGGATGACGCAATGGGTTTGCCTTCCTGCGGCTTCACGCCCGATTCGCGGTCATAGTTCGGAACACGCTGGTCGCCATCGTCATCAATCTGGTTCTGACGACGTTGCAAGTACGCGTCCCGCACGAATTCATATTTGTCGAGCGCTGCTTCCTCAACGAGGTCACCGGCTTCGAGCACACTGGCACGATTATCGATCACGCGCACGCCACGGCCGATGTTGCGCACAGATACCGGATCCTTGTACCCCCACGGATCGCCGAAGAAATCAGCAGGCAGTGCGAAGGTATCACGTACCGTGGACGAGCCGAGGAACGGCAGCACGACATACGGCCCCGGTTCGCCGCCCCAGCGGCCAAGCGTCTGACCGAAATCCTCGCGGTGCTTGGGCAAGCCAGCATCTGACGCCACATCAATCAGGCCCAGCAAGCCAAAAGTGCTGTTCAGCGCCACGCGCGCCACATCCGACATGCCATCCTCGACCTTGCCCTGCAGCAGGTTGTTCACTGCCGTCCAGACGTCGCCGATGTTGCCGAAAAAATTGCCGATGCCGGTCTGCACAAACGATGGCAGCGCATCGCGATAGACAGTCGCCGCAGGCTTCAGCGCCACCCGGTCAACCGTATCGTTGAAGCTGAACATCGCACGGTTGAAGCCCTCATACGGATCTTTCGGGTTGCCGCCGGTCGAGGAGCAGCCGCTGATCGCAGCAGCCACAGCCGCAGCCAGCACCAGTCGAATTACGCGTTTATTGAAAATCATTTGGAATCCTTTCCTTCGGCCGCCTTTGAACTTTCGGCTGCCTTTGAGAACAGAAACTGGCTAATCAGGTTTTCCAGCACGATGGCCGACTGGGTCATGTTGATAGTATCCCCTGCTGCGAGTTGATTGCTGTCACCGCCCGCTTCAAGTCCGATGTATTGCTCTCCCAGCAGGCCGGACGTCAGAATCTTGGCCGTGCTGTCCTTCGGGAACTTGTATCGCTCTTCCAGATTCAGCGTCACCAGCGCCTGAAAGCCCTTGTCATCAAAACGAATTTCGCCCACGCGCCCGACGACGACACCGGCGCTTTTTACCGGCGCGCGCGGCTTCAGCCCGCCGATGTTGTCAAAACGGGTCTGTACCGGGTAAGTTTTCTCGAACGACATTGCGCTCATGTTGCCGGCTTTCAGCGCCAGAAACATCAGCGCCACCGCGCCCAGCAGCACAAACAGACCAACCCAGATATCGAGTGATTTACGTTGCATGATCGATGCCTATCTACCAAATGCGCCATGACCGATGTCAAAACAGCAGTGGAACTTACTATTTTACTACGAGCAACATGCCCGCAGCCTGATCCAGATTCTGAACCTATTTAAACATGAATGCCGTCAGCACAAAGTCCAGCCACAATACCAACAGCGAGGCAATCACCACCGTGCGGGTGGTGGCACGAGCAACGCCCTCTGGCGTCGGCTGCGCCTCGTACCCCTGAAACAGCGCCGTGAACGTGACTGCGAAACCGAATACCACGCTCTTGATCACGCCGTTGGCGATATCGTCCCAGAGATCGACGCCGTTTTGCATCTGCGACCAGAACGCGCCATCATCGACGCCGATCAGTTGCACGCCGACGATATAGCCGCCAATCACGCCGACCGCGCTGAACACCGCCGCCAGCACCGGCATTGCGATTACGCCGGCCCAGAAGCGCGGCGCCAGCACGCGCTCGATCGGATTAACCGCCATCATTTCCATTGCCGCCAGTTGCTCGCCCGCCTTCATCAGGCCAATCTCGGCCGTCAGCGAGGTGCCGGCGCGCCCGGCGAACAACAGCGCGGTCACCACCGGCCCGAGTTCGCGCACCAGCGACAAGGCCACCATCACACCCAGCGCCTGCTCGGAGCCGTAACGGTTCAGGATGTTGTAACCCTGCAGACCAAGCACGAAACCGACGAACAGGCCGGACACTGCAATGATCACCAGCGAGTAGTTGCCGATGAAATGAATCTGATCGCTCACCAGCCGTGGCCGGCGCCACAAGCCGGCCGATGCGCGCAGCACGGCAATGAAGAAACGTGCCGCGTAGCCGGCACCTGCAACCGACGCACGTATCCAGCCTCCGAACGCTGCCAGCGGATTCTGCATCATGGCGCCCCCAGCCCCAGGTCATCCGCCAACGTCCGGCCCGGATAATGGAACGGCACCGGGCCGTCGCCTTGCGCATGCACAAACTGTTTTACATACGGGTCCTGCGACTGACGCATCTCGTCCGGCGTGCCTTCGGCCACAATCGCGCCATTGGACAAGAAATAGACGTAATCGGCAATCAAAAACGATTCATGCACATCGTGCGACACCAAAATCGAAGTCGAGCCGAGCGCATCGTTCAGCCTTCGGATCAGGTTCGCGGTCACCCCCATCGAAATCGGATCAAGACCGGCAAACGGTTCGTCATACATGATCAGTTGCGGATCGAGCGCGATGGCTCTGGCCAGCGCGACACGGCGCGCCATGCCACCGGAAATCTCGGCCGGTTTCAGCCGGGCGGCATTGCGCAAGCCGACCGCATGCAGCTTCATCAGCACCAAGTCGCGCAGCAACTCTTCCGGCAGTTGCGTGTGTTCGCGCAACGGAAAGGCGACGTTTTCGAACACGGTCAAATCAGTAAACAGCGCGCCATGCTGGAACAACATGCCCATCTTGCGCCGCAAGCGGTACAAGCCGACAGTATCGAGCGCATGCACCGGCTGGCCATCAACGCTAACTTCGCCTGACTGAGGCGCAAGTTGGCCGCCGATCAGGCGCAGTATGGTCGTCTTGCCTGAACCGGATCCGCCCATCACCGCAATCACCTTGCCGCGCGGGAAATCCATCCGCAAATCCGACAGAATCGGGCGGTCGCCATAATTGAAATGCAGCGCGCGGATTTCGACAAGGTTAGGCACGGCCAATTTAATTTGTATAAAAGGAACTTATTATACATACATATATGAATGTATGAGCATGATTTTTTCAGCAACACGCATCAGACTGCCGCCGCCGCGACAAAATCACGATATGGACGGGGTATATGCAATAAACCGCCACCTAAGCCAAATATTTTCTTGCCATTCAAAAATACTGGGGGCTGTATATATAAAGCAGCCCGCAACAGAAACTGCCACAAAGTTGCCGAAATCTGACACTTCCATTACAATCTTTGCCTATTTTTCCTGGCGTTGACGCGCATTTGTGCGCGGTTTGCCGCCTGTTTCCGTCGTTGCGACAAGCGCCAGCACCGGGCTTTACAAGTGCCGCACATTTTGTTTGGAGTTCATAAACCCATGTTTGCCAAAGACCACACCATCGCCAACGTAGACCCGGAATTGTGGGCCGCGATTCAGCACGAAAACCAGCGCCAGCAGGATCACATCGAACTGATCGCATCTGAAAACTACTGTTCCCCGGCGGTGATGCAGGCGCAAGGTTCGCAACTGACAAACAAGTACGCAGAAGGGTACCCGGGCAAGCGCTACTACGGCGGCTGCGAATTCGTTGACGTGGCCGAACAGCTGGCGCTTGATCGCATCAAGCAAATCTATGGCGCCGAAGCGGCCAACGTACAACCGAACTCCGGCTCTCAAGCCAACCAAGCGATTTTCCTCGCGATGCTCAAGCCGGGCGACACGGTCATGGGCATGTCCCTGGCCGAAGGCGGCCACCTGACGCACGGCATGGCGCTGAACATGTCCGGCAAATGGTTCAATGTGGTTTCCTACGGCTTGAATGAGAAGGAAGAAATCGATTACGACGCGATGGAGCGCCTTGCGCACGAGAAAAAGCCGAAGCTGATCATCGCTGGCGCTTCTGCTTATTCGCTGCGGATCGACTTCGAGCGCTTCGCCAAGGTGGCCAAGGACGTCGGCGCGTATTTCATGGTCGACATGGCGCACTATGCCGGCTTGATCGCCGCCGGCGAGTATCCGAACCCGGTGCCGCACGCGGACTTCGTCACCTCGACCACGCACAAATCGCTGCGCGGCCCGCGCGGCGGTTTCATCCTGATGAAGGCGGAATACGAACGTGCGATCAACTCGGCCGTGTTCCCCGGCCTGCAGGGTGGCCCACTGATGCACGTCATCGCCGGCAAGGCGGTCGCATTCAAGGAAGCGCTGCAGCCGGAATTCAAGCTGTATCAGCAACAGGTGGTCAAGAACGCGAAAGTGATGGCAGAAACGCTGATCGCGCGCGGCTTGCGCATCGTCTCCGGCCGCACCGAATCGCACGTGATGCTGGTTGACCTGCAAGGCAAGAACATCACCGGCCGTGCGGCGGAAACCATCCTCAATTCCGGTCACCTGACCTGCAACAAGAATGCCATCCCGAACGACCCGCAATCGCCGTTCGTCACATCCGGCATCCGCCTCGGCAGCCCGGCAATGACCACGCGCGGTTTCAAGGAAGCGGAAGCGATCAAGGTTGCCAACCTGCTGGCCGACGTGCTCGACGCACCGGAAAATCCGGCCGTGCTGGAACGCGTACGCGCCGAGGTCAAACAGTTGACTGACGCGTTCCCGGTCTACGCCTCATAAAAAGCCGGCCACTGCATGAAATGCCCCTTCTGCCAGCACGAGGATACGCAAGTCATCGACACCCGCGTGTCTGACGAAGGGGACAGCATCCGCCGCCGCCGCCGTTGTGTTGGCTGCGACCAGCGTTTCACCACCTACGAGCGCATCGAACTCAGCATGCCGGTGGTGGTGAAGAAAAACGGCAACCGTACCGAATTCGCCCCATCCAAACTCCGCGCCAGCCTGATGCTCGCGCTCAGGAAGCGGCCTGTTTCGGCCGACGCTGTCGATGCTGCCATCCAGCACATCACCACCAAATTGCTGACTTCGGGCAAGCGTGAAATCGCCTCGACCCATATCGGCGAAATGGTGATGCGCGAACTGCAGCAGCTCGACAAGATCGCCTACATCCGTTTCGCTTCGGTCTATCGCAGCTTTGAGGACGTATCCGAATTCCACGACGCAATCGAAGAAGTCGAACAGGATCAGGCCGAACCGCAATAACCCCATCCTTCAGGCCAACGCTGGCCGAGCCGCGCGGCTGGCTCGCCCGGCTCACCCTGCCTGCCCCATGCAGCGCCAAAAATAACTGACCGAAAACCAAGTTTGGGTCTTGCTGACCCAAAAAATATACTCCCTCCAGTATTCAAAAACAGCCAGCAAAAACCTGGCCCGGCAGCCAGATTAGCCCCCATACCCCACCGAATTGCCCTGCGAACCGACGTCGGCCGATAAACGGCAACATTGCGCCGACCAGCGGCATTGCACTTGCCGCCCCATCTATTACACTTCAGGCACCATAAATCGATCCGGCTAGAATTGTCATGCACACAACAAAACAATTAGGCTTCACGCTGATGGAAGTGCTGGTTTCGATCTTCGTGCTGGCGCTGGGCGTGATTGGCGTCGCCGGCATGCAGCTGATGGCGATGCGCAACAGCCAGACCTCGAACTACCAGACCATCGCCGTGCAGCTGGCAACTGAGCTGGCGGACAACATGCGCAGCAACGCGGCCGCGATGAATCAGAACGACAGCAGCAACCCTTTCATTTTCGACTACAACGCCGCCACCGATTCCGCACCGACCGCACCGACCAAGAAGTGCTACACCTCGACCGACTGCTCGGCCAGTGAATTGGCCGAGTTTGATATCTACCTGTGGAAGCTGCGCCTAACTGGGCAAATCAAGGATGCCGGCGGTAAAGTGGTCGGCGCCACCGGCCTGCCCGGCGGCCGCGTCAAGGTCTGCCGCGACAAGAAGCCTTACGATAGCGGCTCACTGACATGGGACTGCACCGCTCCGCTGACCGGCGGCGTAAACTCTCCCATGGTGATCAAGGTTGGCTGGCAGGGCCGCGGCACCAATCCGGACGGAAGCAAGAACACTAGCAGCACCAGCGACTACCCACCCAGCGTCGCCATCACCGTTGAATCCTACGTGAATCCGACACAATGAACATACGCGCCCAATCCCGCAAGCAGCAACCCGTGCGAACATGTCGCCGGGATCACCAGCGCGGCCTGACACTGGTCGAACTGATGGTATCGATCACGCTCGGCATGCTGGTCGTGCTGGCATCTACTGCGCTGCTGGTATCGAGCAAATCAACCTACACCTCATCGGACGATGATGCGCTGGTGCGCGACACTGCGCGCTATGCGATTGAAAACATCACGCGCTCGGTCCGTCAGGCCGCATTCGAGAACTGGGATACCGAGATCACCAATACCACCGGCCTGCCGCAGGCACCGATCGTCAGCATGCCGAACATGACAGCCAACCTGTCGGGACTCGACGCCAACACGCTGACTGGCAGCAGCAGCACCGCAGGCATCGGTGACAAATCCACCAGCAATGTGGTCAACGGCAGCGACGTGCTGGCGGTGCGCTTTTTTGGCGTGGGCACGCCAGACAGCGGCACGGTCAAGGTCACGTCCGATTCGATCAAGAAGGGTTACGGTTCGGTCATTGATTGCGCCGGATTTGCCATCCAGCAGCCGACATCTCAGGATACCGCCGATGCCGACCGTGGCTGGAGCATCTACTATGTCGCCAAAGATGCCAACGGCGAACCGGAACTGCGCTGCAAATACCGCGCTGATGGTGCCAGCACCTGGTCAACCGTGGCGATTGCGCGCGGCGTCGAATCGTTCCAGGTGCTGTATGGCGTTGATACCAACGGCGACCGGACGCCGAACAAGTTCCTGACCGCGACAGAAATCGACGAACTGGATACCCACATCACCTACACCGAAACCGATACCGAAAAGAAAAAGCTGGAATTCAACCGCAAGACCAACTGGAAAAAAGTCCTGGTGGTCAAGATAGCGTTGCTGGTGCGCGGTGCGCAAAATGTCCAGGGCGACACCAGCGCCATCACCTACAACCTGTTCGGCCCGGATTACAGCTCCGCCAATGCCTCGAACGATACCGGCACGCAAATCAAGATCATCAATCTGGACGCCAGTGTCCGCCAGCGCGTGAGAAAAGTGTTCGAGGCAACCATCCAGTATCGCAACGCGGCAGAAGGCAGCGGAAAGACGACGGACATCCTATGAAAACCAACAGGCATACATCTCATCATCGGCGGGCATCGCGCCAGCAGGGCGCATCGCTGGTCGTTTCGCTCCTGATGCTGGTGGCAGTGCTGTTGCTTGGCATCTCGGCGGCACAAATCGCGCTGCAAGGTGAAAAAGCGTCACGCGGCGACCGTGATCGGCAAATCGCATTTCAGGCGGCGGAAGCCGCGTTGGCTGATGCCGAAATCGACATCGAAAAATCGAGCGCCAGCAACTCTCGCAGCAGCGTCTTCAAGGAAAAGGACGTGCTCGATCACTATTTCATCACCGGCTGCGGCACAACTGGCGACAATGGCGGCAAATCGCTCGGCCTGTGCCAGCCTGCGCCAGCCGGACAGACGCCGGTCTGGCTGACGGTGGACTTTACCGATACCGGCGCGTCAACGGCAAAATCGGTCGCCTATGGCGCCTTCACCGGGCAGGAAATGCAGGTCGGAACAGGCTCGACACCGGCCCGCCTGCCGCGTTACATCATCGAAATATTCAAGTACAACCAGGCTGGTTCCGGTACCGGCGGGCAGGACTCGACTTTCTTCTTTCGTATCACCGCCATCGGCTACGGCATGAGGGATACGACCAAGGTCGTGCTGCAAACGTTCTACCGGAAAATCGAGAAGACCTGACACGCGGAGGCAACCATGAACAACCTCAACCAACGGCTGGCTACAGCAACCCTGATAGTGGCAACCGGCCTGTGTTCGCTGTCAGGCGCTTTCGCCGGCACCGTGCCGCCGACGGTCAATATCTCGCAACAGCCATTGTTCAGCGGCCGCGGCAACGTGCATCCGAACCTGGTGCTGGATCTATCAGTTGAATATCCGACAGTTGGCACGGCATATCGTTCCGGGTACAACAAATCGACCGAGTACCTCGGCTATTTCAATCCGAATAAGTGCTACACCTATCCGAGTTCAAATCTTGTTTACACCGCGACCGGCATCCTGAGCAACGGAACAAAGTATTACAGCAAAGGAACCACCCCAGTATATCAACTAACAAATCTCAATCCAGTAACAGGAAGCACAGGGTCTTTGGTTGGTTACCTTACGAAGCCATCCAGTGGAACTTACACTACATACACGGCCGGAACGAACACGCATTTTACGGGAACAACGCAAAGCAGCGTCTCTTTTGATGTTCCAGATTTAACTGACGCTGATGGTTACTTTCGCATTAGCGGTGATGCCAATTCAAACCACGAATGCAGCGGCGCATTCAGCGGCAACTTCCTGAACTGGGCCACCTCGTCGTCAATCGATATGCTGCGCTATGCGCTGACCGGTGGCGATCGCGTAGTCGACACGGCCAGCAAGACCGTACTGCAGCGCGCCTACCTGCCAGATGGCAGCTACAACAGCAATAGCAGCTTCTACGCAAACAGTTCATATTTCCCGCGCCGCACTGTTAGCGCGAGTGCGGCCAGTGGCAATAGCGTAGCCGTTACCGCGCCCAATACCGTAACGCCTTTCAACACAAGCACACTTTACGTCGTTTCGTGTCGTGACCGTATCTTGTTCAGTAACACCAACAATTCGGGTAATAACTGCGACACAAAGCGTATCGTTGCCAGTGGCTCAACAGCAACCCTTGCCACAACAGATAAGTACTATGGAGAATACTTTGCACGGGTTCAAGTGTGCGACAGCCAGGAAGGTTCAACGCGCACCGACCTCTGCAGCAAATATGGCAACAACTATAAGCCGGAAGGCAACCTGCAGCGCTACTCTGAAAAGGTGCGTTCTGGCGCCTTCGGCTATCTGACGGAATACAATTCCGGCTACAGCGTTGTGTACGGCGGCGTCCTGCGAGCTCCAGTCAAGTATGTCGGCGCCAAGAAATTCGAAGCGCCTGGCTTTGCCGAAGCGAACAACGACATGCCGGAATGGGACAAGGATACCGGTGTGTTCTACCCGGATCCGATCGGCAGCCCGAAAACCGCAACCAGCAGCGGCAACAGCGGCGTAATCAATTACCTGAACAAGTTTGGGCGTACCAATACCTCGCGACTCGGCGCATACAAGGGCAATGACCCGGTCACCGAGTTGTATTATGAAAGCCTGCGCTATCTGCAGGGCAAAGGACCGACTAACGGCAGCACAGCAGGAACCAGCGCATTTTATGTCATGGGTACAAATACCAACGATGACGCCTTTCCTGTATACAAAACCTGGGCAGCATCCTCACTCACCAGCACCACCGCGCCAGACCCGATCATTGCTGCCTGCCAGAACAATTATGTACTGCTAATTGGCGACGTCAACACTTGGGATGACAATTACATTCCAGGCAGTAGCGCACGCGGCAACGATGCAGCCAGGGCAGCCGACACTGCGACCACGCAATGGCCGGCGCTGAATGCGGTAACCCAAACTCAAAAGGTAGGTCAAATGGAGTCGAGCTCCACCTATGGCAACTCGGCGCCACGAACCAACCTCGCTAACCTGGAAACCCTGAACACTGGTGCCAGCAACTCGAACTACTATATGGCCGGCCTGGCCTACTGGGCCAACACCACCGACATCAGGCTGGATAAACCAACCCGCGTCCGAACCTTCACCATCGACGTCGATGAAGGCGGCAATGGCTCAATAGAGGACACCAACCCGCGCGGCACCAAGCCGCGCAACAGCGCCTTCTATCTGGCAGCGAAATACGGCGGCTTCGTCGATCGGGGCGACTCTACCGCCAGCGATACGGCGCTGCGCCCTGACGGCAATCCGTTCAAGACCTTCGATACTGACGGCAAAACGGTGCTGACTAACAACAACGAATGGACCGGCACTCCGACTGGCACCAACCCGACCAACTATTTCCTTGCCAGCCAGCCGGAAAAACTGATCGCTGCCATCAACAACATCTTCACCGTAGTCGCCAGCAACAGCGGCACGATTTCAGGCGTCACGCTGACATCAACCCGGATTTCGACAGACAGTTCGTATGTGTACCAGCCTGGGTTCGACACCGCAAAGTGGGGCGGCACCTTGCTGAAGCAGAAAATGTCGTATGACGCCGACACCAACAAAGTCACCATCATCACCAATTGCGGCACAAGCTGTTGGGATGCTGGCGTGATACTGACCGGCAAGGCCGCGACGACGAACCCGGTTTCGCCCGCCGTTGCTGCCAACCCGACCGACGCCGACCGCAAGATCTATACCGCCAAGGTGAATGCCGACGGCTCGCTAACGACCGTCGAATTCAAGTGGAGCACCATCGACTCCGGGCAGAAAACCTATCTGCAACAATCGCCGATCTCCCCATATGCAGACGAAGGCGCAACCATGGGTGAAAAACGGCTGAACTACCTGCGCGGTTCACGCACCGATGAAATCGGCTACACGAATGGGATTTTCCGTGCACGCGACCGCGTGCTGGGCGACATCATCAACAGCAACCCGACTTGGGTTGGCCCGCCAGCGGCCTACGTGCGAGGCGACGATTATTCGACCTTCTACGAGAACAACAAAGGCCGCACTCCCGCCGTGTACGTCGGCGCGAACGATGGCATGCTGCATGCGTTCAGGGCAAGCGATGGAGTTGAATTGTTCGCCTATGCACCGAATGCGCTGTTCCCTTATTTGAACCAGCTGACCGACTCGGCCTATTCGCACCGGCCGTATGTGGACGGCCAGATGAACGTGCTGGAAGCAAAGGTCAGCGGCAACTGGAAAACCATTCTGGTTTCCGGCTTTGGCGGCGGAGCCCAAGGTCTGTTTGTGCTTGACATCACCAATCCGGACAGCTTCTCCAGCGGTTCCGGCGCCATCTGGGAATTCACCGACGCGAATGACCCTTACATCGGCAACCTGATGAGTCCGCCGGTCGTGGCCAAGTTCAAGACCGGCACGGATACGGATGGTAACCCTGTGTACAAAAGCTTTGTCGTTGTCGCCAGCGGCTACAACAACTACAGCTCCGACAGCAACAGCACCGCCACCATCACTGGCGATGAGGGCAAGGGCGCGCTGTTCCTTCTGTCGCTGGACAAGGCGCCAGGCGATTCCTGGACGCTTGGCACCAATTATTACCGCCTGAAAACCCCCGTTTCCGACAGTACGCTCCCCAACGGCCTGAGCACGCCGGCGCTGGTGGTTGGCAACGATGGCGCGGTACGTTATGCCTACACAGGCGATCTCCAGGGTAACCTGTGGCGCTTCGACTTTACCGGCAACGCATCCGCCTGGGCCGCGCCGAGCACACCGCTGTTCATTGCCAAGGACTCCAGTGGCAAGCGCCAGCCGATCACGCAGGAACCGAAGGTGGTGTTCGCTCCTGGCGGCGGCTACGTGGTGCTGTTCGGCACCGGCAAATTTGTCGAGGATGCCGACAAGGATCCAACCAAATTCCAGACACAAAGTTTCTATGCCATTTACGACAATACCTACGACACTGTTACTGGCCGCAGCCAGCTGGCGCAACGCACGCTGACAACCTACAACACCGGCTACACCATCGGCACCGGCGCCAGCGCCATCACCGGCACCAACGACGCCTTCAAGGTTTCCGGCAGCGTGTTTTCCTATGGTGTACCATCCACGGCCAAACCGAACAACAAGATGGGCTGGTACATGGACTTCAGCAACTCCGGCACCGCCAGTGCCACCAATTGCGCCAGCAATTCGGCCAACTGCGGCACCGGCGAGCGCAGCGTGACCAATGCATTAACAGCCTACGGCAACCTGTTTTTCAACACCTTGGTCACCGGCACCAACCCTTGCGCGAAGGGCGGCGGCCGCACCTACGGCGTATGCGTGCTGTCTGGCTTCCCATTCAACTCCAGCGGCGACTGCATTACCGATGGAACAGGCGTCACCGGCTTCATTTCCGAGGTCGGGATGCTGAGCTCTCCAGTGCTGTTCGATGTTGGCACAACCATCGGTGACCGCGACTCGATTGGCCAGCGCAACGTGCAGAAGAAATACGCGGTGTTCAACTTCGGCACCGGTGGTTCCGCCGGAACGGCTGCGGCGGCAAAAGCATCTGACGGAAAAGATTTTACTGGCAGCTTTTCCACACCAGCCGGACGCATCAGCTGGCGCGAAGTGCTGAATTACGATGAAATGCGCAAAACCACCGGGAATTGATGATGAGTGCTATAAACATTAACAAAGGCATGGGAGCAAACGTGAAAACACTCAGCCAACGCGGCGTTACCTTGATCGAACTGATGATCGTCGTGGCAATCGTGGCAATTCTGGCCGCAGTCGTCTATCCGTCATATCAGGAATCTGTGCGCAAGACCAAGCGCGCCGAGGCAAAGGCGGCGCTGATGCGCGACATGCAACAACAGGAGCGCGATTATTCACGTAAAAACAGCTACACCACTTTCAGTAGCGCCACACAAGCGGCAACCGCCAACTACAAAGGCTATTCCGGCGACAGCGGCCCCGACGCAGCGGCCTACACCATCACCGCCGGCGATTGCAGCACCACGAAAACAGCTGCCACGTGCATTCTGCTGACCGCAACTCCCAAAATAACCGACACCAAGTGCGGCAATCTAACTCTGACCAGCGAAGGCACAAAAGGCGCCACCGGAACGTCAGGGACGGATTTCTGCTGGAAATGACATGAACGCTCATCCGACAACTAGGCAGGCGGCACGCGGATTCACCGCCATCGAACTGATGATCACGGTAGTCATCGCCGCGGTCCTGCTGTCAATCGGCATACCCAGTTTCCGTTCACTGATCGACAATCAGCGCATAACCACGGCGGTAAACGATCTGTATGCCGCCATCCTGCTGGCTCGGGCAGAAGCGGTGCAGCGCGGCGGACGGGTTGACCTGGCGCCGCTTGACGGCACGAACTGGCAAAAAGGCTACGCGGTGTTCGTCGAAAACAAGACCACGAAAACACAGATACCGGATTTCAATCAGGACACTATCGTTTATTCCACCGGACCAATTGCCGACGGCATCACGATCTCGACCGTCTTCACCGACGATGCCACGCAGTACATTGCGTACAACGGCACCGGCCGCACCCGCACCAATGCCAACCCGCAGCAGGCGCAAATGGGCACATTATCATTCACACAAAACGGGGCGGTAAAAAAACGCATCAAGCTGAACCTGATGGGGCGAGCGCGCATCTGCGACCCGAATTCGACTAATGCTACAGAGGTAGCGAATTGCACCTCAGCCGCCGACGGCAAATAAACAGCAAACCGTCTGAATTATTTCTTGCCGACTTTTTTGCCGGATTTGGCTGATTCAACAGCCTTCTTCACCAGCACGTCACGCTTCACCGGCTGTTCGCTGTAAACAAGCTCTTCACCGAGCCGTTCGCGGTGCATCGTGATGTCCCAGCCGCGCTTGCCGGGCATGAATTCCGCCCAGCCGCTTACCGGCACGGCCACCGGCAGACGAACCGTCGCCTTTTTCTCTGCCAGCTGCGTCAGCACGTCTTCAAGCATGTTTTCCACAATGGGCTGCGCCCCTTCCGTGCATTCGTCCAGCAGATAGGCCTGTACTTTGGGCGCATTAACCGCAGCCTTCCAGTTATCGCCCTTCACTTCGGCCAACTCCAGCAATTTCACATAGAAATCCTGCGCCGCCTTGTCGCCCTCGGCAATCCGGTACTGGAAACCATACCTGGCAACGTAGGAGTAAATTCCGGGCATCGAATCGAGGCGGTTGATCTCCGCCACTTCCATTCCCTTGCAAACGAAGGCTTCATCGACCCGCCGCTTGAATTCATCCTCGCCCGGACGTGAACAGCCGGTTAGCATCATGCTGCACAACACCAGCGCCACACCGGCCAGCATCGTGCGCCGTTTCGCCATCTGACTGCCTGCCTTTCCGCCCACTGATCCGCCCATTGCTCTCCCCATTCTGTTTGCTGCAAATTCCTGCTCAACTCTGAATTTGCGCCTGAAGCACTCTAGCGTACACCAACAGCCCGAAATCCTGCAATTTTTCGCCGCCTAATCAAGCGTGCGGACCATATAGTTTGCCGCTTGGCCGTAAGTCGCAAGATGCTCCTGTTGCCTTTCATCCATCAGGCCGAGCTCACCATAACCATGGCGGCGCCAGAAGGCTTGCGAATCCTGCACCGAAACCAGCGACGAGCAATGCACGCCCATGCCGATGCCGGTACGCCATGCGTGGCGAATCAATGCGCCAGCAACACCCGAACCTGTTGCGCGACGCGCCACCGCCAGATCATGCAGATACATCGTGTCCGGATGTTCATGTGCAGCAAAGATACCGCCCAGTGGCGTCACCTGACCGACCACCGACGGATAGCCAACCAGATAGGCGCATATGCCAGCATCATCGGCAGCCACCCAGGCGGTTTGCGGAAAAGCCGCCAGCCGCGCACTCAGCACGTGATCCGGTTCGATGAATCCGTCGCCATATTGCTCGCGCTGAATCGCAAAAACAGCGGCAATATCCGGTTCGCGCATGTTTCTGAGCTGAATGCCTTCCATCATGCGGTCAAATCAATGCACGTGGCGCTGCTGTTCCTGCACCAGAATCCACGGCTTGACCACCACCGTCCACAGGGCTTCGTCACCCGCCTGCCAGGCTTGCGCCTGCGCGTCGCTCACTTTGGCGACCTGGCCTTGCGTCAGCCATTGCACCACTTGCGCCTTATCGTCATTGGCAAAACGCACCGCGACTTCGACCAAATCGAGCTGATTGCCCACCACCACCAGCGCGCCGGAAGCGAAAAACCGCTCCAGTTCGCTCCATTTCATCTGCGCGGTTTCCAGGTTCAGCTTTGCGTGCAGCACTTCATCCAGTTTTTGCTGTTTGTCCATCGTGCTTCGTATTCTTTCAGGCTTAGTAATGTGGCGGTTTTTCATTGATCGGCATCATCTCGTTGCCTTGAATGCCCGCTTCGGCCAGCCGCCGCGCCAATTCGGCGATGATGGCCGACAAATCGTCAATGCGCTGCTGCTGGCGGAAAATCGTCTTGTTCAGCTCATCCACCAGATCTTCCTGCCGCGTCAGCTTGATTTCGATTTCGATCAGCCGTTCTTCGTGCATCGCCGCCTCCGCCCCATCAGAAAACGTCTATTGTAGCCGCGAAGAAGGCGCTGGCGGCTATTCACGCAACCAAAAATAACTGACCGAAAATCCATTTTTGCTCAATAAGACTAAAAAACATACTCCCATCAGTATTTTTAAATCACCAACAAAATATTGGCCAAGAGCATGGTTTTGACTATATACCCCCGGCTTTTCAGCCACCCTTCGGCCGACTCAGCAGCGCCTTCAGGTTCGCCAGCCGATTTTGCGGCGTTATTTTCTCGTCTTCCTTCGGCAACGCGTCGCCCTGGTCCAGTTTCATTTCGGCGATGAAGCGCGACGGTTCGCACACCACCGTGTCGCGCGCGCGCCTGCGCTTCTTGCACCAGCTCACATGCAGGCTGCGCTGCGCGCGCGTGATGCCGACATACATCAGCCGCCGCTCTTCCTGTATCCGCGCCGCCAGCGTTTCCGCTGGCGCATCCGGGTCGCCCTTGTGCGGCAGGATGCCTTCCTCGACCCCGATCAGAAACACATGCGGATATTCCAGCCCCTTCGATGCATGCAGCGTCGACAGGCGCACCGCATCCGGTTCCTCGTCGCGCCCTTCAAGCATCGTCATCAGCGCCACCATCTGCGTCAGTTCCAGCAGGTTCTTTTCCTCGCCGTCACCAGTCTTGCCGCCCTTGGCCTTTTCCTTCAGCCAGCCGGTGAATTCCAGCACGTTCTGCCACTTTTCCTTCGCCTGCCGCTCGTCGAATGTGTTGTACAGGTGCGCTTCGTACTGGATCGCTGCCATCATCTCGTCCAGCAATTCGGCAGCTTGCTCTCCACGGCCGGACATCCGGCTGGCACGTGCCTCGATCTGGTTGATGAAATCGCAAAATTCGCGCAGCGGTCGCAACTGCCGCTCCGGCAATTTGGCTTCGACCCCGCCCTTGAACACCGCCTCGAACAGCGAGCATTGCCATTGGCCAGCGACGGTGCCGAGCGCTTCCAGCGTCGCTTGTCCGACACCGCGCTTGGGCGTGGTAATGGCGCGGATGAAGGCCGGATCGTCGTCGCCATTGGCGATCAGCCGCAGGTAGCTAACCAGATCCTTGATCTCGGCCCGGTCGAAAAAGCTTTGCCCGCCAGAGACCGTGTACGGAATTCGCTCGCGCCGCAGCGCCTGCTCCAGCACGCGCGCCTGATGGTTGCCGCGATACAGCACCGCGTAGTCGGAAAATTTCGCCCGCCGCTCAAAACGGTGCGCCGACAGCAGCATCGCCACCTGCTCGGCTTCGTGTTCATCGTCGTTCATCGCCGCCACCGTTACAGGGTCGCCCAGTCCGTGCTCGGACCACAGCGTTTTCTCGAACAGTTTCGGGTTGTTGCCGATGACCGCATTGGCCGCTTGCAAAATGCGCGTGCTGGAACGGTAGTTCTGCTCCAGCTTGATCACCTGCAAATCGGGGAAATCGGTCTGCAACTGCTTCAGGTTTTCGATCGTCGCGCCGCGCCAGGCGTAAATCGCCTGATCATCGTCGCCAACGGCGGTGAACATCGGCTTCTTGCCCAGGCCGGTCGCCAGCAGTTTCACCAACTCGTACTGGCAGGTATTGGTATCCTGATATTCGTCGATCAGCAGATAGCGCAAGCGGCGCTGCCAGCGGTCGCGCACCGCCTCGTTCGCGCGGAACAGTTCGACCGGCAGTCGGATCAAATCGTCGAAATCGACCGCCTGATAGGCGGACAAGGTGGCGAGGTAATTGCGGTAAATGCGCGCCGCCTGCGCCTCGTCGTCATCGACCGCCACCTTCAACGCCGCATCGGGCGAAGTGAGCGCATTCTTCCACAGCGAAATCGCGTTCTGGATGCGGCGGATCAGCTGCTTGTCGGTCGTGACCGCCAGATCCTGCACCAGTGCGAAGCAATCGGCGCTATCCATGATCGAAAAGCTATCCTTCAGACCGAGTTCCTTCGCCTCCTGCCGCAAAATTTTCACCCCGAGCGAATGGAAGGTCGAAACCGTCAGCGCCTTCGCCTGCTTCGGTTCCCGCAGCAATTTCCCCACCCGCTCCTGCATCTCGGCCGCAGCCTTGTTGGTGAAGGTCAGCGCGGCGATGTTTTTCGGGTCGTAACCGCATTGCTCAATCAGATGCGTGATTTTTTGCGTAATCACCCGTGTCTTGCCCGACCCCGCGCCCGCCAGCACCAGACAGGGGCCGTCGATGTAGCGCACGGCTTCGCGTTGCGGTTGGTTCATCAGGGACGAGTGCGGCATGGCGGATACGGCAGAAACAAAGGGGGGAATTGTAGCAGCCTCACCAGCGCTTTCCGTTTGGCTCTTGCATTTGTCGCCTTCGCCCCCATTAAGGTAGGATTACTTCTTTAAAAAACTCTTTTCCGGGGAGCCAATGGAACAATTTCACGGCACAACCATCCTGTCGGTGCGGCGCGGCGAAACTGTCGCGCTCGGCGGCGATGGCCAGGTCACGCTCGGCAACGTCGTGATGAAAGGCAGCGCACGCAAGGTGAGGAAGCTGTACCACGGCCGCGTGCTGGCCGGTTTTGCCGGCGGCACGGCCGACGCGTTTACGCTGCTGGAACGGTTCGAGGCCAAACTGGAAAAACACCAAGGCAACCTGATGCGCGCCTCGGTCGAACTGGCGAAGGACTGGCGCACAGACCGGATGTTGCGCCGCCTCGAAGCGATGCTGCTAGTGGCGGACAAGACCTGCACGCTGGTGATTACCGGCAACGGCGACGTGCTGGAACCGGAAGAAGGCGTCGGCGCCATCGGTTCCGGCGGGTCTTATGCGCAGTCGGCCGCGCTGGCGTTGCAGCGCAATACCGAGATGGCGCCAGCCGAAATCGTGGCCAAATCGCTGGCAATTGCAGGCGAATTGTGCATTTATACCAACATGTCGCACATCATCGAAACCCTGGATTGAATGCCATGAACCTGACTCCGAAAGAAATCGTCGTTGAACTGGACAAACATGTAGTCGGCCAGGGCAAGGCCAAGCGCGCGGTCGCGATCGCATTGCGCAACCGCTGGCGCCGGCAGCAGGTGGCCGAGCCACTGCGGCATGAAATCACGCCTAAGAACATCCTGATGATCGGCCCGACCGGCGTCGGCAAAACTGAAATCGCGCGCCGTCTGGCGCGCCTAGCCGATGCGCCATTCATCAAGATCGAAGCAACCAAGTTTACTGAAGTCGGCTATGTCGGCCGCGATGTCGATACCATCATCCGCGACCTGGCCGAAATCGGCATCAAGCAAACGCGCGAAGCTGAAATGAAGAAGGTACGCGAGAAGGCAGTCGATGCAGCCGAGGAACGCGTGCTGGATATTCTCGTGCCGCAGCCGCGCGACTTCGGCTTCAATGCCAGCTCGCCCCCGGCTGAAACTTCCGGCAACGTCGCGCGCCAGACCTTCCGCAAACGCTTGCGCGAAGGATCGCTCGACGACAAGGAAATCGAGATCGACGTGGCCGAAGCCGGCCCCACGATGGAGATCATGGCTCCGCCAGGGATGGAAGAGATGACTGAACAAATCAAGTCGATGTTCTCCGGGCTGGGCAGCGGGCGCAAGAAATCACGCAAGATGAAAATTGCCGACGCGATGAAAATCCTGGTCGACGAAGAAGCTGCGAAGCTGGTGAACGACGACGATCTGAAACAGAAGGCGATTGCGAATGTCGAGCAAAACGGCATCGTGTTTCTGGACGAAGTGGACAAGATCACCGGCCGGGCCGAAACCAGCGGTGCCGATGTGTCGCGCGCCGGCGTGCAGCGCGATTTGCTGCCGCTGGTCGAAGGCACGACGGTCAACACCAAGTACGGCATGGTTAAAACCGACCACATCCTGTTCATCGCTTCCGGCGCGTTCCATCTGTCGAAACCATCGGACCTGATCCCGGAACTGCAGGGGCGTTTTCCGATCCGGGTGGAGCTGGATTCGCTGTCGATTGACGATTTCAAGCGCATCCTAACCAGCACCGACGCCTGCCTGACCGCGCAGTATGAGGCACTGCTTTCGACCGAAGATGTGACCATCGAGTTCGCCGACGATGGCATCCAGCGTCTGGCCGAAATAGCCTATTCGGTCAACGAGCGCACCGAGAACATCGGCGCCCGGCGGCTGTATACGGTGATGGAAAAGCTGCTGGAGGAAATTTCATTTTCGGCCACCGAATCGCAGGGCAAGACGGTCGTGATCGACGCCGCCTATGTGAACGAACGGCTGGATGCACTGGCGGTGAACGAGGATCTGTCTCGCTACGTGCTGTAACGAGGGTGTTTTCCGGTCTAAAAATACACCCCCCTGTATTTTTAGACCGCCTCAGAATATCTGGACGAACCCAGAAATTTCCCGCTATACCCCCACAAATTCGCGCGAGAACTGCTCAAGCGCCTCGCGCACCTGGGCCACCGCTTCCACCCAGTCGCGTCGTGCGCTCTGGCGAAACAGCCGCATCACCCCCGGGTACCACGGCGTATCCTCGCGCCCGGTCAGCCAGCGCCAGTCGGTCATGTAATCCGGTAGCAGCAGCCAGCAGTGCTTTCCCAGCGCGCCGGCCAGATGCGCCACCGCCGTATCGACGCTAATCACCAAATCCAGATTGGCGATCACGCTGGCGGTATCGGCGAAATCCTCAAGCTCGGGGCCGAAATTGCATAACGGCCACTCACGAGCGAGTTTCTCCGCCTCGTCTTCGCCCGCGCCCTTTTGCAGGCTGACGAAGCAAACATTCGGCACCTCGCGCAACGGCGACAACAAACGCAAACTCGGTAGCGAGCGTTCGGCATCGTTTTCATACCGCGGATTGCCTTTCCACGCGAGGCCGACCCGCAGACCACCTGCCGGCAACCGCTGGCGCCATTGTTCAGCACGCGCCGCATCGGCGTGCAGATAAGGCAGCTTCGCCGGAATGGTCTCCAGCCGTGTCTTGAGATGAAACGGGATGCTGAACGGCGGCGTCCAGAAA
>JAGSYW010000076.1 GCA_018262475.1 Burkholderiaceae bacterium | reverse complement strand
TGAACTGGAATTCGAGCGTGATGCCGGTGGTCACCCCCATCGCAAAATTAATGCCGAACAGCTTGCCCCAGAACTGCGTCATGTCGCGATAAACCTCGTTATCGGTTCTGACGTAAATCGCTTCCATGATGACCATCATCCACGCCAGACCGATCGTCAGCGGCACGAACAGGAAGTGATACATCGCCGTGGCAGCGAATTGCAGCCGCGACAGGTTGACGACTTCTTCAATCGGCGCCATGAGGTTCCTCCGTTTTGACTGCGGATGGCGGGTGACTAACCTTGCGCGCACCTGCCTCACTGTCGCGGGCACGAGTATCGGAAAAAAAATGCTGTTCGACCTGCTGCGCCGGAACAACCATCTTTTTCGCCTGCGGATTTGCGAAAAATGCCTGGCGCAGCGCAAAAATGACCGCAACCTTGACCGCCAGCACCAATGCAATCTCCAGTGCCAGCGGCATTCCGGTGAATCGCCCCTTGCTTGAATTCAACAGCTTCAGCATTGCACCTCCCTTGCTGCAGTCAGAACTGCTTCCAGTATTAACAGGGATTATAGGCGTGCGCAAGAGAAAACCGGCTTGATGCACCGTAAAGCAAAACTGTTGCCACCAGCGATAGAGGTGCCGTGAAAGATGGTGGATGCCGGAATGAGTCAAATTCACGACATGCCAAACGGCTTCTTGATGCAAAACAGAAAAGACAAGATCAGCACGCAAAAAACCACAAAAAGCAGTGTTTTATTGATATAGCGCTTCTTTTCTGCAAAAACGCCTGCCAGGCGTCGCCAGCAAATGCTACATTTGCTTATCCGTAATTTCCCTTGCGTCAGGCAAGTTCAGGAGACCAGCAAGAAACATTTGTTGATATTTCCCCATTTTCCCGGTGTCGTTCCCATTCATGGAGGGTTCGCGCATGTCCGTTTCAGACAGGTTCTTTTCTCTTGTTCCCGACAGGCAGTGTGGCAGTTGCATGGTGTGTTGCGAATATTTGTATATCAATTCACCGACCCTGAAAAAGCCAGCGGACGTATTGTGCAGCAATTGTGTAATCAATCAGGGATGCAGCATCTATGAAACCAGACCAAGCGTCTGCCGTACCTGGCATTGCCTGTGGCGGCGCGACGCGGCGATTCCGGAAGCGCTGCGACCGGATAAATCAGGAGTGCTATTTTCGCTCAAAGTTTGCGACGAACCAAGATACCTGTTTGAAAATGCCTACATTGTCTGCATGGCAATGAAAACGCCGACGGATTTCGATACGCCACAGGTGGCGGCCACGCTCGACCGCTACATTGCCGAAGGCGTGCTGCCGGTTTGGCTCAGTCACGGCGGCGGCAAAACCCTTGCCTGGCCTGATGCACCACTGGCCAACGCCATTTTGAGCCCCAAAACGGCGCAATCGGAGCAACTGGCAAACGAAGGCCAAATCTGGCTGGAACGCTATGAAGCGATGCTAGAACCCCTGCAGGCGAAAAACGCGCGCTTCAATCACCACCACGGTGCTGCCTAACAACATAATCGCCGCCTGACGACAACCCGTTGCAACCACTGCTACGGTTGGGCTTGCCGCCGCGATTGTTGCACTCCCTCTCAACAGAAACATTTGGGGTATATAGCCAAAAATATGTTCTAGGCCATATTTTTCGTAGTGATTTTAAAATACTGGCTGGAGTATATTTTTCAGCCTTACTGACCGAAAAGTCATTTTAGTCAGTAATTTTTGGCGGCTGCCTCACTACCGCGCGATGCGCCCCATTTTTCCTCCCGCTTGCACCATGTCCGCAATTTGCCGCTCGAATGCGGCAAAGCGTCGCGCCAGTTTCGCCATCTCGGCTTGTTTTTCTTCATCCGTCAGGAACGAATGGCGAATCGTGGCGTAGACCGCATTTTTCAGTTGCGCATAGCTCGGCCGGTAACGGCTGGCAAACAGCAGGTATTCACGGCTCAGGCTGTTACGCGACACGCCGGTGTCGTCGCTAGTAATGACGAACGGCACCCGCTGCTGGCGATATAGCGGCAGCGGATGCGCATCGCCTTGCAGGCCCAGGATGAAGGCATTGCTGCTCAGGTTGATTTCAACCGGAATCCCTCGCTCGCGCATCAACCGCAGCGTGTCCGGCGCAGCGGTTTCATGCGCAATATCCGCGCCATGACCGATGCGATCCGCGCCCGCTATCAGCAGCGCGTCGCGCACGTGATGCCGCAACCCTTCCGGCGGCACCATACCCAGTGCCAGTTCGCCAGCATGCAGCGACAGCTTTACTTTCGGGTATTGCCGCTTGAGGAAACGAAACATTTTCATGTGCAGCACGTAATCGCGCATCGCCATCGGCGAGTTTTCCGCGCCGACGATGTTCACGCCCACGATCCGGCTGCTTGCTTGCGCAGCAGCGAACGCTGCAGCCATGCCGGCAAACACCCGCGCCGGTTGGTCGCCACGGAAAACGAAGGCATGAAAGCGCAGCTTGAAACGGTCGTCGTCGATGCCGGCTGCAGCCTGATTTGCCATCTGCACATAGCGGCGGATGGCAGCCTGCGCCTGTGGATCATTCGCGATAAAGGCAGCATAAGCAGACAGCTCCTCGTCAGTCTGCGCGTCACTCGCAGCAGGATCGAGCGCATTGATTTTTGCCGCCAGCAGCGGATTCTCCACCACAGGTGCCATCGCAAACACCGATTCAAGGTATTGCACGTTCTCAGCCAGCGCGCGCTGCTTCAGTATTTGCAGGCCGGCAGGCGATGAAAAGTCCAGCAACGGAATGAAATACTGAAAGGTGTTGAAGAAATGCTGATCCGGCGGCAGTTGCCGGTGGACATGGTTGCCGTAATCCTTCACTGACCAGCGCTGCAGCAGTTGCTGATGGAAAACGCTGTCGCTTCGCGCCGTTACCGCATCCAGGCAAATCCGCCGCGCCGCTTCGGGCAAATCCTGCGGCTTCATCTCGATGCGGAATTTCTCTGCCTTCAGCACAGCATTATTCTCGCGGTAAATGCACCCATTCTGCTGCTCAACCCAGTCGAGGTAATTTTCGGCATACAGCGAACCGTCATAATGGTGATGCAAATCGGCACCCTTGGGCAACAGGGTCGTGAACAGTTCAAGCTCGGCCAGCCTGGGCGATGGCGCTGAAATCAGCGAGTGGTAATAACGGCTGGTGACGACGGCATCGCGTCCTGGGTTCGCATTGACCGAGGTCGCGGCAACAAAAAATAGGCTGAACGCAATCAGCAGCGAAGGGATGTTCATGGACTTGGCTGGCAAAGGAATGGTGCCGGTAGATGTGGCAAACGCACGCAGTAAAACCGATCCGGAGCAATCGCGCAAGCTTTCAGGCGGCAGCAGACATGGCTTCCAGTCCCAGATCCAGCACGCCAATTATGTGCTGCAAGGCATTTTTGTCGCGCACATCGATTTCGTCCGCATGCAGTGCCAGATAACGCGCAATATCGCGCAAACGCCATTCGAATTCCTTGGAGGCAACTGCCGCCTCAAACAGGATTTCGGTATTGTTCGCCTCCAGCAGTTTCGCATTGGCTCCGATGCAGGCATACAGCCCCGTACTCCTGAAGGCTCGCCGAATGATGACTATCTGGTTCATCGAACGTAGCAAAATATCCTTGGCACGTGCCGTTTTCAGTTCAGAGCCGTCAAGCAGTTTTTGCGTTTCAATGATGGCCGATGCAATTCGCGCATCGATGCGTTGCACCATATCATGCGCTCGCTCTGCCGGAATGGATTCGATATTCCTGCGTCCCGATGCACCTGTTGCACGCAAAGTGCTAGAAATAGCCGACACCAATTCACCGCTATGCTCGCCAGGCACAACCTTCAGCGCCAGTTCAGCCCGCTCGAGCGGTCGATCCTCATCGGTCAGAACACCCGACACCATCTCCGCCACCGATACAACCTGGCCGACAAGGCTGATGTTTTTTCCTGAAAGCTGGCGCGGATAGCCTGCACCGTCAAACCGCTCGTGATGTTCGGCAACCGCCTGCGCCACGCCAGGCGGAAAATTATCCAGTTGCCTGATAAGCAATTGTCCAACTCTCGGATGAACGACGATATGACGCCATTCATGCGGCAGCAAGTGCCGCGTCTTATCAAGATACATCGGATCGATATACAGTTCACCGATATCGTGAAACAGCCCAGCAAGTGCCGCGCACATCTGCTCGTTTTCACCAAGTCCGATTTGCTTGGCCAGACAGATCGACACCAGACTGACCATGACACTATGCGCTGACGCCGTATTGCCCCCCCGTTCCGCGATGGTCAGCATGGTACGCATTGCACTGCCAAAATGCGCACCTGACAAAACACTGAAAGGACACCCACCACCACCGGAACCGGCCACATGCAGCAAACGCGCTACCGGTTCAATTCTCTCCGAAATCTGCCTAGCTTCCGAAACGACTGTGCCAACATCAATTCCGCCCTGTACGGCAATGCTTGCCTCAAGCGGCTTGTTGAGCTTGTGCAGCGCGAGTTTTTCCTGCACATCACGAGATATCTTCGCCCCTTTCGAAATCAGCTTCATCTTGTGGGCGCTGAAGATATCTTCAATGGCCAAGACCTCGGCCGTTTCAGCCAGATCCATAACCTTTTCCAGATAATTCCGGTTAACGGAACCTACCACGTTTTCCTCAGGCATAAGGCGCATAAAAAAGTTGAGGCTTGTATGTTATTCATTCCGCTGGCATTTCCTTCTGCCAGCAAATCTCGGCCACCAAATTTCACGCTGCATTTTGAAACATTTACACCTAACAAAGCCTGCACAAATGTTCCCAAAATAAACACTATGTGATTTCATGGCTTGAATCCAGCAAATAATTCAATCAGTTGCAAAAATGTCACACAGACCACAAAACGAGCCGGATTAACAAACAAAGAAGCAAAAATGGCTGAGTTTCAACAACAAAGATAGCTTAAATAAACGACAAACCCGTGACTTGTTTGCAGCACAACCTCACACTCGCTGGGTTTAGTCGCGCTCCACCCGATTGCGGCCGCCTTCCTTCGCCCGGTACAGTGCCGTGTCTGCGCGCGCCAGCGCCACATCAATGGTGACATCGGCGTCGCTCACCGCCGTCACGCCAAAGCTGGCGGTATAGGAGATGTCAGCCTGCTCAAGCACGACGGATGAATTCGCCACCGTTTCGCGCAAGCGTTCGGCAAACAGCAAGGCCTGCTCCAGCGTCGTTTCCGGCAACAGAACCGCAAATTCTTCGCCTCCTATCCGGCCGCAATAATCGCTGCGCCGTAGCGTTTTAGACACCATTCCAGTCAGATGCCGTAAAACCAGATCTCCGATCGCATGACCATAAGTATCGTTAATGCGCTTGAAATGATCGATGTCAAACATAATCAATGCCGCGCCGCCTGCCTTGCCGCGCTTGATGCGCGCCAGCTCTGCTTCCGAACGCTCGAAAAAACCGCGACGGTTAGGCAGTTTTGTCAGCATGTCGGTGCTGGCCTGGAAGCGCAACTCTTCCTCCAGCCGCTTGCGTTCGGAAATATCCTGCTTGATGCCGACAAAATGATGAATGCGCCCCTTGGGATCCTTGACTGGTGCAATGACCAATTCCTCTTCAATCAGACAACCATCCTTGCGGCGGTTGACGATTTCCCCGCGCCACGGCTTGCCTGTCAGTAATGTTTGCCACATCTGTTCAAAAAACGCATCATCATGCATACCCGATTTCAGCAGCGCCGGGGTTTTCCCGATGACTTCGTCTGCGCTGTAACCGGTCAGCACGCAAAATGCCGGATTGACCCATTCGATGTTCGCATCCACGTCGGTAATAACTACCGAATTTGCGCTGGCTTCGAGCGCAGCCACCAGTAGCTGTTGGCGCGCGGCCGCTTCCTGCCGCTCGGTGATGTCAATAAAGCTGACGACCACGCCTGTCAGTTGGCCGCTTTCGCGAATTGGCGTCACGATGACCGAAACCGGAAACCCGAAGCCATCCTTGCGCCAGAACCAGTCCTCGAACTGCCGCATTTGGCCATCCTCTATGCTCATGTGAACCTGACAGTCGCCAACTGGAAAAATGCTGCCATCGCGGTGGCGTGAATGCGTCAGTGCATGCAGGCTGCTGCCCAATGCTTCCTCCTCGTCCAGGCCAAACATTTCAATTGCCTTGGCGTTCATGAACGTGGTGCAGCCACGCAAATCCAGGCCGACAATACCTTCACCAAGCGCCGCCAGCACCTGGCGATGCAACATCGAATCGCGTGCAAATCTGTTTTCCAGTTCCTTGCGTTCGGTGATGTCAGTTACGAAACCGTGCCACAAAATGCTGCCGTCCGCCTGTAGTTCAGGCCAGGCATTGGCTTCGCGCCAATAGGTTTTGCCATCCGCCAGAATGACCCGATATTCCCCCTTCCACGCCTGCATGGTCTGCGCAGACTGGCGTATCCGCTGATGAAAGGCAGCAACGTCATCCGGATGAAGCAGGCGGTGCATGTTTTCCGCATCTTTATTCAATGCATTAGGCGTAACGCCAAACAGCTTTATCGCCCCCTCACTGACATAAGGGTAATGCGATGTGCCGTCAGCTCGCAGGCGGAACTGGTAAATCATGCCCGGTACCTGTCTTGAAAGTTGCCGCAGACGGTTGTCCCCTTCTTCTGCGACAACCTTCATTTCGTGCAAGCGCCGGTTGGTACTCATCAAAAGCAGCAGCAGCAACAGGATCAGAATCACCAGAAGACTGCCAATGACGACCGACATCCGGTATTTTTGCCAGATGTCGCCAATAGTGAATACTGGCGGCGCCTCGAAAGGCGGCTGGCGCAATGCACGCAGCAACTCCACCACAGGCTGGTAATCCATCGGCACGATAAAACCGTGGATGCCTATCTTCTGCGCAATAGCGCCTTCATGCGGCAGCTTGAACAATGCAGCCGCAATGGCGCTGGTCATTTTTTCGCTAACGTGCGGCAAAGCCGCAATCGGCCATTCCGGATACAGCCGGGTTGATACCGCATACGGAAAACCGAACGCCTGCTGGCGGTTGATGATGCGCAACTGGTCTTGTCTGAGCTTGCCTTCCTTGTGCAATTCTTCGATCAGCCCGCTACGCACGAAGGCAGCATCGGCCGTACCGCCCAGCAACTCGTCGATCGCATTGTCGTGCGGCATGCCAGTTTCGATCAGCCTGTCCCTTGCTGGCAATGGAATGCCTGCCAGATACAGTTCATGCGCCGCTATCAGGTAGCCACCAAACGACTTGCTGCTGGCTGTCGCTATCCGCTTGCCGTCCAGATCGGACAACTGCCGCAAATCCTCGCGAGAGGACAGCACCGCAATCACGCCACCGAAAGAACGTAGCGGTATCTGGTTTTCAATATTGACCAGGGTCGCGACCGGCGACGTCAATCCGTTGCGCTTGCTCATCAAAATGTAATGCGCCGGATTGGTCAGCACAATATCAACCTGCTGCTTCACAACCGCTTCTTCCATTTCAGGGAAATTCAGCACACGCAGATGAAAGCGCGTACCGGGAATGGCATGGGTCAAATAATCGGCCAGCGGGCGCCACTGTGTTTCGATGACGGGTTTGGGACGATAGGCAAGCACGCCCAGCGTAATATCGCCAGGCTCACCGGCCGCTAGCGCAGCATGCGATATCGTCGCAAGCAGCATACCAAGCAGCATCAAGCGATTGATTATTCGTTTCACCATCCTGAGCAATGATGTTCACAGCGCAACTGCGCCGACATGTCATTCAGCTTACATAGCTTTGTTACGCATTGTCGTAAAAACAGCAGAAGTGTTGCGCAACTTCAACAATGAATACCTGCAAATGGATTTTGTTTCCATAGGACAATTCCGCGTACAGCATTTACGGCGTGGCTTTTTTGCGGTAATTTTGATGGTGCGCCGCGCCCTGCCTAAGAGCCGCCTTTTCAACTTCGCGAACATCCTGGATTACTACAATGACCCATTTTGTCTGGACCAACAACCTGAATACGGGTCAACCCTTCATCGACGAAGACCATCGCAAGCTGGTGTCGATGATCAACACTTTCCATGAATTTATCGAGCAGGGAAAAGGCCGCGACGTCACAGGCAAGGTGCTCGACAACCTGATCACCTACTACAACGTGCATTTCGCGCGCGAAGAAATGGAAATGCAGCGCATCAGCTATCCGCTGCTGGAAGAGCACAAGCAGGAACACGCCGGCTTCATCGAGGAAGTGACGATGCTGAAAAAGAATTTCGACAGCGGCGCCACCGTCAATCCGGTTAATGTGGCACATTTGCTGAACGACTGGTTGCGCAACCATATCGTGAAGGTCGACACCAAACTGGCGGCCGCGCTCAAGGCGGCGAAGTAAAGGCTGCGCCCCCGGCGCTATCCCACCGATTCCACGCCCCGGTTCGCCAGCGCATCAGCGCGCTCGTTGCCCTCATGGCCGGCATGGCCACGCACCCAGCGCCAATCGACCGCATGTCGCGCCTGCGCTTCATCCAGCGCCTGCCACAAATCGGCATTCTTCACTGGCGACTTCGATGCTGTTTTCCAGCCGCGCGCTTTCCAGCCATGAATCCACTCGGTAATCCCTTTTTGCACATACTGGCTATCGGTATGCAGGATCACCTCGCACGGCCGCCGCAATGCGTTCAATGCCTCGATCACCGCGGTCAGCTCCATCCGGTTATTGGTCGTTTCCGCTTCGCCGCCAAACAATTCCTTTTCATGTCCGCCCGAAACCAGCAGCGCGCCCCAGCCGCCCACACCGGGATTGCCCTTGCACGCGCCATCGGTAAAAATTTCAACCCTGTCCATCAATTTTCTGCCCGTTCTTGCTGGCAACCGGAATATTGATCACCTGCGGTTTTTTTCTGAATTTCACCGGCCCTACCATCGTCATCCCGCGCACGCGCTTGGCTGCCTGCAGGATATACACGCCGCCGAGCGACGGCCACCAGCGATTGCCTGCCTTTTCCATGAACGCGTAACGCCGGATTGAACTTTCGGTCATGCGCGGCGGAATATAGCAGCCAAAATGGCCGCGGTTGATTTCCAGGCTCAGCAGCTTCAGCCAGTCCTTGATGCGGCGCAGGCCGATCAAGTCGCCACCTGAAGGCAGGAACGAGCCGCCGGTCAAACGGCTGGTCATCCGCCGCAAGCCCCACAGACTGGCCGGGTTGAAACCACAGATGATGACTTGCCCTTCGGGAATCAGCACCCGAGCGACTTCGCGCAACACCTGGTGCGGCTCGGCCGCAAACTCCAGCACATGTGGCAGCACCACCAGATCGAGGCTTTCGGAGGCGAACGGCAAATCGCAGAATTCGTGCAGCAAATCTGGCTTGCGGCCGCCATTTGCCGATTGGCGGCTGGGTTCTTCCGACAACCAACGATGCTGCATTCTGTTGGCTCGCAGAGCATCAACCTGCGGCAGACCGACCTGCAAGGCATTGAAGCCGAAAATGTCGGCCGTCAGCGCATCCAGCCGTTCCTGTTCCCATAAACGGACATAGTTGCCGAGCGGAGTTCCCATCCAATCGCCCAAGGTCGCTATAATTGGCGTTTTTGATGACCGGTGTTGTTCCATGTCTTCCGTTAAACCACTTTCCGTTCTGGCCGTTCCGATT
>JAGSYW010000075.1 GCA_018262475.1 Burkholderiaceae bacterium | reverse complement strand
TCGATCATACGGCCGCCAAAAACGCCGTTGCGGCCAACAATGACCTTGTCGCCCGGCTCAACCAAGTTGACAAAACAGCTTTCCATGCCGACCGAACCAGGGCCGGATACCGGGAAGGTGAGCGCATAGTCCGTCTGGAACGCGTAGCGCAGCAGCGTCTTGAGCTCTTCCATCATTTCGACGAAGTACGGGTCAAAGTAGCCGATAACCGGCAAACTCATCGCCGCCAGTACGCGCGGATTGATGTTGGATGGGCCAGGTCCGAGCAGGACACGTTGCGGCGGGTGGAACGAAGTGATTTTTTTACGGGGAGAAGCTGCTGCCATGATGGGTCTCGTTGTGGTTGCTGATTCTGCTGCATCCTGCAGCTACCTGTTTGGACGCTGCAGGATTGCGTTATTTAAAAATATCAATGCTTTTGATCGCTGCTTCCTTCGCCTACCAGCTTGACGTGGCCTTTTTCTTCGTCCATCGTCTTCGCCAGCAGTTTGACCAACGCATATACCGTGTTGATGTGCGGCGTCGCAGTATTGGTGACACGCCCCAATTCTACTACCGAGCCTACCAAAGCATCAATCTCTGGCGCGCGTCCGGCTTCAACATCTTGCAACATCGAGGTCTTGTGCTTGCCGACTTTCTCTGCGCCGGCGATGCGTTTTTCCAGTGGTACGCGGAATTCGATGCCAAGCTTGTTGGCAATGCGTTGCGCCTCGATCATCATGTCGCCAGCCAGTTCGCGCGACAGCGGATACTGGCAGATATCTACCAGCGTCGAGTGTGCCAGCGAGCTGATCGGGTTGAACGTCAGGTTGCCCCACAGCTTGAGCCAGATTTCGGAACGGATGTTTTCCAGAATCGGCGCCTTGAAGCCGGCTTTGACGAAGCAGTCGGAAACCTTCTGCGCGCGTTCGGAAATCGTGCCATCGAGTTCGCCGATAGGGAAGCGGTCGCCCTCGATATGCACTACAACGCCCGGCGCGATCAGTTCGGATGCCGGATAGACGACGCAACCCAGCACGCGATCGGGCGAAATTTTTTCCAGGATGCGGCCGGTCGGGTCAACACTTTGCACGCGGCGCCCTTCGTGCGGGCCGCCATGCTTGTGGAAATACCAGTAAGGGATGCCATTCTGCATCGTGACGACGACGGTGTCCGGGCCAAACAGTTTCGGTACATCATCGACGATAGCTTCTACTTGATGGGCCTTCATTGCCAGGATAACCATATCCTGCGGGCCGGCCTCTTCATAGTTATTGGTTGCCTTGACATTCTTGGCGATATGCTCGGTGCCGTCATGCATGACCAGCTTCATGCCGTTTTTTTTGATCGCCTCAAGGTTGGCGCCGCGAACAATGAATGTCACATCTTCACCCGCCAGCGCCAGCTTGACGCCGACGTAACCGCCGATCGCGCCGGCTCCAATAATCGCTATCTTCATTTTTTATCCCTTGTTTAAAATTGTTCGATGCGGTTACTTATGCTGCCAATACAGGTTCCCGATTGCGTCGCAGCCGCCGGTTTTCCCATCCCAAGGGTCGGTTGCGGCACAGCCAGGACAAATTTCTGGAAGTGCAACGAGATCACCACTTTCGGCCAGACAGCGCATCGCTTGCATTATTGCATTTGAAGCCCGTCTGTTCATACCTCCGCATAATGTTTGGTCACTGACTTTCATAGCCACAAAGGTACATCATAACGTGATTAAGTCATCATGCGCAGAAAAAAATCAAAGAATTGACCATGCCGGGAAAATTTGCAAATTATCTGCACCGCTTCACTGCGCAGATGGCTTTTCCCGGCAGTCAATTCTAGCCGGATTTTCAGATGTTCGTCAGGACAGGCCAGTAATCCTGCCATCGGCATCGACATCAATGCCATATGACGACGGAACCTTCGGCAATCCCGGCATTGTCATCACGTCGCCGCAGATCATCACGACATACTCGGCGCCTGCTGCAAGTCGAACCTCGCGCACATTGAGCGAGTGTCCAGATGGCGCGCCGCGCAGCGCTGGGTCGGACGAGAACGAATACTGCGTCTTGGCAACACAAATCGGGAAGTGGCCGTAGCCGTCCTGCTGCAACTGTTCGATCTGGTTGCGTACCGCGGTGTCGGTGATGACTTCTTTTGCGCCATACAGCTTGGTGGCGATGATATTGATTTTTTCCCACAGGGTCGCGCTGTCTTCATACACGAACTTGAAGTTCGATGGTGTGGTCTCGACCATGTTGACCACCGCTTTTGCCAGATCTTCCGCGCCGCGGCTGCCTTCGGCCCAGTGGCGGGAAACAACGACTGGTGCGCCTTGCGTTGCCATGCGGTCACGCAGCAGCTTGATCTCGGCGTCGGTGTCCAGCGTGAAGTGGTTGATCGCGACAATGCAAGGCAGGCCATAGTGCGTGCGGATGTTGCTGACATGGCGCTCCAGATTGGCCATGCCTTTTTCCAGCGCGTCCAGGTTTTCCTTGGTCAGCTCATTCAGCGCAACGCCGCCATGGTATTTCAGGCCACGCACGGTGGTGACGATCACGGCGCAATCCGGACGCAGACCAGACTTACGGCATTTGATGTCGACAAATTTCTCAGCGCCCAGGTCGGCGCCGAAGCCGCCTTCGGTCACAACGTAGTCAGCCAGTTTCAGCGCGGAAGCAGTAGCGATGACCGAGTTGCAGCCATGCGCTAGATTCGCAAACGGGCCGCCGTGGATGAAAGCAGGGTTGTTTTCCAGCGTCTGCACCATGTTCGGCTTGATCGCATCCTTGAGCAGGGCGGTCATTGCGCCTTGTGCATTCAGATCCTTGGCCAGAATCGGTTTGCGGTCGCGGGTATAGGCGACGACGATGCGGCCGAGCCGCTCCTTCAGGTCTTCGATGCTGGTGGCCAGACAGAAGATCGCCATCACTTCAGATGCGACAGCGATGTCGAATCCATCAGTGCGCGGGAAACCGTTGCCCGGGCCGCCAAGACCGACCGTGACATTGCGCAGCGCGCGGTCGTTCATGTCGATCACGCGGCGCCAGACGATGCGGCGCACGTCAATGCCGAGTTCGTTGCCATGATGGACATGGTTGTCGATCAGCGCTGCCAGCAGGTTGTTGGCCAGCGCAACGGCGTTGATGTCGCCGGTGAAATGCAGGTTGATGTCATCCATCGGCACGACTTGCGAATAGCCGCCGCCGGCTGCGCCGCCCTTCATGCCGAATACCGGCCCGAGCGAAGGTTCGCGCAAGCAGATGATCGTTTGCTTGCCGATGCGGTTCAGGGCATCCCCCAGGCCGACCGTGGTGGTGGTCTTGCCTTCGCCGGCAGGAGTCGGGTTGATCGCAGTGACCAGAATCAGCTTTCCGTTCGGCTTGTCTTTCAGTGTTTCCAGAAATTCGAGCGAAATCTTGGCTTTCCAGTGGCCGTACGGCTCCATGTATTCCTCTTCGACCCCCAGCTTTTGGGCTACCTGGGCGATTCGGAGCATTTTGGCGCTCTGGGCAATTGCGATATCTGTTGTCATTGTTAAATCCTTCCTTCTCTTGGGTAAGGGAGTGTGCGGCCTGGGCGGCTACGGGGTGATTTTTGATTATACAAGCTAGTTTTGGCAGCAACAAGACGTGGCCTGACGGCGGGAGTTGGCAGAGCAGATGGCGTTTTTGGGCAGATGCTGCGCGTTTGCGGCGGCGAGTCTTCGGTTAAAATGGGCGACTCTGAATTTGCCTGATTGCCTATCTATATTGCCATGCTCGATAACTTGACCAACCGTCTGGCGAAAGTCGTCAAGACGCTGCGCGGCGAAGCGCGCCTGACCGAATCGAACACTGCCGACATGTTGCGCGAGGTGCGCCTGGCGCTGCTGGAGGCGGACGTTGCGCTGCCGGCGGTGCGCGAGTTTGTTGCGCAAGTCAAGCAAAAGGCGATGGGCGAGGAAGTCATCGCCTCTCTGTCGCCAGGGCAGGCGCTGGTCGGTATCGTGCAGCAGGAGCTGGCGGCCATCATGGGGGCCGATCTGGGGCCGAAAGCATCGGAATTGAGTTTTGCCACCCAGCCGCCGGCGATCATCCTGATGGCCGGTTTGCAGGGTGCCGGCAAGACGACCACCGTCGGCAAGCTGGCGCGGTATCTGCGCGAAACGCAGAAAAAGAAAGTACTGACCGTTTCAGCTGACGTTTACCGTCCGGCGGCGATTGCACAGTTGCAGACGGTGACCGAGCAGGTTGGGGCGGATTTCTTCCCGTCGCAGGCCAGTGACAAGCCGGTCGACATTGCGCTGGCGGCGCTGGATTTCGCGCGCCGGCATTATCACGACGTGCTGATCATCGACACCGCCGGCCGGCTGGGCATCGATGAAGAAATGATGCGCGAAATTTCCGCGCTGCACGCGGCGGTCAAGCCGATCGAAACGCTGTTTGTGGTCGATGCGATGCTGGGCCAGGATGCGATCAATACTGCCAAGGCGTTCAACGATGCGCTGCCGCTGACGGGTGTCGTGCTGACCAAGCTTGATGGCGATTCGCGTGGTGGTGCCGCGCTGTCGGTGCGGCATGTGACAGGCAAGCCGATCAAATTTGCCGGCGTTTCGGAAAAACTCGACGGGCTGGAAGCGTTCGACCCGCAACGAATGGCGAACCGCATCCTGGGCATGGGCGACATCATTGCGCTGGTCGAGGAAGCGAGAAAGAGCGTCGATATCGAGAGCGCGCAGGAAATGGCGCAAAAGATCAAAAGCGGCGGCAAGTTTGATTTGAACGATTTCAAGCAGCAAATCGCGCAAATGAGGAAAATGGGCGGGTTGTCCGGCCTGCTCGACAAGATGCCGGCGCAGATTCAGCAGCAGGCGGGCGGCGCGAACATGGATCATGCCGAGCGCAATGTGCGACGGATGGAGGGTATCATCAATTCAATGACGCCACTGGAGCGCGCGAAGCCGGAACTCATCAAGGCGTCGCGCAAGCGGCGGATTGCGGCTGGCGCGGGCGTGCAGGTGCAGGAGGTCAACCGGATGCTGTCTCAGTTCGAGCAAATGCAATCGATGATGAAAAAGCTCAAGGGCGGTGGCATGATGAAGCTGATGCGCGGACTGAAAGGGATGATGCCCGGAATGCGCTGAAAGCGCGGTTTTTTCTGGTTTTGCTGCTGAAATTGGCGTAGAAACGGCTTTTCTGTTGCAGAGTGTGAACCGTCGGACACAGATTGTGGTGAAAACGCAAAAAATGCTTGCGTGAGCCAGGAAAACGCCACAATATTGGCGGTGCATTGTCTTTGCTTAATTTCCCACCGTTTTTGTGAATGAGGCTCGAATATGGCGACAACCAAAAAACCTGCAGCAAAAGCAGCACCAGCCAAGAAAGCTGCTCCGGCAAAATCTGCCGCAGCAGCCAAACCCGCAGCAAAAACCGCAGCCAAGAAACCGGCAGCTAAAGCCGCTGCTAAGCCGGTAGCAAAAGCCGCAGCCAAACCGGCCGTCAAGAAGGCGCCTGCCAAGCCGCGCACACCGAACGCCGCATTCATGAAACCGCTGACGCCGTCCCCGGCACTGGCTGCCGTCGTCGGTTCCGCTGCACTGCCGCGTACCGAAGTGACCAAAAAGATTTGGGACTACATCAAGGCCAACAAGCTGCAGGATGCAGTTAACAAGCGCAATATCAACGCGGATGCCAAGCTGAAAGCCATTTTTGGTGGCAAGGCTCAGGTGTCGATGTTTGAGATGGCCAAGCTGGTTTCCGGCCACCTGTCCTGATTGGTAATTGTTGTGTGAACGCCTGAGGCTGCTGCTTCAGGCGTTTTGTTACGTTTTCCACTGATTCCACGCCGCGCGCACAGCATTGGGATACTCTGGCCGTCCGCGGCTGCCGTTGTAGCGCCCCAGCGCGAGATACAGGTCGCCGCGCTCCATGTCGATGTACATCCGCAGGATTGAGCAGCCGTAACGCAGGTTTGTCTGCATATGGAACAGCTTGCGGCGGTCGCCGTCGCCAACGACACGTGTCCAGAATGGCATCACCTGCATGTAGCCGTGCGCCTTCGCGCTCGAAATCGCGTATTTGCGGAACGCCGATTCAACCTGGATCAGCCCCAGCACTAGCGACGGTTCCAGTCCGGATCGTTTGGCTTCATACCACACTGTTTCCAGAAATTCTCGCCGGACGCGCCCGTCCGGCAGGCGCTTTTTCAGCCTGTCCGACATATGCCCCAGCCAGTGCAGGTACTGAATGCGCTGGTTGATGTCGCCGAATTTCGGTTTGGGCGGGGTAGCGTCGGCGATTGCGTTCGCCAGCGCCAGACGCACCGAATCGCTCATCGCTTCTTCTTTCTGGTTGCCGGCCAGCGCCGGCGGCATTGCGCACGCCAGCGCTAGCAGCAATGCCAGCAGTTTCGATTTCGGTTGGATACGGTTCATTGCTTGTCTCGCATGGTCAGAGTGCCGGAAAAAACAATGTTATTCTGGAGTATCCATCTGTTTTAACCACTTCGTCCACAATTTTCGTGGTGTTGCAAAAATACTGCCCCCAGTATTATTTTTGCCCCGAAAGCTGTTCCTGCACGAATTTTGCCATCTCCGACGCCGGTACTGAAGTCGCTTCCGCATCGCGTCGTCCCTGATATTCGAGCTTCCCTTCCTTCAGCCCGCGCTCGCCAATCACCACACGGTGCGGTACGCCGATCAATTCCCAGTCGGCGAACATCACGCCGGGGCGCTCGCCGCGGTCGTCCAGAATCGCATCAACGCCGGCTGCCAACAGATCGGCCAGCAGCTTGTCTGCCTGCTCTTTCACCATCGTACTGCGGTCGTAGCCCATCGGGCACAGCACTACTTCGAACGGCGCGATCGCCGCTGGCCAGATGATGCCCTTGTCGTCGAAATTTTGCTCAATCGCCGCACCAAGGATGCGGGTGACGCCGATGCCGTAGCAGCCCATCTGCATCAGTTGCGGCTTGCCTGCTTCGTCCAGATAGGTTGCCTTCATGTCTTCCGAGTAGCGATCGCCGAGCTGGAATACATGGCCAACTTCAATGCCACGCTGGATTTCGAGCGTGCCCTTGCCGTCAGGCGATGGATCGCCAGCGACCACGTTGCGGAAATCGGCTACGCTGGCAGGCAGCGGCACATCGCGCTCCCAGTTCACGCCAGTCAGGTGGAAACCAGCTTCGTTCGCGCCGCAGGCGAAGTCGCTCAATGCTTCGATTGCATGATCGGCATAGATGGCCACATCCTTTAATCCGACTGGGCCGAGATAGCCAGGGCGGCAGCCTGTGTAGCGCACGATGTCGTCGTCGTTGGCGAAGCGGAATTCGCCCAGGCGCTTTTGCGTCTTGATTTCATTCAGCTCATGGTCACCGCGCAGCAGGATGACGGCAAATTCATCCGGTTTGCCTTCCTCGCCGAAACGCACGATGGCAATTAGCTTGACGAGTCGGGAAAGCGGCAACTGCAGGAATTCGGCCACTTCGTCCATCGTCTTCTTGCCGGGTGTGGCAACTTTTTGCATCGGTTGCGTCGGCACGCCGCGCGCCTGCGGATGCGGCAGCGCTTCGGCCGCCTCGATGTTGGCGGCGTAGTCCGAGGTCGGGCAGTACACCAGTGCATCCTCGCCGGTATCGGCGATCACATGGAATTCATGCGAACCGGAGCCGCCAATCGCACCGTTGTCGGCGGCGACTGCGCGGAATTGCAGGCCGAAGCGGGTGAAGATGCGCACGTAGGCATCGAACATCACCTGATACGATTTCTTCATGCCTTCGGCGTCGCGGTCGAAAGAATACGCATCCTTCATCGTGAACTCGCGTCCGCGCATCAGGCCGAAGCGTGGGCGGCGCTCATCGCGGAACTTGGTCTGAAAATGGTAGAAATTTACCGGCAGCTGACGGTAGGACTTGATTTCGGTGCGTGCAATGTCGGTGACCACTTCTTCCGACGTCGGCTGGATGATGAAATCGCGCCCGTGGCGATCCTTCACCCGCAGCAGTTCCGGCCCGTATTTCTGCCAGCGGCCGGTTTCTTGCCACAGTTCTGCCGGCTGCACCACTGGCATCAGCAGTTCGACCGCGCCGGCACGGTTCATTTCTTCGCGGATGATTGCTTCGACCTTCTTGATCGAGCGCAGGCCGACTGGCATGTACGAGTAAATGCCCGAGCTCAGGCGCTTGATCATGCCGGCGCGCAGCATCAGTTTGTGGCTGACGATTTCGGCGTCGGATGGGGCTTCTTTTAACGTGGAAATAAAAAATTGCGAGGCGCGCATGGGGAGTAATTCTTTTAAAAAAATGAAGGGTATAATCGTTGCAATTTTAAAGGATTAGCTTGCCGGTGCGTCCAAACATGAAGCAAATGCCTGAAATTGATGACTGTATGGCAGTGATTGCGTTGCGCAAATGTCGCGCCGGCAATTCACCGCCCTGCGGTCGATCCATATTGTGAGGCGAGGCCGGTAGCAGAAAGTGTTGAGGTTAAACATGCTGGATCGGGAAGGGTTTCGCCCCAACGTCGGCATTATCCTGCTGAACTTGCACAACGAGGTTTGGTGGGGGAAGCGGGTGCGCGAGCATTCCTGGCAGTTTCCGCAAGGCGGCATCAAGCATGGGGAAACGCCGGAGCAGGCGATGTATCGCGAACTGGAAGAAGAAACCGGCCTGAGGCCGGAACATGTCAAGATGGTTGGCAGGACACGTGACTGGCTGCGTTACGAAGTGCCGGATCATTTCATCCGCCGGGAAATCCGTGGCCACTATCGCGGCCAGAAGCAAATCTGGTTCCTGCTGCGCCTGATTGGGCGCGATTCAGATGTCAATTTGCGCATCAGCAGCAATCCCGAATTTGACGCATGGCGCTGGCACGACTATTGGGTGCCGCTGGATGTTGTGATCGAGTTCAAGCGCAACGTGTACCAAAGCGCGTTGCTGGAGCTGTCGCGTTTTCTGCCGCCGGCAGTGCAACAGGGAGCGCCGTGGCAAGCCGACTGGAAAAAGCCGCGGCAAGTTGCGCCTGTGCTGGCGAGTGTGGGGGGCGAGCGTGAATAAATTCGGTCGATACTGGCTTCATGCTGTTGCGCTAGGTGCTGCCCTGCTGCAATTACCAGCTGCGTATGCTGCCAATCCGTTCGCGAACATGGATCCCGAAGTGCTGCCTAGTCGCGATTTCGACGAGGAAGATAAAAGCAAGGTGGCGCCGGAGGAAAAGACGGTGCTGCCGCCGATGCCTCAACCGGAAAATCTGCTTCCGTTCGAGACGGGTCCCAATGCGGCGCAATCTTTCGTCATTGATGCGAAGTCGCTGTCGATTGGCAAGGATGGCATCATCCGTTATACGGTGGTGGCAACCAGCCGTGGTGGCGCCGTCAACATCATGCACGAGGGCGTGCGTTGCAAGACGCATGAATACCGGATATATGCGTTCGGTCGCAAGGATGGCCAGTGGGCATGGTCGCGTAATGAGCAGTGGCAGCGAGTTTCGACACTTGCGATCAACCAGTCCCACACGATTCTGGCGCGTGATTTCTTCTGTCTGGCTGGCTTGCCTTCGGGGACCGCAAACGAAATCGTGACTCGAATCCGTTATAACAGGCCGCTGGAATACTGACGGGGGATGTCAGTATGCCGAATATCTGGCCCAACCTGGCTATTTCAGCTTATACCCGTTGCTCCAGCCGAATCCTGCGGCGGGGTGGCGGCTGACTCGGCGTTTTGTCGCAGCAGCCATTCCTTCAGCGCGCCTTCCAGCGGGATTTTCGAGATTTTTTTCGATACGCTCAAATTGACCGACAGCAGAATCTGGATTTTTGAAAACGGAATGTCGGGAAAATAATGCAGGAAGGTCGAGAGGAATGATTTTGAATCCAGCACCCATAGCACCTTCTTGCTGCTCAAGTATTGCAGGATGCTGGTGATGCTGTGTCCGCGGCCGATGGCGTCGAAAATGAAGTGGTTGAACTTCTTGTCGATCGCCTTGAAATCAAGCGCATCCTCAACCATGATTTTCGACAGGTAATACAGGCCGGTCGCGGCGCGGAAAAAACCGATCGACTGGTTCTTGTTATTGCCGTGCATCGTGATGGCCAGGATTTTTTCCTTGGCTTCATCATCCAGAATTAGGTGCAGA
>JAGSYW010000074.1 GCA_018262475.1 Burkholderiaceae bacterium | reverse complement strand
TGGCCAGCACGCTGTGCTGCGCCACGGAATAGAACACCTTGCATTGGCCGGAAAAGCGGCACTCGTTCGACAGGCCTTGTGCGATGTCCAGAATGTCGATTTGTTCTGGCACCGGGTTGAGGAAATCGAGCGTCTTGCCGGACGCGGTGAGAATCCATGTCATGCTGCTGTCCTTTCTGCGGTGGCGTAACCGCAACCCTCTGAGCGGGTTTCGTTTAACGGGAATTCGTGGCCGAAATGTTGCGTTTTGCGGGCGATGATTTCGCTGACATCGATGTCGCTGGCGCCGGTGTGGGCGAGCGTGATGCGGATGATGTCAAGCAGGGCGGTTTGCATGCGGTTCATGCTTCGCCTCCTTTCACGCTAGCGATGGCCTCGCGCAGTTCAGCCGCAACGTGCCATTCGTCGCCATCGGCTTCTAGTTTTGTAGCAGCTCCTGTCATGGCCGCTATCAGGGCATCCCGCTGCTTCGAAAGCTCATGCATTCGTTCAGACGCTTCATACAGCGCAGCATTTGCCACGCCGTCCTGGGATTGAACGTCATTGGCAAGGATGCGAAGCGCGGCAACGAGCGTACTGGTTTTGCTGCGAGGCGTGGTTTTTGTATATTGTTTGGCGAAATCGCTCATGCCGCCTCCATTACCTTGTCCATTGCAGCTGAAATGGATACCGCCTGCGCCAGCTCGGCAGCTTCGTCGGCGGTCAGGCTGTTGCCGGCGCGGCGCAAAACATTGAGCGCAGCTCTGACTGCGGTCGTGTCGGATGAAAATATCGGCATGCCAATGCGCAGCTTGGTCGCTAGCTGGTGCAGCGGCCTGATTGGCAGCGCATGATTGGTGCGGCCGGAGTGGATTTCGAATGCCTGAATGACGCCTTCAATGGCTGCAACGCTGGAGTACCATTTGCCGTCTGTATTCAGGAACACGGGCATGCCGTCCAAGGTTACCGTGACGGTGCCGTCTCGCTCAAGTTGGTCAACAATGCGCTCGATCGGATCGAACACTGCAGCGGTTTTCCATGGCTGGGCGATTAGGCGCGGGTTTGACTGGCGCCGTCGTGTCTGCTTGGAGTGGCGTGGGCGCTTGGATTTAGGCATTGCCGCCTCCGTTGATATCAAACCAGATCAGGAACATGGCGCAGCAGATGGCGTGCGCAAGGTGGTGCTTGCCGGTTTCCGGGTCTTTCTGCTCCCCAGTCCACCATGCGTTGATGTGGCGCATGAGCGCGTTGTAGTAGCGGGTGCGCGGATTCGGCACGCGCTGCCAGTTGTCTTCGCTGTATTTGGCTGCGCCGATTTCGAGCACATCAACGGCTTCCTCGACTGAGCCGGCAGGCAGGAGCGACCAGCGGCGCTTGCCGCTATCGAATTTTTGCCCGGCGCTCATTGCTGGCGCTCCATGATGTTGCGCTCAGCTGCGGTTTCCAGCAGGGTGCCGAGGTTGGTCGGGGTGGCAATCAGGCCGGTGCGCTGCCCATCCTGACGGCGCGAGCGTAGCCAGCCGTGGAAGATGCCGCTTTGCTCGATGCCATTGGTGTCGATGTATTTGACTGGTGTGCCAGTCTGAATTTCTGTGTTCATGTGCGTTTCTGATAGGTTTTGGTGAGATTCATGTCGACAGAGTTCCCGCGCCTGCGCACGGCATTGGCCAGGGCGGCTCGATCGGAGTGGCTGCTGGGTGATTGGCGAAGCAGGCCGAAATAGCTGTTTGCGGTCTGCCAGACGCGGTCGGCCGGCAGGCAGGCGATGCGGTGCAGGGCTTCGTTTTTGGTGCGTTTGCGCGTCCTGCGCGACCACGGCCGGATGACGCTGCCGACGAAGTCGACGCCTCGGTCGACCGGCTGCAGAATGGTTTTGCTGGTGTTCAGGCGGACGTTTAGCCGTTCGCGCACGAAAGCGTTGATGCCTTTCAGCGCGGCATTGAGCCAATGCGGATCGCGGTGCAGCAAAATAAAGTCGTCAACGTAGCGGATGTAGTGCCGGCAGCCGATCTTGTGCTTGATGAACTGGTCCAGCGCGTTCAGGTAGATATTGGCAAAAAACTGGCTGCTGAGGTTGCCAATCGGCAGACCGTAGCCTGCGCGCTGGTTTGTCAGCCGTTTGTGCGGCGGTACCAGTTCGATTTTGTTGCGGTCGCCGCGCCATTCGAAATGCCGCCGCGGATCGTGGAACAGGATGGTGTGCGTCAGTTCACGCCAGAACGGCTCTGGCACCTTGGCGGCAATCATTTCCCACAGGATGGCTTTGTCGATGCTGACGAAGAAGTTGGCCAGGTCGCATTTGAGGTAGTGCGCCGGCTGGCTCCAGTTTTGTGTAATGCTGCGGATTTTCGTCTCAAGCCGCTGCGCGCCGTACAGGGTGCCGCGCCCTGGAATGCAGGCGCAGCTGTCGGCGATGAATGAGGCATAAAATCGCGCGGAAATGCGGTTGTAGAGCAGGTGGTGCACGATTCGATCACGGAAATCAGCCGCCCATACCTCGCGTGGCTTCGGCCGGGTGATGATGAAGCAGATGGATTTGCCGGGGCGGTATTGGCCGGACAGCAGTTCATCGCGCAGCTCGATCAGGTTGCGCTCTTGGTTTTGCTCGAATGCCAGTGCGCTGGATGTGTTGCGCTTGTGCTGGCGGCAGTCGAGATATGCCTGCACCAGCTCGGAAAATGAAAATTCCGCACGGGGGCCGCTTTTATCTGCGGACGGCACGCGCCCTGTACTCGTTGTCCTTGTGGTTGTTGTTCTGGTTGCCGTTGTTGAAGTTCTGCATCCAGGCATACGAACCGTTGGCGGCGTGCTGTGATTCGTGCTATCTACGTCGCCCGGCCGAAGGCTGGTGCCGATCGGCAGAGAAACTGCGCCGGACCGTTCCGCGCTCGCGTGCGCGTTGGTTTCCGTGGTGCGCATGGCGGTGGCCGGAGATTCGGCCAGCGGCACGACCAGATTAAATAAACGCTCGGTCATATCAACCTTGGCTGACATGCAGCTGGCGTGAGTAATGAACGGCGCCATCCATTCGCCTGCTTTCCTACGCTAGCCGCCAGCTCGATGGCGCTGGCGTATTGCCCGGTCGAAATGAGCTTTTTGTCTCTGGAAAGCCGGATAAGCAGTTCTGCGACCTGCACACGCTCGATTAGCGTGCTCAAAAATGGCGTCTTGTCGTCGGCGACGTTGGCGCGGTAGATGAGCGTGCTGATTTCGATGCATTCATCACGCAATTTGCCGCCAATGGTCGCCTTGAAGTCTCGCGGCATGTTTTTGGCAAGGTCGGTGATGAGATTGAGCAGTTCGTAGGCCACTTTGTATATCTCGGTGTCGAAATGGAGTGCCATGCGGAATTTTTGAAACGAAAAAATGGCTGAATTACTGAGTGACTAAATGGTTACTCTGCGGACGGCACGCGCCCTGAACTCGCCGCCCTTGTGGCTGTTGTTCTGGTCGCCGTCGTCGAAGTCCTGCATCCAGGCACACGAACCGTTGGCGGCGTGCTGTTCACTTGACCAGTACCAACGCGGCTGAAACTGGTCTTTGCAATTTGCGAACAGCAGCGATTGTTCGCGGCGGCTTGGCAGCTCTCCACCGGCTTCTTTGGCCCACTCGTTTGCTTGCGCGAACGTCAGATTTTCCGCTTCGCCCGGCAGCAGAATCAGATGATGATCCGGACCGTTTTTGCCGAGGATGAGGCCGGCGTAAATCTCTCCTGATTTGAGGTTCTCGCTTTCCCATTGCGCCCTTGTGCTCATGATTTGCCTTTTAATGGATGAGTGACTGAATTACTGAATGGCGATTCTGCGGACGGCACGCGCCCTGTACTCGCTGCCCTTGCGGCCGTCGTGCTGGCTGCCGTTGCTGAAGTCCTGCATCCAGGCACACGAACCGTGGGCGGCGTGCTGTGTGCTGGACCAGTGCCAGGCAGGATCGAATGCTTCGGCTCCACCGGAGCGAAATGCTTTGGCGGTGGTTTGCATCGGGAAATCCGGCGTATATGGCGCGGTCGGCTCGTCGGCGTGCAGGTTGATGCCAGAGCGCGCCCAGCAGTAATTTTTCTCTTCCGTCGGTTTCAGGTTGCGGTAGAGAATTTCAAGTTCGTCCAGAGACGGCAGGTACCAGTCACTGAAGCCGCCGATGTTCAGCTCGAGCGCCCATTGCGCCAGCTTGCTGCCGTCCGCGGCCATTGCTTTGGTGTTGGCAAGACCATCGTTGTAGGAGAGGGCGCCAGTGACTTCGTCGGTGCTGCCGTTCCAGCGTGCAGCCTCGTGCTGGCCTTCGGCTTTCGGTGCAACGATGAGTGCGTGCAGTGCGCCTTCGATGCGTACGGTGCCGGCGTAGAAGCCGCCGGCAAACGGCGTGCCGATGACGGTTGGGATGTGTGCGGTGGTCATGTGGTTTTCCTTGTGATTGATTTGATGGTTGGCCGCTTACGCCGGCCAGTCGGCACAATCACCGGCGGAGGAAGCCGGCTTGTGCGGTGGGGGATATTCGTCCCGCCTACGCCCCACTGGGCGGGTCTCTGCTGGAGTCGTTGGCTTGGATTTTTTTGTGGTCGAACTTGGCGCGGGAGCGCATGTGGCGGCGCGCCACGGCCTCGATGGTGATGCGCATGACGGGGTGGCGCAGCATGTCATCCAGCGGAACCGGGAATTGCAGCTTGCGGTGCATGATTTCGAGCGATGCTCGATCTGGTTGGATGCGTGCGCGGATCATTTGCGCACCTCGGCCTGCGCGATGGGCGCCAGCATCTTGTTGAAGTCTTCGGTGGGCTGGCGGCGCTTGAATTCAGCGTTGGCCTCTTCGGCCATGCGCTGCTGACGGATTTTTTGTTTGGTCGCGGCTGCCTCGCGCGATTTGTTGTACTTCTCAATTGCTGGCGGCGCAGCCAATATGAGCGCAATCAGGGCGAATACAGCGATGGTTTCGAGGAGTATGCGCATGTCAGCCTCCGATTGGATGAACGGAGACGGCGCAGATGCCGTGAGCGTCGATGGCGGCAATACTTACATCGGCACTGGTGGGACCAATGGCGGTGTATGTGATCTGGTGTTGCGCGGTACGTACGGTAACTTTGTATGCGTGCATTTGCGCCTCCCGTTTTGTTTACGGGAGTGATTAAACACCATGTTTAACCGCGTGTCAAACAAATTGTTTAATTGGGGCGCAAACGACACATTTTGTTTAATTTTCTGCGTGAGTTTTTTGGTTGGGGGAATAAAAAAGCCCGCGCGTGGCGGGCTTGGTTGTTGATGTGCTGCTTTCACCTCAGGTCATTTGGAATATGCTCATGCCAGTGCATTTCGCTTACTATCGCAATGTTGGATCCAGCATCGACGTATTCAACTGCCTTTTCAATTTTCCTGCCGTGCGTTGAGTGAATCCAGTCTCGGCTTCCAATTTCGCCAATAACCAAGTAATTGAGTCGTTTGGTGATGCCCGGAGACACCACTCCGCCAAGCGAAGATGTCAACTCCTCGCACCATTGGCGGCTGCCAGAGGCAAACTTTCCTGTGAAGCAGAATATTTTTTGTTCGAATAGAACAATTGGCTGTGGCGCTGTTAGTGGAAGCGCTGAGCTGTTGCTTGACTCATTGATGAATGTGGCTGTATTGCCGCCGACCGTTGCGAGCAGGATATCCATGATCTCGCGCTCTTCATCAAGATCAATTTTCCCATCCTCAAGAGCAGCCACAAGGCGCGGGTAGATAACCTTTGCTGGCCATTGATTTCTTACTTCTCTGTTTGCGTCCATCCATCCAAGCAGGAACTCGACTTCCCCTTGATGAACCATCCCATCCGCCATCACGCCTTTTATCAGGCCGATAAGCTCATCGATTTTTTATCTAATACCGCGCCAGCCCTGAATGTCTTGTTGATCGGCTGTCCGTTGCTGTCTGATTTGCCTCCACTGTGAAGACAAGTTTTAAGATGCTTAAGCCAATCCAAAATCTATTCCTCCAATCAGTGCAGGGTAATTCTCTATTTCCGCCTAAACCGTCGATGCTCAATCATCGTGCCAATGATCCTGATCGGCGTGATGTCTGAGCGCATGGACTCGTAATCGTCGTTCAGCGGGGTTAATTCAAAGACCTTTTCGCCACGCTCGTTGATACCACGAGGTCGGTATTTCTTGAACGTGGCTTCGTTTTCGCCGTTCTTGGCCACAACAAAATCTCCCGGCATCGGCTCGACTGCAGGGTCTACAAGGATGATGTCGCCTTCACGGAATTCCGGGAGCATAGAGTCGCCCTTGACGCGAAGGGCGAAAGAGTTGGCCGAAAGCTCAAGGTCCGTTAGCAGCCATTCTGCTGCATCTCCGATTGAGTACGGGTCAACAGCTTCCGTCATCCCGCCTGCCTGAACATAGCTGATCAATGGGATTCGAGTCATGCCGTTATTAGCGGGCTCGATGTTGGGTGGAGCAAATTGCGGCGCCAGCACCATGAGGCCACGCCCTGTTTTTAGCCATTCAGCCGAGCAGCCAATCTCTTTTTGCGCTTGCAGCATTCCGCTGTTCGATATGCCTCTCCGCTCCCAATTGTTGATTGTTTGCGGTGATGTGCCAAGCCTCCGGGCCAGTTCCGATGGCCCGTCAATTTTCTTCAGATTTTTGGCGGCCTCGTAAAGCCTTGTCATTTGCTCATGCATGCGCCTGATTATGCGAGTACTAAACATCGCGTTGTTACACAAATTGTTTGACTCGTGATTAAACGTGGTGTTTAATGTGCGCATTCGAATCTCCCTCGGGGTTGATATGCATGATCAAGACAAGAAGTTAATTGAGGAGCTTGGTGGGCCAAAAAAAGTGGCTGATCTGCTTGGTTACGCCGATGGCGGTATTCAGCGAGTACAGAACTGGCTAACGCGTGGAATTCCGGCAAAAGTTAAGGTAGACCACCCTGAAATTTTCCTCAAACAAAGAAATGGTGCTAATTCTCAGCGCGCCGATTCAATGTAATCGACAGAAAGGCAAACATCATGCAACGCGCAACGCACGGCTCTGTTGTTTCAATCATTCAGCACCATGTCAACGAGTGGCGCAAGCGCCAACGGTGGAGCAGGGAAACGGCTGCCATGTGCATCGTCGAGGCGCACGAATCGCTTGGAATCGACAAAATTTCCGGAATTGAGTTCGACCCGCCAACTCGCGATAAGTTCGAGCGCGCCAGGGTGAATGCCGACAGAATTTTTCGCTGGCTGGATGACCAGTCGAAAGACACGAATTTGCTTCCAGTCAATTTCCTTCCGTCTGTACTGTGGGCTCTGCCAATCGCCGATCGAGTGCGGTGCGTGAGTGATGTGGTTCGCAGTGTTGGTGTTTCAGCCTCTGCTGTGGCATCTGGCGCGGGAAGGTTGGATGCGGTCGGGATATTGCAAAACATCATCAAGGAGTGCTCTGAGGCGCACAACGCGGTCGCGGCGCTGGTTGATGGTGCGACCCGTGACGAATTGCTGGACGCCCAGCGAGAGCTGAGTGAGGCCATATCGGCAATGCAGTCAGGTTTGAGGGATATCGAGGTTGCTCTTTCTTGTGCGAGGTAACGATGCGCGCGCTGAACACGCAAATGCTCTCATTCCAGATATTGCGGCGAATTATGGAGAATCCGCGCATCACGACAGATGAAATTCTCGCGGAGTGGCCAACCATGAAGCCCGGCGCACTCAAGCGGATTTTTGCCGAGCGCGACATTTCCCATAACGGAGCCATGTTTGTGCTGCCAGAATATCTGGTCAAGCAGATTGAAAATACGCTGCGCCGAGCTGGGGAGGCGACAAAGATTGTTGGAATTCAAGTGCAGCCGTCCAGAATTGACTTGATGCACAGGCCGCCGATGAAGTGCGCGCTGGCTGATGTTTTGGCTAATCAATCCCACCGGCTGAGGGTGCGCTGATGGCCACGAAATCATTGCGCGCGGCGCGCGCTTCCAAACCATCACTATCTGTTGCGGCAACGGCCGTTCCGATGCCGCGTTTCCGTAACAAGGTGAAGTCCTTGACACAGACGGATATCGTGCGCGCGGTGCTGCGCCGCGCCCGGCCTGATGCACGCCCGTTCGCGCTTTTTGTGTTTTCAGGCAGGCGCGCAGTGATTTGCGGCACCGAAACAAAACGGTTTGTGGCAATGAGCGAGCGTTATCCGGATTCGCTTGTTGGTACGTACGATGCCCGCCTTACCGTTACCGGGCTGCTGGGGGATTTGCAGGGGTTTTGCGAGCTTGAGGGGGCGCTGTGATGATTTTCAGCGCAAATTGTTTATCACCAATAAAGGAAAGAACCATGAGCGATGCATCGCAAGCGCAGCAAAAATTCTGCATCAACTGCGCACACGTGAAATACAGGCCGTCTGTTGACAAATACCCGAATTGCGGGGCACCAGACGGACAAAGCGTCGATCCTGTTTATGGGTATTCCAGTCCGTACTGCGAACGCGCCCGATCAGAATCCGGCGCATGCCGCCCGGAAGGGCTGCTATTCGTTGCCAAGCCGATCATCGGCGGTTCATGCTGGCAGCAGGAAAGACAACTAAAAAATGAAATACCAACCATCATTTACGGCCAGCATGGATGCGGGAAGACCGCACACGCAATGGCGCTGGCAGCGCATTATGGGAAAACGCGGATCGTTGATGGATGGATGCCTGGCGCTGCCATTCCTGACAACGCCATTGCGCTGACCAATGTTTACGTCGATGGCTGCGTCATGTTTGACGACGCAGCGCGGGAAGCGGGGTTAGTTATTTCGCACCAACACCAAGCTCAGCAAGCAGTTTGAGTCGCTGCGAATAGGAATCCCAATGAGCCTTGCTATCCGTGGGAATGCTGCCGTCGCCGTAAAGGTGAATCGTGCCGGCATCATCGCTTCCTCTATGAGAAAGCCGCTTTATCTTTGCGGCTGTCAGCCCGTCAATGTGCGTTGCTGTCGGATGACTGTCGTACTCAATCCACTCGCTGCTTTGAATGCCAAGCGGCTTGTACAGCCTGTTCAAAACGATATATCGGCCATCGCTCAGTCGCTGCAGACAGTAAGGCAAAAACACTCGCCTGAAATCATTCATGGCTACTCCTTGGGTGTGAAAAAGCCCATTCTGCCATATTCGCCTAGTTATAAGCATTCCATACGGAGCGGCGTTCGATGATGTCTTTATCTGAAGTTATCGATCAGATGCAGGGGCATGGGTTGCCCATGCTTCCAGCCGGCCATCCTGTTCTTGACGGAAAGATCAAGCGGTTCGGGCCAGGCAAGAAGGCGTGGTATGCGTTGCGCGAGATTGATTTGCGTTCTGGCGCGCGGGTGATTTCCGGGGCGTTCGGGGTGTGGCAAGGCACAAGTAATAATGCAGTGCCGGTGCGAATTGATTGGCAGGGGATTTCTGCTGAGGAGCGGGCTGATGCTGAGCGCAAGTTGCGCGAGGCCGAGGCGGCCGAGGCTGAGAAGCGGGCGCGGGTTGCTAGCAGAGCGGCGCATCGGGCGCGCTCTCAGTGGTCGCTGGCATCGGAGCCTACTCATCCGGTTGATTATTTGTTGCGCAAGCAGGTTTCTGCCGAGGGTGTCCGCGTTGATGCAGATGGCTTGCTGCTGGTGCCGATGAAGCGGTATTCCGCTGTGGATGGCGTGCATCTTGCTGGCTTGCAGAAGATTGCCGCTGATGGCTCGAAGCGCTTTTCCGGCGGGATGGATAAGGTGGGCGGAGCGTTTTTGCTTGGCCGGATTGATGATGCGCGCATCATCGGTATCGGTGAGGGGTATGCAACCTGCCGTTCTGTTCGCATGGCGGTTGATTTGCCGGTGATGGTGGCGTTTGATGCGGGGAATCTACTGCCGGTCGCTCAGGGGCTGCGTCGGGATTTCCCGTCGGCGCATTTGTTGTTTCTGGCGGATGACGATTGGCAGCTTGAGCGGCGTTTTGTCGATTGGCTTGCTGATGATTTTGGCGTTGCTGCACCGGATATTGATGGCATTTCGCGGGTTTTGCCTGGGCGTGACGGAGATGTTTCGGTATGCGCCTGGTGGCGCGTGGATTCGCATGGTGCCCGCTTTATTGAGGCGGATGCGCGGTGCGGGCGTGTGGTGCGCTTGCTGCGCTTTGAGAATGCTGGTCTTTCACGCGCTTTGTCGGCT
>JAGSYW010000073.1 GCA_018262475.1 Burkholderiaceae bacterium | reverse complement strand
TTCAGCGCGCTAGGCACGACGCCTTCGGTAACGGTACGTACTTCATTGGCGCTGTTCCTCGATTGCCAGATGGCATAGCCGCCAATCGAAACAAGCGCGGTGAACGTGATAGCGACCAGGAGTGTTATGCGGTGACGAATGTTCATGATGTCTTTCAAACTCCACGGAAGGGGGGGGTAAGATTGCCTTGGGGCAATTATGTCGAGCGAGAATTACGTCTCAATGACATTGTTGAAGCGCATGCCGCATGGCGGTGTAAAACCTATTCGTGGCTGGGGCAAATGTTGTGAGCGAGGCTATTGGTTTGATTTGTTCTCGGAACAAAGGGGGGGCTGATTTCGCCAGCGGCGTGCTGCTAGCCAGCAAAATCCTCTAAAATAGATTCCTTACGCCCAATCCATTCATTATCATGCGTCGTCCTTCCAAGAATTCCCCGCCCAAGCTCTATCCCGATAGCCAGCGTCTAATCGCGCTTGCCCGCGAAATGGTGGGCGCGGCCAGCCGCCTGGAAAAGCGGGTGTGGGAGCACAGCATGGATGCAGTGATCCAGAAATTGCTGAAAACTGGGCGCCAGGATGCAATCGATGCAGCACTCGACCACCTGTTCAAGGATGAGGCCAACGCTTATGACGCGCTGCTGCAGACGATCGAGGCAGCGAGCGAATCATGCGAAGTCGAGCTCGATGGCGTGGCGTACGACGTGCTGCTGGTTGCGGCACCGGTGCTGGCATGGACGCGATTTGCCATTCCGCATGGGCCGATACCAGCAGACATCCAGCAGGCTTTGACGAACCAGTTGGCCGCGCATGTGCTAGCGCCGAATGTGCGCACCTTCATCGCGCCGCAACTGTTTTCAATCGACCAGTTGCCGTATTCGCATTCGCAGACGGCGGCGGTTACGCGGCATCTGGCAAAAAACGCATTGAAGGGCGCTGCTTACCGGCCGTTGCAGGCGATGCAGGAAACACCGCCTTTTCTGGCGGATACGCGCTATCTGCTGGCTGCAGTGGCCGCGCCAGTGGGGGAACCGCTTTTTTGCTGGCAGACAGCTCAGAATCCGCTGGCAGCAGCCGAGTTGCGCGACGCCGCGCTGAGCGCATGGCAGACGCAGGGGGGGGCGAACATCGCGCGCCTGCTGCCTGGCTGTGGTATCGAACTTATGCTGCCGGAATCGTTTTTTGCCGCCTGCCGCAAGGCCGACGTGCGCATCCGTCCGGCTTCGATCCGTGCGGCGGTTCATTATCTGACGCAAGCGCTGGGCATCGAACCATCCGGCCTGCGCGCCGTGGTGGCGCCGTTTGGCGAAATGTCTTCGGCAACGCCGGCGAGCGAATTCCGCGTCGGTTTTGCGACCAAAGACAGCAGCGACATCATCTACGGCATCGTCTGGCCGCTGTACGGGCAGGAAGAAGCTGGCGACGATTACGACGTTGGCAATGTCATTTCTGATGAAGAACCGGCTTCTGCCGGGCTGGCAGGCAAGCGCCAGAATGCGGTCGATGAAATTCTCGCGACGCTGCAAGAGCAGGGGGTGGTGTGTGAGAAACGCCACAACGAGCGCTTCCCGCTTGAATACTGCGATGATTGTGGCGCGCCGCTGTTTGCCGACATTGCCGGCGAACTGGTGCATGCCGAGATGCCGGAAGATGCGCCACAAGGCGTGGCTCAGCTGCATTGATTCATTGATGTTTGACAGAAGTTCTGCCGATGGCCGTTTTACGGCCTGATGCAGGATCTATAATTGTCGGGTTTCGTGCGCCTGTGGTTTTTGCACATCCTCTTCCCACCCGACAAAGGATCAAGCCATCATGCAAACGCCTGCCTTGGCAGTATCTCCCGCCTATCGTTCGTTGCAAGCACACGCCCAATTAGCCGGCCAATGGAATTTGCGCGAGCTGTTCGCGCAATCGCCGCAGCGTTTCCCTGCGATGACCATTGAGGCCGCGGGCCTGTTTCTCGATTATTCTAAAAATCTCGTTAGTGAACAGACATTGCCGCTGCTGTGCGAACTGGCGCGTGAACGCGGTGTCGAGACAAGGCGTGCGGCAATGTTTGCCGGCGAAAAAATCAACAACACCGAAAAACGGGCGGTGCTGCATACCGCTTTGCGCGCGCCGCGCAGCATGGCGCTGACGGTGGACGGGCAGGATGTGGTTGCCGACATCCACGCCGTGCTCGAACGCGTAAAATCATTTTCCGAGCTTGTGTGCAGCGGCGAGTGGAGAGGGCACACCGGCAAGGCTATTACCGATATCGTCAATATCGGCATCGGCGGTTCCGATCTCGGGCCGAAAATGGTTTGCCTCGCACTGCGTCCGTTTGTTCGGCCCGGACTGAGCATGCATTTCGTGTCGAATGTTGACGGGCATGACATGGATTCGATCCTGGCAAAGGTGGATCCCGCAACCACGCTGTTCATCGTCACCTCGAAAACCTTCACTACGATGGAAACGATGCTGAACGCACACACGGCGCGCAACTGGTTTTTGCGCCATGCAAACGAGCCCGCTTTGCCGCAGCATTTCGTCGCGGTTTCGACCAATGCCGAAGCGGTGGCCGCGTTCGGCATCGACACCGGGAACATGTTTCCGTTCTGGGACTGGGTTGGCGGGCGCTATTCGGTCTGGTCGGCGGTCGGATTGCCGATTGCGCTGGCGGTTGGTTACGACCGTTTCACCGAGTTTCTTGCCGGCGCACATGCGATGGATCGGCATTTCTGCGATGCCCCGCTGGAGGCGAACATGCCGGTAGTGCTGGCACTGATTGGCCTGTGGAACCGCAATTTTCTCGGCCATGCTTCGCTGACGATTGCGCCGTATCATCAGGATCTGGCGCGCTTTGCGGCCTATCTGCAGCAGCTCGACATGGAAAGCAACGGCAAGCGCGTGACAAGAGATGGACAGCCAGTCGGCGTTTCAACCTGTCCGACGGTCTGGGGCGATTGCGGCACCAATGGCCAGCATGCTTATTTCCAGTTGCTGCATCAGGGCACTGACATCACCCCGATCGATTTCATCGCCGCGCTTTTGCCCAACCATGAACTGCCGGGGCACCATGCAGCGCTGCTGGCGAACTGCTTTGCGCAGGCGGAAGCATTCATGCGAGGCAAGACCGAGAACGAAGTGCGGCTAGAAATGCGGGCGCAAAACATGGCCGAAGCGGAAGTTGAAGCGTTGGTGCCGCACCGCACCTTTCCGGGCAACCGCCCCAGCAACATGCTCCTGATGGACAGGCTGACGCCGGCAACCCTGGGCGCGCTGATAGCGCTGTACGAACACAAAACCTTCGTTCAGGGCGTCATCTGGAATGTCAACAGCTTCGACCAGTGGGGGGTCGAACTCGGCAAGGTGCTGGCGAAAAACATCCAGGCAGAACTGGAAGGTCAGAGTCCGCCGCAAAAGCACGACAGTTCTACCAGCGGCCTGATAGCGCGTGCAAAAAAGGTCGCAACGAATTAGATTTCAGGGAGTATCATAAAAAATACGCGACTTCCGCCGGTTATTTTGCGGCAAAATTAAACTACACAGTGCGGTAAATGAAACGCTGTTTTTGACAGCCCAAAAACCAGAAAGCATAGCCATGAATCAGCTCGAACAGCTTCGCCAGTACACCACCGTCGTTGCCGATACCGGCGATTTCCAGTCGATGAAGGCGTTTGCGCCGCGCGATGCGACCACCAATCCATCGTTGATCCTGAAAGCGGTGCAGAAGGTCGATTACCAGTCGCTGCTGGAAAAGGCAGTGCGCGAGCACATGGGGAAATCGACCGATGCGATCATCGACAACCTGCTGGTTTCGTTCGGGCAGGAAATCCTGAAGATAGTGCCCGGGCGCGTTTCAACCGAAACCGATGCGCGATTATCTTTCGACACGGCAGGCACGATTGCGAAAAGCCGAGAACTGATTCGGCTGTACGAAGCGGCAGGAACGCCGCGTGAACGTGTCCTGATCAAGATTGCTTCCACTTGGGAAGGTATCAAGGCGGCTGAAGTGCTGGAAAAGGAAGGTATCCGCTGTAATCTCACGCTGCTGTTTTCGCTGCCGCAGGCAATCGCCTGTGCCGAAGCAGGCGTGCAGCTGATTTCGCCGTTCGTCGGTCGGATTTACGACTGGTATAAGAAATCGACTGGGCTGGAATATGTCGGCGCGGACGATCCGGGCGTGCAGTCGGTCAAGCGCATCTACACCTACTTCCGCAAATTCGATTACCAAACCGAGGTGATGGGCGCGAGTTTCCGCAACACATCGCAGATCGTCGAGTTGGCCGGCTGCGACCTGCTGACCATCAGCCCGGAACTGCTGCAAAAGCTGTCCGAATCCGAGGCGCCGGTTGCGCGCAAGTTGAGCGTCGAAGCGGCGAAAGCCGATCCAGTCGGGAAGATTTCGCTCGACGAAAAAACCTTCCGCCTGATGGTCAACGACGATGCGATGGCGACCGAGAAGTTGGCCGAAGGCATCCGACTGTTCTGCGCTGACATCGTGCGGTTGGAGCAGATGATTGAAAAGCTGCGTTGAGATCGGACTTGATTGAGAATGGTATCGGAGTTCAATTGAAAATGAGTGCAAGTGGTATGCGAATCGCAATGCCCGAACCAAGGCGTGTGGCGGACGAAAGCGAGATTATTGACGAGGTCTTGTCACTCAAGGGAGCGGCGGTGCTAGAGCTTGGTTGTGGCCCGGCGAGAATGACCCGCATTGTGGCGCCAAGGGCGGCCTCGGTGGTGGCGCTTGATGTGGATGAGCGCCAGCATGAAAAGAACTTGCAGATCAAGGATCTTCCCAATGTTGTCTTTGGCCTTGGCGGTGCGGAAAGTATTCCTGTTCGGGATGCTGAATTTGACGTCGTTTTTATGTTCAAATCCTTGCATCACGTCGAGATCGACCGGATGGATGATGCGTTTGCCGAAATTCATCGAGTATTGAAGGATGGCGGTTGCGCCTACATTTCCGAGCCGGTTTTCGACGGGGATTTCAATGAGATACTCCGGATATTCAACAATGAAGAGATAGTGCGGGAAGCTGCGTTCGAGGCGGAAAGACGGGCAATAATGTCACGCCAGTTTTCTTTGTTAACACAGGTGTTTTTCTGGCAGTCGGTGCATTTCGACTGTTTCGGTCAATTCGAAGAGCAGTCCATCAAGGTGACGTACAGCGAACGCAGGTTGTCGCAACAGCAATATGACGAGGTGCTGTCACGGTTCAATCGAAACCTGACACAATCCGGAGCGGATTTCCTGATGCCAATACGTGTTGATGTTTTGCAAAAACAGCGCGGGTGATGCTTTTCTGAGATCAGGTGTGGTAGTTTGTAACTTGTTGTGTGATTGCTAATTCATGCTGTGGAACGGTTATTGTGCAGGGCTGACGTGGTGCGCGAGATTGAGTATCCAGCGTCTTCATTTTGGGTGCCTGAAAAAACGCAGAAATCCTAGCATTGACATCGTCGCTCCGGTCGTCAGGAGGGTGCATGCAACCAATGGCCAGCCGACTTCGCCAAAGTGAAACAAACGGCTTACAGTTGGCACAGACAGCGCCAGCAGCAGCATACCGGCAGCAGCGGCCAGCACGCCCCATAGGGCGTGGTTCGGCCGGGCGATGGCTCGCCATGCTGTTTGCGTCCACGAACGATTCATGAAAACCAGCCAGATGTCGCCGACGATCATTGCGGTGAATGCCAGCGTGCGCGCCTGATACGGATCGAGACCCGCGGTGCGCGCAACGCTGTAAATGCCGAGTAGCAGAACCAGCAGCGTCACGCCCTGGCGCACGCCCAAGAGCAGGATGTCGCGACCGAAGATTTTTTCGTCTGGCTTGCGTGGCGGCCTAGCCATCACGTCCGCCTCCTCGGCTTCTGCTTCGAACACAATCGAGCAGGTCGGGTCCATCATCAATTCGAAAAACACGATATGCACTGGCAGCAAGATCAGCGGCCAGCCGAGCATCACCGGAATCAGCGACAGGCCGATAATCGGAATATGCGCGCCGATGATGAACGCCACCGCCTTGCGGATGTTGTCGAAAATCCGCCGCCCGAGCCGCACCGCTTTCACGATGGAGGCGAACTCGTCGTCCAGCAGCACCAGCGCCGCCGATTCGCGTGCGACATCGGTGCCGCGCCCGCCCATCGCGATGCCGATATGCGCCGCCTTCAGCGCCGGCGCGTCGTTCACGCCATCGCCGGTCATCGCGACGATTTCGCCCGCCGCTTTCAGCGCATTCACCAGACGCAGTTTCTGCTGCGGCGTCACGCGGCAAAAAACATTGACCGTGCCGATGCGGGTTTGCAGCGCGGCGTCGTCCAGCGCGTCGAGTTCTGCTCCGGTCAGGATGCCGTGGTCGAAGCTGATGCCGGCCTGTTGTGCGATGTTCTGCGCCGTGGCCGGATAGTCGCCGGTGATCATCACCACGCGGATGCCGGCGGCGCGGCATTCATCCACCGCAGCGCGCACGTTCGCGCGCAGCGGGTCGGCCAGCCCGATCAGGCCGAGGAATTCAAACTCGAAATCGTGCTGGATGCGCGGCAGGTCGGCATGGCGGAATGACGCCTTTGCCACCGCCAGCACGCGCAGACCTTGTGCTGCCATCCTATCCACCTGCGCGGTGATTCTGGCGATGGCGGCCTCGTCCAGATGGCACAGGTCGATGATGGCTTCCGGCGCGCCCTTGGCGGCGATGACGTAATTTTCGCGATCCGGCGATTGCCACACGCGCGACATCGCCAGCAGTTCGCGCGACAGCGGATATTCCTCGACCAGCGTCCAGCTGTCGTGCAGATGTTCGGTGCCGTCGAGCACGGCGCGGCCAGTCTGCAGAATGGCACGCTCCATCGGATCGAACGGATCGCGCTGACTCGAAAGCAGCGCAAATTCCAGCGTTTCGTGGAAGGGTTCGGCGAAATTTTCCGGCCGGCTGGCGGCATCGCCAGCAAAAATGTGCGTTTGGCCATCTGCCACGATCTGCGCCAGCGCCATCCGGTTTTCGGTCAGCGTGCCGGTCTTGTCCACGCACAGCACGGTGGTCGCGCCCAGCATTTCAATGGCCGGTATGCGCCGCGTCAGCACCTGGCTTTGGGCAATACGCCATGCGCCCAGGCCGAGAAAAATCAGCAGCACCAGCGGGAATTCGGCCGGCATGATGCCCATTGCCAGCGTCAGCCCGGCCAGGATGCCATTGAGCCAGTCGCCACGGGTCGCGCCGTACCAGAGCGCCAGCAGCAGTACCAGCGAGAAGCTCACCAGCGCCACCCGGCGCACCGCCCGAGCCGTTTCCACCTGCACGTTGCCCGGTTCTTCGCGTTGCGTAGCCAGCGACTGGCCGATGCTGCCCAGCGCAGTGTTTTCTGCCGTTGCCAGCACGCGCGCCACGCCCTTGCCCTGCACCACCATCGTGCCGGAAAACAGGCTCGGCTGGCCATCGCCGCCCGGTTTTGCCGCTTCCGTCAGCATCGGGCAATCGGACGCCAGCTTTTGCACTGGTACCGATTCGCCGGTCAAGAGTGATTCATCCACATGCAGGTTCTGGCCTTCGAGCAGCAGCGCATCGGCCGGCACGCGGTCGCCTTCGGACAGCACGATCACATCGCCCTGCACCACCTCACGCCCGGGAATGCGGCGCTGCGCGCCATCGCGGATCACCAGCGCGCGCGGGCTGGACAGGTCGCGCAGCGCTTCGAGCGTGCGCTCGCACTTGCGCTCCTGAAAGAAACTCAGCCCCATCACCACCACCACCGAGCCGAGCAGGATCAGCGCATCCTGCAGGTTGCCGAGGAACAGGTAAATCCCGCCGCAGGCCGAGAGCAGCAAAAACATCGGCTCGCTCACCACGCTCCAGGCAATCGCCAATAGCGAGCGCGGTTTGGCGGACGGCAGTTCATTCGGGCCATCGGCGTCGAAGCGGCGGCGCGCTTCGGCTTCGCTCAAGCCCTGATCGATGAATTGGTGCATGGCAATGTAAGGAGGGACTGATGCGTTTTCAACAGGCTACCGTTTCCATCATACGCCGCGTTGCGCGAGGTCAAAAGGGGCCGGGATGGCTGCCATTGGGGCAACGATGGCGTGCGCGCTGCCAGTTATTTTGCTGCTTGTGTGGGGTATGTGGCATAAACACCCATCTTGGCCACATTTTTGCTGGCTGTTTTTAAATACTGATGGGAGTATATTTTTTAGCCTAATTGAATGAAATTGCGTTTTCGGTCAGTTATTTTTGCCGGGATTGAGGGCGTGCGGCCGTTTGCGGCAGGGGGCGGGCTTGCTGTTTGCCTTTAGTCGGCCGTCTTGCGCAGTGCCGGACTGGTGCGCATGCTATCGACAAGGGCGTCTAGCAACCGTGTGCCGTCTTCAATCAGATCGAAGTGCTCCGGCGTGAGTAGCCAGCTGTTGATCATGCCATCGTAAGCAACGTGCATCGTGATGCTCGCAAGCCGGATATCGAGTTCTGCCGGCAACTGCCCTTTGGCCTGCGCATGCGCCAGCGCGCGCTGGGTCGCTTCGCGGCCATGCAGCAGCCAGTCTCGCTGGTATTGCAGGATGGGGTCATTCACGTCGAGGTATTCGCAGCGATGGAACAGGATCGTCAGCACCTTGCGAAAGTGATGATTCTGAATAATTTGCTGCCGGATGCCGAGGCTGCTGGTGCGCATCAGGCCGAGCGGGTCGGTTGTTTGTTCATCGGCTACCGCATCGATTTTTTCGCGGATCGGCATGCGCACGCGTTCACACATTGCGTTGAACAGGTCAGCCTTGTTCTTGAAGTGCCAGTAAATCGCGCCACGGGTGACGCCAGCCGCTTGAGCGACATCGTTTAACGATGTGTTGGAAACACCCTTGTTGAAAAATACATCTTCAGCCGCATCAAGTATGCGTTCGCGGGTTTCCTGCGCTTTTTCCTTGGTGTTTCTGGCCATTGTGAGTCTTGCTGCGGAAAATGTGAATGATTTGTGGAGATTGTTTGAAACGGCAAGCATATCACACATACATACATGATTGTATGTATAATGGCAGCTATTGCCACATTCGCGTTAATAAATATCAAGGCATGTCAATTGTGCGCCCATAATTTGGGCGGACTCCTTGTCAGCTGGTTTACAACGCCTTTTCTGCCAGAATCCTTATGAAACCAAGTTACCGTTTAGCCTTGCTTGGCGCTGCCGTCGCCATTTCCTCCATCGTTGCCGGTTGCGGCGAAAAAAACCAGGGCGGGCCGCGTCCGCCGACTGAGGTTGCCGTTATTACGGTTGCTCCAGAGCGTATGGGAATCACTAACGAGTTGCCCGGCCGTTTGGAGGCGAATCGCGTGGCGCAGGTGCGCGCGCGGGTGGCCGGCATCGTCCTTAAACGCATGTTCAAGGAGGGCAGCGAGGTCAAGGAAGGGCAGGTGCTGTTCCAGATCGATCCGGCGCCATACCAGGCCGCACTGAACAGCGCGAAGGCAACGCTGGCCAAGGCGGAAGCGAACCTGACGCAAGCCAGCCTGAAGCTGGAGCGTTATGAGCCGCTGGTGAAGATCAATGCCATCAGCAAGCAGGAATACGATGAAGTGGTGGCGACGCACAAGCAGGCGAAGGCGGATGTCGCGGCGGGCAAGGCAGCGGTGACCACGGCCAACCTGAATCTTGGTTATGCACGTGTGACGGCGCCGATTTCTGGGCGTATCGGTCGCGCCCTGGTGACCGAGGGCGCATTGGTCGGGCAGGGCGATGCGACGCCGCTCGCACTGATTCAGCAGGATGACAAAATGTATGTGAATCTGACGCAGACGGGAGCCGAAGTGGCGAAGCTGCGGCAGGCATTGAAGGAAGGCAAACTGAAAGCGGCGTCGAAGAACGAGGCGCAGGTGAGCCTGGTGATGGATGATGGCAGCATTTACCAGAAGGCAGGCACGCTGCTGTTTTCCGATATCACGGTGGATGAATCGACTGGCACGGTAACCTTGCGGGCGATTTTCCCGAATCCTGATCGGGCGCTGATGCCGGGTACTTTCGTCCGCGCCCGCTTTCAGCAAGGGGTGAATGAACAGGCGCTTGCGGTGCCGCAGCAGGCGGTGCTGCGTACCAACGAGGGCGCGAGCGTGATGGTGGTCGGCGCGGAAGACAAGGTCGAGGCGCGCACAGTGACAACAGCATCGGCCATTGGCGACAAGTGGGTGATCGCTTCCGGCCTGAAGGTTGGCGATCGGGTGATCGTCGAAGGCTTGCAGAAGGTTCGCGTTGGCATGCCGGTCAAGCCGGTCGAATGGAAACCGGGCGCGAAGGCGGAAGAAAAGCCGGCTGATGCTCCGGCAGACAAGCCAGCCGGAAAAGCCGCAGAAAAACCGGCCGAAGCCGCTGCCAGCGCGCCAGCCAAGGCAGCCGGT
>JAGSYW010000072.1 GCA_018262475.1 Burkholderiaceae bacterium | reverse complement strand
GGCAGTTTGTATCCGCAACCACCCTTCACGGAAGATTTTCATGTCCAAAGTTAAATTTTACTCCGGGGAGAACGTTCCCCTCGAAATGCACAAGGTACGTATCATCCAGAAGCTGGATCTGGTACCGATCGACCGCCGTCTGCAGGCCATCAAGGAAGCTGGCAACAACACCTTCCTGCTGAAAAACCGCGATATCTTCCTCGACATGCTAACCGACAGCGGCGTGAATGCGATGAGCGATCAGCAGCTCGCTTCCATGATGGTAGCCGATGACAGCTATGCCGGATCGGAATCGTTCACCAGGCTGGAACAGAAAATCGAAGAAATCTTTGGCATGAAATATTTTCTGCCGGTGCATCAGGGGCGCGCGGCAGAAAACATCATCTCGAAAGTGTATGTCACGCCGGGCTCGTTTGTGCCGATGAACTATCACTTCACCACCACCAAGGCGCACATCGTGCTGAATGGCGGCACGGTGGAAGAGTTCATCACCGAAGAAGGGCTGAAATTCAACAGCGACCATCCGTTCAAGGGCAACATGGATACGGTTGCGCTGCAAAAACTGATCGACCGCGTCGGCGCATCGAAAATCGCCTATGTGCGCGTTGAAACCGGCACCAACCTGATCGGCGGCCAGCCGCACTCGCTAGAGAACCTGCGCGAAGTCAGCGGCATCTGCAAGAAAAACGGCATCAAGCTGGTATTCGATGCCAGCCTGCTGGCGGACAACTTGTACTTCATCAAGGCGCGCGAGGAATCCTGCAAGAACAAGAGCATCCGCGAAATCACGCGCGAAATCAGCGACCTGTGCGACATCATTTACTTCTCCGCGCGCAAGCTCGGCTGTGCCCGTGGCGGTGGCATCTGCTCCCGTAATCACGACGATTACATGAAGATGCGCGAACTGGTCACGCTGTATGAAGGCTTCCTGACCTATGGCGGCATGTCGGTGCGCGAAATTGAGGCGATGACGGTCGGTCTCGAGGAAACGATGGACGAAAACATGGTCAACCAGGGCCCGCAGTTCATCGAATTCGTGGTGAATGAACTGCACAAAGCTGGCGTGCCGGTGATCACCCCGGCAGGCGGTCTGGGCGCGCACATCAATGCCGGCGCCTTCGTATCGCACATCCCGCAATCCGAGTACCCGGCAGGCGCGCTGGCCGCGGCGCTGTATCTGGTCGGCGGCATCCGCGGCATGGAGCGCGGCTCGATCTCCGAACAACGCGATGCTGACGGCAACGAAACCTACGCCAACATGGAACTGCTGCGCCTAGCTGCGCCGCGACGCGTGTTCACGCTGTCACAGCTGAAATTCGTGGTCGACCGCATCATCTGGTTGTACCAGAACCGCGAACTGATCGGCGGCCTGAAATTTGTCGAAGAACCGAAAATGCTGCGTTTCTTCTTCGGCAAGCTCGAAGGCACGACCGGCTGGCACGAGAAGCTGGTGGCGAAGTTCAAGGCGGATTTCGGCGACAGCCTGTAATCAAACAGCGCCGCAGCCGGACGACGGCGTTGCGGCGCCTACCTAGTGCCACAAAACCCAAAAGCGCGGGCATGCCCGCGCTTTTGGGTTGAATATGATGGGGTATATAGCAAAAATACGCCGCTAGACCACATATTTACTGGCCGCTTTAAGATACTGGGTGGAGTATATTTCCCGGCCTTACTGACCGAAAATTCATTTCAGTCAGTTATTTTGACGTACCTGCTCGAACAGACACACCGCCGCGCAAGCAGCCACGTTCAGCGATTCCATCGCCCCCGGCTGAGGAATCGCCACTTTCAGCGTCGCCAGCGCCATCAGTTCATCCGACACGCCCTGCCCTTCATGCCCGAACAGCCACGCCAGCGGCTGGCGCAGGTCGGCCTGATACACCGTTTTCGTCGCATGCGGGCTGGTGGCCAGCACCGGCACATCTGACGAACGAATCAGCTGCGCCAGATCGACGTTCTCGAACACCTGCAGCAAAAAATGCGCTCCCATGCCGGCGCGCAGCACGCGCGGTGACCACGCTTGCGCCGTACCGGGGCTGCAAAACACCTGCTTGATGCCAGCCGCGGCCGCGCTGCGCAGGATCGAGCCGAGGTTGCCCGGGTCTTGCACCGCATCCAGCAGCACCGCCAATTGGGTCAATTTCTCTGGCAGCATCGGCGCAGGCGTGTCAATCAAAAACAGCAGATCGACCCCGTTTTCAACCTGGCTCAGCGGCTTGAACAGCGCGTCCGGCAGCAACACGCAGGTCACATTTTTCGCCTCGCAGCGGGCAACGATGTCTACCACTTCCGGCAGCGTACTAGCCGATTCGCCGACGATGCACTGCTGCGGCCTGCCATGCGTTTTCAGGCAGGCGTCGCACAGATGCACGCCGTCGAGCAGCGTCTGCCCGGCCTTGCGCCGCGCCTGCGAGCTGCCGGCCAGCCGCTTCAGTTCCTTGTACAGCGCATTCTCGCGCGATGTAATCGCTTTCATGCGTCCTCCGGCAGCAATGCGCGCACCGGCGCATACGACCTGCGGTGCACCGGCGACACACCATGCTCGCGCAAGCGCGCCAGGTGCAGCGCGGTCGGGTAGCCCTTGTGCTGGTCGAATGCGTATTGCGGATAGCGCGCATGCATTTGCACGCACACTGCATCGCGCGCGGTCTTGGCCAGAATGGAAGCAGCCGAAATCGCTTCCACCTTGTCGTCCCCCTTCACGATCGCTTCCGCCCTTACCGCCATTTGCGGACAGCGGTTGCCATCGATCAGCGCCAGCGTCGGCGCAACGCGCAAGCCTTCGACCGCGCGCCGCATCGCCAGCATGGTCGCCTGCAGGATGTTGAATTCATCGATCTCGGCTTCGGAACAAAACGCGATCGACCACGAAAGCGCATCGGCCTTGATTTGCAGCGCCAGCGCATTGCGCTTCGCTTCCGTCAGTTTTTTCGAATCGCGCAAGCCGGCAATTGGCCGCGTCGGATCGAGGATCACTGCTGCGGCGAACACCGGCCCGGCCAGCGGCCCGCGCCCGGCTTCATCCACGCCGCAGATCAGCTCGCCCTGCCAAGCGTCAGCGAACAGCGGCATGGCTGGCCTCCGGGAAATTCTGTTGCTGCACCACTTCGACCACTTGTTCCACCGTAATCGCCGCCACCCAGTCGCGCTTGCCGGGAACAGTGATGATGGTGCTGCGCTCACGGTCGATAGGCACCCACTCCGGGTTGCGCTGGCGCATCAACGCCACCACCGGCACCTGCACCGCATTCGCCAGATGCATCACCGCCGTTTCGACCGACACAATCAGGTCGCAAAAACTCAGCACCGCCGGCAACTGGAAGAAGTTCTCGTCGGCGGAAAACAGGTGCGTGCGCGCCAGTCCGGCATTCGCCAGCAGCGCCCGCACCCGCGCCAGCTCTTCCGGCACTGCATTCACGATGAAACCGGCGTCAACATAAGCCTCCTTCTGGCGCAGCGCCCGGATCAGTTCGACCACCCGCTCCAGCGGCCAGTTACGATCCTGCGCTTTCGAAAACGCATTCACGAACACCACCTTGCCGCTCTCGCCGCCAGGCGAGAAACCCCACTGCACCAGTTGTTCGCGCGTGCGGCGCTGCCATTCCGGCGGAATCTCGACAAACGGAAAGCGATCCTGCGGCACCGTCTGCGCGCCGAACATGGCGCCAAACCAGCCGGCATAAATCTCGCTGATGTGCGTCTGCCCGACCTTGGATGACGAATACGCCGGAATGGCAGCATCCAGCTGGCGGTAGGCAAGAAATCTTGAAAAATGCGGGAACCAGCGTTTCTTCTGACCAACGATAAATCCTGATGGACTTAAGCGGCGTGCCAGCCGCGCATATTCCGGCCGGTGCAGCACCGCCAGCGAAACGACAATCGGGTAATTCTGCCGCTGCGCCTCGAACACCGATTGCTCGAACAGTGCCGGGCTGTAAGTCTGGTTATAAACCCTGGAAAAATACGGGCAAGCCGCGAGCCAGTCATACAGCGCGTATTTCTGCAGGAACGGCCAGTCGGCAGCGCGGTCGGTACGACGTAGTTCGTCCACCCACAGGTCGAGCTTGATGTGCGGATAAGCTGCCGCAAACTGGCGAAAACAATTTTGCAGGTAGGCGAAATCCCCCAGCGCCAGATGCGCGATGAACAGGATTCTGTTCGCGTTGCGCAACAACTCCTGCGGCACGATCTGATTGGTCATGCGCACTCCGCCTCGCACTTTATCCGGCTGCTCATGCCACGCATCCGTTCACTGTCGCCACCACTCGCTGTACTGGAATATCCTTCACCCAGTCGCTGCGCTTTTCCGCCGTGATCACGGTGCTGTTGTGCGCATCAACCGGCACCCATTCGGGGTTTTTCTGCCGCATCAGCGCCACCACCGGCACATGCACCGCATTCGCCAGGTGCATTACCGCCGTTTCGACAGAAATGATCAAATCGCATTGCTGCAAAATCGCCGGCAACTGGAAAAAATTGTCGGCCGCGCTAAACAGTTTCACCTTTTCGAGCGAACGTGCGGCGAAAAAGGCTTCGACGCGCGCTATTTCCTCCGGCATCGAGTTCACGATGAAACTCGCATCCTGCCACGCCTCATGCTGCCGCAGCTCAAAGATCAGATCGGCCACATGCTCGAGCGACCAGCAGCGCTTGTTGTTCTTGGCGAACGCATTCACGAACACGACTTTCGCTACCCGCTGTCCGTCATGTGCGAAGCCCCACTGTTCGAGCTGGCTGGCTGCCTGCTGCTGCCACTGCAGCGGAATTTCGACAAACGGGAAACGCCGCTCGGCATTGATTTCCAGCCCGAACAGCCGGTAAAACCAGTCGGCATACACCTCGCTGATGTGCATCCCCGGCCGCTGCGATGCCGCCATATCGAGCGCCGCATCCAGCTTCGTGTAGCCCCAGTGCTTGTGAATGGCCAGCAGGCCGGCGCGAGCCCTCATGCCGACGACGAAGCCCTGCGTGCAGATTTCCCGCGCCAGCGACGCATAGCGATGTGGCCGCAAGGTCGCCAGCGACACCACCAGCGGATAGTTTTCCCGCTGGGCGTCGGCAATCGACTGCCGGTAACCATCCGGGCTGTAGGTCTGGTTGTACACCTTGTCCACAAACGGACAGGCGGCGAGCCAGTCATAAAGTGCGTATTTCTTCAGGTGCACCCAGTCGGCCGCGCGCGAAGTGCGGCGCAGTTCGTCCACCCACACATGAATCTTCACCTGAGGAAACGCTTGCGCAAACGCCTTGAAGCAGTTTTGCAGGTAGGTGTAATCACCCAGCGCCAGATGGGTGATGAACAGCATCTTGTCGGCGCGCTGCAGCCGTTCGGTTGAAACCAGTTGAGTGCTTGTGCTCATTGTTCGATTCGTCATTCGTTGCGCCACATGCATCGATGCGTCAAGCAGCAGAACCCTCGCTTGCGGCGGGCGAGAATTGCAAGCGATGCAGGTTCGCATACACGCCCTGCTTCGCCAGCAATTCCTCGTGCGTGCCGATTTCCACGATCCGTCCCTCGGCCAGCACCACGATCCGGCTGGCGCGTTCGATGGTCGACAGGCGATGCGCAATCACGAACGTGGTCCGGCCTTGCATCAGTTCGTCTAGCGCCGCCTGCACCGTGCGCTCTGATTCGGTATCCAGCGCCGAGGTTGCCTCGTCCAGAATCAGCACCGGCGCGTCCTTGTAAATCGCGCGCGCAATCGCTAGTCGCTGGCGCTGGCCGCCTGACAGGCGCGAACCGTTGTCGCCAATCCAGGTATCCAGCCCCTGCGGCAAACCGGCTATCACATCGGTCAGGTGCGCCGCCTTGGCCGCCGCTTCGATCCGGCTTCGATCCGCATTCGCGTCGCCATACGCGATATTGGCCGCCACGGTATCGTCGAACAGCACCACGTTCTGGCTCACCATCGCAATCTGCTGGCGCAGGCTCGGCAGCGAAATCTCGTCGATCGGCTCCCCGTCGAGCAGGATTTTTCCGCTGACGGCGGCATGGAAACCCGGCAGCAGATTAACCAGCGTCGTCTTGCCACCGCCGGACATGCCGACGAACGCAATCGTCTCGCCCGGTTCCACATGCAGTTTGATGCCATCGAGCGCCTTTTGCTGCTGCTCCGGATACTTGAAGCTAACATCGACAAAATCAACCCGGCCAGCAACGCGCCCGGGCAAAGCCTTGCCGCTCTCACGCTCGATCGGCGCGTCAATCAGATGGAACACCGCTTCCGCCGCCGCCATGCCGCGCTGCAGCGGGCCATTGACCTCGGCTAGTTGTTTCAACGGCGCCAACAGCATCAGCATCGCGGTGATAAACGAGACGAAACCACCGACCGTGATCTGCCCTTCGTTCGACTGCACCAGCGCAATAACTACCACCAGCGACATCGCGCACGCGGTCATCAGTTGCGTGATCGGCACAGTCGAGGCGAAGGTGCTGGTCATGCGCATCGTGTAGCGCCGCAGGTTTTCCGAACGCTGCCAGAAGCGCGATTTCTCGTACTCCTGCCCGCCGAAAATCTTGATCACTTGGTGCGCGCGCGTCGTTTCCTCGATCACCTGCGTCAACTGCGCATTCACGCTCAGCGATTCCTCGTTCAGCCGCTTCAGGCGGCGGCCAGTGAAACGCACCACCACCGCCAGCAGCGGCAGCAGAATCAGGGTGATGATCGACAGCATCCAGTTCAGGTACAGCAGCCACGCCAGCAGGCCGATCACGGTCAGCGCCGAACGCACAATTGACGTGAATACCTTGGTCACCATTTCGATGATCTGCTGCACTTCATACATCATCGAATTGATCACCCGACCGACTGAGTGCTGCGCGAAATAGCCAACCGGCACGTCCAGCATGCGCGCAAACATCTGCCGGCGCAGTTCGTTCAGAATCCGCGCCGAAACCCAGGTCATCATGTAGGTGCTGAGAAAGGTGGAACAGCCGCGAATCGCGAATAGGCCGACTGCAACAATAGGCACCCACCAGTACGGAAACAGCGGCTTGCCGACAAAACCGCGATCAAGCAGCAGTTGCAGCAAAAATGGCACCAGCGGCTCGGTCGCGGCAGTCACGATCATCGCGCCGAAAGCCAGCATCATCCTCCCAACATAAGGGCGATGAAGCATGAACAACCGTTTAAAATAGTGAGAGAACCGCATTTAAATTAACTGGCAAATGTATTATTCGCACTAACCGGCAAATTACCTATCTCATGCGTCCTTGCGTCACGCAATGCCGCCTGGCGCCTGACTATGCAGGCCACAAACAATGCTGCATGCATACTATAAAAAGTATTGCAATGCCCCCACAGGAATTGCACGTCAGTCAGTCCAAACACAAAAAAACCCAAGCATAGCGCCAGCCCCATTCTCCCAGCACAGCGGATTTTCCGATCTGTTTCGCGTCCCGCTCGATAAAAATACCAAGCAGGTACGAAATATGTCAGCAGAAGCGACATCAGCCCGAACAATCCTAAAGACGCCAAGTTGTATAAAATCTCATTGTGCGTATGCCCCTGCCCGTTCCGGGCAGCATCACGCGAAATAATATTACGTGCGGCCAGTCCGTCAAGCATCTTGGGAACTACCTCCCGGCCAGCGCCGAACAACGGATGCTGTCCAAAAATGAGCCATGAGGCATGCCACATCTGGAAACGCAAGCCAATTGATGTATCCCGGTTCTGTCCATGCATGTAAGCGGCAATATCACTTTGAGCCTCAACCACCCTTTGCTGCCCAATATTACCAAAGCACAACATCAGGCCGAGCGCTGCAAACACAGCCGACACCACCATAAGCTTTTGGCGCTGACGCATGCGCCACCCGAGAAGCGAAATAACCAGCATTGCAGGAATAGCAAGCCACGCACCACGCGTCTGTGAAAGGTATGCCCCAGACAGCCCTGCCAGCAATGCCAGTATTTTCGGCACAGCAAACCACGGCGACAGATCTTCATCCCCGCCAATTGAAAAAGCAGCAAACACGCCCAGCATCATCGCCATTTCCGCATAGGGGATGATGGAAATGAAGCCACCAATCCACAAGCGGTCAACCCCAGTTTGAATAAGCCAGAACATTTTTGCAAATGCAAACAATGCTCCGGCGCTCAATCCCCATTCAAGATATTTGTCTGTTGCTGCCGGCACTATCAGCAATGCCCAGAACACTAGCGGAAACAATAGCAGCCTTAAGGATGCATCATATTCCCTTGCCGAAAAGTGGCCGGTCGCAATCTGATTAAGCAATATCGCAACGAACATCCCGGCCATCGCCAGATTGAGCGGCCAGTAATTCCTGCACATTTCGCTAAACGACAAGCCTGCGCCTCTAAGGCGGCAAGCAATTGCCAGGATGCCACACAAGGCTATCAAGAAAAAGCAGGTATTGGCCGCACCGCGGACAGTCAATGCCAGCACCGGGAACAGCACGCTAACGGCAGCAATGAACCATGTCAGATAACGCAAACCGCCCCCCAATTAATCATTTGAATCATCATGCGCCATATTCGACCCGTACATCGGTTGCGCCTAGTTTTTCCACCAGCACCTGCTTCAACGCATCCGTTGGCGCAACGCGCCAGTCGTCACCGAACCGAAGCGCACATTCACAGCCGGACAACGCGCATTGCACCACCACCGGCAAGCCTTCTTCGCTCCTGTGCGCGGACAGCACATCTGCAATCGATGCTGGCGTGGACTTTGCCGGCAGCACCATCTGCAAGGCCTTGCCCAGACGCATCCGCACGCCGGCAATATCGAGCACATTGTCGGCCGTGACGCGCATGCCGCCGGTGAACCGGTCTTCCGAAACTTTCCCCTGCACTGCGAGAAATTCGTCTTCCTTGAACAAGCTACGGTAACTTTCATACAGTTCACCGAAAACCGTCACATCGAGCGTGGCGCTGCCATCATCAAGCGTGACAATCACGATCCTGCCACGCTGCGTCATCTGCGGCCGCATGCCGGCGATGATGCCGGCGATCCATTTCGGCTCACGCGAGGGCTCAAGCACAGCCAGGCGTGTGCGGGCGAAATGGCGCGCCTCGCTGGCATAGGCATTGAACATATGCCCCGACAGATAAAGCCCGAGCGCCGCCTTTTCTTCTATCAGTTTCTGCTTTTCGCTCCAAGGAGGAACCTTCACGTATTCCGGCGGCGCCACCAGATCGCTGTCTTCACCGCCGAACAGGCTGTTCTGGTTCGCAGCCGCTTCCGCCTGCTCGGCCGCTTCCATCGCCAGGCTGACCGACGCCAGCAACACGGCGCGATCAACGCCGAAACAGTCAAACGCACCAGCACGAATTAACGCCTCGATCGTGCGCCGGTTCGCCAGCCGCCGGTCAATCCGCTGGCAGAAATCAAACAAATCAGTGAATGGTCGCTTCTTGCGTTCTTCGACGATCGCTTCAATCGCGTTCTGCCCCGCGCCACGCACGGCACCTAGGCCATAGCGAATTTGCGTCACCGGTTTCTTGCTCACACTCGGCGGCTCGCCAACCGGGGTGAAACGGTAATCGGACTGGTTGATATCCGGCGGCAACAGCGTCAGCTTGCAGATTTCCAGCGCATCCTCAACCAGCACCTTGATCTTGTCAGTATCGTCCATCGCCAGCGACATGTTGGCCGCAATGAACGCGGCTGGATGGTGCGCTTTCAGGTAGGCGGTCTGATAGGCCAGCAACGCATACGCGGCGGCGTGCGATTTGTTGAAACCATAACCGGCGAACTTTTCCATCAGATCGAAAATTTCGTCCGCCTTTTCTGCCAGCAAGCCGTTCTTCGCCGCCCCCTCACGGAAGATCAGCCGGTGCTCGGCCATTTCCTCAGGCTTTTTCTTGCCCATCGCGCGCCGCAGCAGATCGGCGCCGCCGAGCGAATAACCGCCGACCACCTGCGCCATCTGCATCACCTGCTCCTGATACACCATGATGCCGTAGGTTTCCGACAGGATGCCCTCGGTGCGCGGATCGGGATAATCGAAACGCTCGCCGTGTTTGCGCTTGCAGAAATCGGGGATCAGATCCATCGGCCCCGGCCGGTACAATGCCACCAGAGCAATGATGTCCTCGAACCGGTCCGGCTTCGCATCCTTCAGCATCCCCTGCATGCCTCGGCTTTCAAGCTGGAACACCGCCACCGTTTTCGCCTTGGTCAGCAAATCGTAAGTTGGCCGATCATTCAGCGGCAATGATTCCAGGTTAAATTCCGCCATTGCCGGATCAAGCTGGCGGATGTAACGCACCGCCCCTCCTTTTCCTCGCGCTCTGCCAGAATCGGCTCTTCCTTCTTCGCGTCGGCAATGGTCACATGCTTGCCAGGTTTGAACGGAATCAGTTTCGAAATGCCGTCGCAGAAGTTGTAACCGAGGTCGAGCACGCGGCCGACATCGCGCACCGCCGCCTTGGCCGCCATCGTGCCGAAGGTCGCAATCTGCGACACCGCATCGGCTCCGTAGCGCCCTTTCACGTACTGGATCACGCGATCGCGACCTTCTTGACAGAAGTCGATATCGAAGTCTGGCATCGATACGCGCTCAGGGTTGAGGAAGCGCTCGAACAGCAGGTTGTACGCCAGCGGGTCGAGATCGGTGATCAACAGCGAATAGGCGACCAGCGAACCCGCACCGGAACCGCGTCCGGGGCCAACCGGCACGCCATTCTTCTTTGCCCAACGGATGAAATCGGCCACGATCAGGAAGTAGCCAGGAAAACCCATCTTGATGATGGTATCAGTCTCGAACCGCAACCGTTCTTCGTAACGCGGACGTTGCTCCTCGCGTTTTTGCTCGTCCGGATACAACTGCTTGAGCCGCTCTTCCAGCCCGGCGTTTGCCTCCATCACCAAAAATTCGTCAATGGTAACGCCAGGCGGCGTCGGGAAATCCGGCAATTTCGGCTTGCCCAATTCGAGCTGCAAATTACAGCGACGCGCAATCTCGATCGAATTCTGCAATGCGCCCGGCAAATCGGCAAACAGCGCCGCCATTTCCGCCTGCGTCTTGAAATTCTGCTGTTCGTTGAACGGTTTCGAACGACGCGGATTCGCCAGAATCTCGCCTTCGGAAATGCATGTGCGAGCTTCGTGCGCGACGAATTCCTCGCGCGACAGGAACTGCACCGGATGGGTCGCCACTACCGGCAGCTTCAGCTTCGCCGCCAGCGCCACCGTCTGACGCACATGATTTTCCATCCCGTGCTGGCCGAAGCGCTGCACTTCCAGATAGAAATGGCCGGGGAAAATTTCCGCCCAGCGGCTGGCATGACGCTCAGCCGCAGCCAGATTGCCGTTATCGATTGCGCTGCCAACGTCGCCCTGCTGCGCACCAGAGAGCGCAATCAGGCCAGGGTTGCCGTCGCGCGTGAGCGCCTGCAGCCATTCGATGCGAATTTCAGCACGGCCACGATGCTGGTTTTCCAGCCACGCTTTAGACAGCAGTTCGCACAGCCGCAAATAGCCATTGTGATTTTTGACCAGCAGCAGCAGCCGCGACGGCTTGTCGCGCTGCTCATCATTGGTGATCCAGACGTCACAACCGGCGATCGGCTTCACCCCGGCACCACGCGCAGCGCGGTAAAACTTGATCAAGCCAAACAGGTTCGACAGGTCGGTAATCGCCAGCGCCGGCTGGCTGTCGGCAGCGGCGGACTTTACCGCATCGTCAATGCGCACCAGCCCATCGACGATCGAAAACTCGGTGTGCAGACGAAGATGGATAAATTGGTGCGCTGTCATCCGGCTATTTTACCGTGCTAGCACGGTTTTGAAACCATTCTGCTTGCCCTGCATTCGCCAGCACACAACGGCAGGCGAGCCATTGTTGCCAGCAGCAAAAAGCACAGAAATCGGGGAGTATCAGTGAGAATTGGGGCAGTATGCCTCAATTTTGCCAGGGCGTTTGGAATACACCCGCCAGTATTTTCAAGGCAAAAAACCGCACCCCAAAACGCTCAGGCCTTCGGCCCGCCGCCGAGCAGGAAAGCCACCTTCTTTTTCACCGCTTTGCCGGCAGGAATGATGGTCGAATTCCCTGGCGCAGCAGATGCCGGCATGGCCGGTTCGTACGGCTTGTCGAACCATGGATCCGGTTTCGCCTTGCGCGCCATCAGTGAAGTCTTGTATGGCCCGCTCTCTGGCCGCTCGGCCCGGCCGCGGCGCGAACGCTCGCGCTCGACATCGTCACGTTTTGCTCCGCGCTGCGGCGCGAAGCCTTCCAACGGCTGGCACGGCAAGCTGCGCTTGATCAGCTTTTCGATTTCCGCCAGCAGCTTCGTTTCCCGCTCGATGCACAGCGAAATTGCATCGCCGGAAGCGCCGGCGCGACCGGTACGCCCGATGCGATGCACGTAATCTTCGGCGTTGAATGGCAGGTCGTAATTGATCACGCACGGCATTTCAGCAATGTCCAACCCGCGCGCGGCGACGTCCGTCGCAACCAGCACGTCGATGCCGCCATTCTTGAACGCATCAAGCGCCGCCATCCGCTCTGCCTGCGTGCGGTCGCCGTGAATCGCGGTCGCCTTGATGCCAGCTTGTTCCAGTTGCCGCGCCAGCCGCGACGCACCAATCTTGGTGTTCGAAAACACCAGCACCTGCTTCAGCTCCCGTTCGCGGATGATGTGTGCAACCGCATCGCGCTTGTCAGCCTCGTCCACCTTGTATACCACTTGCGTCACGGTATCGGCCGTCGCATTGCTGCGAGCGACTTCGATCGTCACCGGCTTGTTCAGGATGCTTGATGCCAGCTTCTTGATTTCGGGCGAAAAGGTGGCAGAAAACATCAAGTTTTGCCGCTGCTTTGGCAGCAGGCTGATGATGCGCTGCAAATCTGGCAGGAAACCCATATCCAGCATCCGGTCGGCTTCGTCCAGAATCAGGATTTGCGTCTGTGACAAATTCAGCGTCTTTTGCTGCACATGGTCGAGCAGCCGGCCTGGCGTTGCGATCAGGATCTCAACCCCGGCGCGCAGCGCGGCCGTCTGCGGCCCGATATCAACGCCGCCAAACACCACCGCCGAACGCAGGCCGGTATGCTGCGAATAATTCTTCACGTTCTCTGCCACTTGGTCAGCCAGTTCGCGTGTCGGCGTCAGAATCAGCGCACGCACCGGGTGCCGCGCCGGCGAAGTGCTCGTATTCGCATGTGGCTGCAATTTCTGGATGACCGGCAGCGAAAAACCGGCGGTCTTACCGGTACCGGTCTGGGCTGCGCCCATGACGTCGAGCCCCTTGAGGACGACCGGAATCGCCTCCGCCTGAATCGGCGTCGGGTGCTGATAACCCTGCTCGGCCAAAGCACGCAAAATCTCGGCACTCAGGCCGAAATCCTCAAAACGGACGGCCGATGCCGCGGCTTTCTCTGCTGCAAACTTCGTTTCAGACATAACTGGTGCAATCTCTCAAAAACGCTCGAAGAATCAATATGCCAAGACATCCCGAATCCTCCAAGACAACATCGAAATGTTGATTCTTCGCACAATTAGTCCGCATTTTACGCCACATGACGGTACCCGGCAGGTTTTTCGATTTGCGTGCATAATCTGGCGGCACGCATGAAGAAATTGCGGAGGGAGCATGAGCCATCGTCAGTTCGCTGCCCAAGCATCATCATTGCCCGCCTGCCTGCTCGCCCTGCTGCTGGTGGCATTTTCATCCACATCCTTCGCGCAACATTCCGCCAGCGCCATCTTCGCCGCTAGCTGCTTCTGGTGCGCACAAGCCAACTTTGAAAAACTCCACGGCATCACCCGTATCGAAGCTGGCTATACCGGCGGCCATACCGCCAATCCGACTTACGAACAGGTCAAAGGCGGAACGACTGGCCATGCCGAAGCAGTGCGCATCACTTATGACCCGGAACGCATCAGTTACCGGCAATTGCTAGAACACTTCTGGCACAACATTGACCCGACCACAAAGAATAGGCAGTTCTGCAACGTCGGCACGCAATACCGTACCGGCATCCACTATCTGAACGACACCCAGCGGCAGGAAGCCATCGCCAGCAAGGTGGCGCTAGAGCAATCCGGCGTGCTGCAACATGTTGCCCCACTGGTCGCGGTTGCAAGCAGCGATTATCCACCGGAATTCCAGCTTGAAGCGCAACGAAATGCCGAGGCCGACGCAAAAGCCGAAGCGGCGCTGACGGAGCCGGGCAAAGTCACGACGGAAATCGTTCCTGCTGGCACTTTTTATCTGGCAGAGGAACGGCACCAGGCATTCCACCACAAAAATCCGCTGCGCTTCAAAATCTACCGTCTGCAGTGCGGCCGTGACGCGCGCCTGAATCACATTTGGAGCCGGGCAGAATAAAATTAGCCAGGTTACTTATGAGTCAGACAGTACAAACATCATGCCACGGCCACATTCGCACTGAAACGCAACATTTCCACCAAAAAGTTCTGCCGGAAGCAAAAAAAAAAAATGGTCGCAGAAAAATCTGCAACCATTTGATTTGAAATAACTTTGGCGGAAAGGGTGGGATTTGAACCCACGATACGGTGTAACCGTATACCGGATTTCGAGCTTCAGTTAGAAAGTATTTGTATATTTAAAATCAATGCCTTACAGCGTTCGCCAATCTGTATTACAGCCTCATGAAGTCATGCAAAGTCAAAAATGACCTACATGTAGTTACGTGCTAGCTACGAAATGAGCATCTACTTCCTGCCAGAAACGGACAATCGATTAGGCCAGAAGCATTAGTTGGGTTTGAGAAGTTGCTGAATACCATTTTCTGCTTGCTTGTATCTAAGATTAATGAGGGTCATGGCAACTTCACCAACGTCTTCATACAAGTTGCCGGCAAACTCGTGCAAGTTTAAATTCGGGTCATATTGCTTAGCGGCTACGAAATCCTGGATCCGTTTCTTCCGAATGGAGCTCAAATCAGGGCTTGCTTTGGACAATAGAAACTCTTCCCAATTCTTTTGTTGTTTTTCGTTATTGCATGAATGGCAGCAGGGAACAACATTGCCCCAAGCATGAAGCCCCAGGGCGGCTTTGTTCATTGCAATTAGGTGGTCAAGGGAAATCGACTTACGCGATATTTGCGCACCACAGTAACAGCATTCATGGTTGAAAAATATTAATAATTCATCTTTTTGCGAAACTTTAGGAACAAATGGATCAAAGCCTCTAGCTGTATCGTAATATCTACCAACGTCTTGCAAAAAGATACGAATTGCAGAATTCGCAATATCGGATTTAGATCGCGCCATTCTTGTCCTCCTAATGCACGCATCATTTTATTCACTGAGCAAATGCTCGTTGTATAAATGCAATGATAATATTATGCCAATGTTCGGTCCAAAATTTCTAAACAATTGAATATTGGAAACAATGGCTCTTTTAGTCGAAGAATTATCAGTTTGGGAAATTGCCTTTCGCTGGGAAAATCTTGACCCAGATAAGCTTTGGCTCCGTGGTATCCCTGTATTAGTTAAGGACAGGTTTCGCACGTTGATGGACGCCATCCTCAATTGCCGCCTTGAGTGCGAAACCATGTCGATGGATAAATACGATCCAAAAACCGATGACAGCCCGGAATACTTCATTCGTCACTATCTTCACGAGATAGAAGACTGCATACACGGAAAAGCATACGACAAAAAAATGCTCATGTGGGCGCGTGTCAACCGATATGCGCTTTACAACTGGTGCCAAAGCGAAAGCATCCCCCTTCCCGAGTTTTGGTTCCCACAGGGTCAAAAAACCGGATATGAAGATCTAGACGAAGCGCAGTCTGCCCCTTCAACGCCAACAACCGAACCCGCCGCCGTTGCGCCAGCAGAAAAACTCCCTCGCATCACCGACGACCATCGCGCCAAGATGGCATGCCAACATGTTGCCAAACTACAGTGGCGAGTTAATCCAGCCTTAACGAAGAATGCCATTGCCTTATCGGATGAAATCCAAAACTCTGTTGGCATCAATGTGAATACTGGCGAAAAGTACAAACTAAAAACAATTGAAGAATGGTTATCAGAGGTTGACCCTCGACACCACTCCAAAAAAAGAGGCCGAAAGCCCAAGAATAATTCCGGTTCTGGTAAATCCTGAATCGCGCTAACCGACTGATTTCATTGCCCATTTAATTCCCGTTTACGTGCACGGGAATTAAAGTGCGCCACCGCGGGAATTTCCTGCTTTCTCCGCGCAAGATTATTAAGGCTCCGTTCAACTTTCAGGAGCCACCATGCAGCACGACAACCCCGCCTTTCCATCAGCCTCGCTCGGCTTGGCCGCCAGGACAAACGAGGGAGGAACCCAGGAGACCGCTCAAACTGGTCACAGTGTCAGCAGTAAGGAAAGCTGCGCGCCCCTGGGAGGCACACGCCTTGGCGGTGCCGACCAGGGCGGCGCAGCCGCCCTTAATAGACTTGACAAGAGGACATATTTCGACCAACTCACACAAGGCCAGTGTCGCGTTTACATACGCGATTACGGCGAAAGATTGGCCGAGATTGGATGGTCATTTACCAGCGCAAAAAAACCAGATAAAGCAGGAAAAGGAGAATCCAAGAACAAGCTTGCCAATCAAGACCGCGCAGCCCGTCGCTCGCGCACCCGGATGCGTCAACTCATTCTGTCAGCACATCTCGACCACCTGCTCACGCTCACCTACCGAGAAAACCAAACCAACTACGCCCAAGCCACCGATGACTTGGCTCGGTTTGTTCGCAAGGTACGCAGAGCCATATCAGGCTGGCACTATGTCGCCGTAGCCGAACGGCAAGAACGCGGCGCATGGCATTGGCATATCGCCGTTAAAGGCCATCAGGACGTTCATTTGCTCCGTACCTGCTGGCTTGCTGTGGTCGGTGACGGCAATATCGACGTGCAAGCGCCCAAGCAAGGTAAGCAAAAGCAGCGATTAGGCGTTGTCCGCTATCTGAGCAAATACCTCAGCAAAACCTTCGCTGAAGACGACCGGATATTCAACGGCCACCGATTCCGCGCCTCGCATGGCATCTATGTGCCTTGCATCTCGATTCCGGTGCCAAAGGAAGAACGAGGCCGTCTGATGGAATACGCCATCAGCCAACTACTCAACCATGCCGGGAAAGTAGGACATATCTGGCAAGATGACCAAATGATCGCAGGCTGGGCTTGTTCCTGGAGTTAAATTCATGGACACACTCACCCTGCAAGAAGCCGCCGACTTCCTCAAGATGCATCCGGTCACGCTGCTGGAAAGAGCTCATGCCGGTGATGTGCCTGGTGCCAAACTCGGCAAGCGATGGGTATTCCTCAAGATTGACCTCATCGAACATATCCGGTCACAATACAAGCGGCGAGCGTTGCAGGGTGAGCAACAGGAGGAAATACCATGTCACTCTTCAAACGCAAGGACTCCCCTTATTGGTGGGTCAAAATCACGCCACTCAACGGACGACCGATACAGCAAAGCACTGGGACTACCGACAAGCACAAAGCTCAGGAGTACCACGACAAGCTAAAGGCATCCGTTTGGGATAGGGAACGGCTTGGCATAAAGCCCAAGCGTTCCTGGCGTGAGGCAGTTGTTCGCTGGCTGGAAGAAACCTCGGAAAAGGCCACGCACAAGGAAGACAAG
>JAGSYW010000153.1 GCA_018262475.1 Burkholderiaceae bacterium | reverse complement strand
TGCCATTGCGGTGTCTACCGTATCGTCTTGCAACGTCCCATGAGTATCTTGCAAGGTAAAGCGGAAAGCAAGACTTTTTTCGTCATTTTCCAATCCCTTGCCGCGATATTCGTCAAATAAAACAACAGCTTGGACAAACCTGCAGGCGGCATTTGACTGACGCTCATCATTCAGCGCGTCCAGCAGGTCCTGTGCCGGCACCGACTGCTTGACCACCAGCGCCAGATCGCGCGTCACCTGCTGGAAGCGCGAAATTTCCCGATACTGCGGCACGTCGCGCTGCTGCAGGGCTGCCGCATCGACCTCGAACACCACCGGCGCCAGCGGCAACTCGTACTTCTGCTGCCAGCGTGGATGCAGTTCACCAATGAAGCCGATGTCCACGCCGTCAAGCTCGATCCGGGCAGAGCGCCCCGGATGCAATGCCGGATGTTCGGCTTTCGCGAAGCGTAGCGTTTTTGGTGCGAACAAAGCTTCCAAATCGGCTTTCACATCGAAGAAATCGACATTGCGGCTCGGCACCCCCCATTGCTCGTCTACAGCCGAGCCATAAGCCAGAGCTGCCACACGCTTCGGCTGTTCGTAACCGGCGATGCTTAGTGCTCCATCCTCGCGGATATCGTTGCGCAGAAATACCGCTCCGACTTCGAATACCCGCACGCGGCTAACGCGACGGTTCAGATTGCTGCGCACGTTCGCCACCAAGCTGCCGATCAGAGTCGAACGCATCACACTCATCTGGCTGGCGATCGGGTTCAACAGCTTCACCGGATTCACATTCGCGGCGAAATCGGCTTCCCAGCTTTCTTCGACGAAGCTGTAATTCACCACTTCCTGATAATCGAGATCAGCCAGTTGGTGTCGGACGCGGAACGGCGAGCGCTCGCGCTCAGGCAAAATGCGCATCACGTTAGGCGCCACTGGCGGCAGTTCCGGTATGTTTTCGAAACCATAAACGCGCGCCACTTCCTCGATCAAATCCTCTTCAATTTCAAGATCGAAGCGGTACGAAGGCGGCGTAACCGTGAACAGGCCAGGCTGCTGTGCAAACGACAGGTGCAGACGCGTGAAAATCGCGGCAATCTGTTCATCGCTAAACGGCACACCAATCACCTTGTTCGCGCGCGCTGTGCGCATCGTCACCGGCTTGCGCGCTGGCAAATTCAAGCTCTGATCCTCAACCGGCCCGACTTTCGTCTGCCCTTCGACGCCGCAAATCTCCAGAATCAGTGCCGTCATGCGCTCTAGCTGATTCACCGTGCCGGCAAAATCGACGCCGCGCTCGAAGCGATGCGCCGCATCGGTGGTGAAATTGAAGCGGCGTGCGCGCCCCTGAATCGCGGACGGCAGCCAGAATGCCGCTTCGAGAAAAATATCAGTCGTTTCAAGCGAGATCGACGTGCGGTCTCCGCCCATAATGCCGGCCAGAGATTCCACGCCGTTGCTGTCTGCAATCACGCCCACCCAGTCGTCAACCTCGACCGTGTTGCCATTCAGCAGTTTCAGCGATTCGCCCTTCTTGCCCCAGCGCACCTCAAGCCCGCCATGTACTTTGGCCAGGTCATACACATGGTTCGGCTGACCGGATTCGAGCATCACGTAATTCGAAATATCGACCAGCGCCGAAATCGGACGCTGACCGCTGCGCTCCAGCCGCTGCTTCATCCAGTCCGGCGTTTCCGCTTTCGCATTGATGCCACGAATCACGCGACCTGAAAAGCGACCGCACAGATCGGTCGCCAGCACTTTCACCGGCAAGGTTTCTGCCATCGTCGCGGTCACTGGCGCGCAAGGAGGCACTGTCAGCGGCGTGCCGGTCAGCGCTGAAACTTCACGCGCCACGCCCAGCACCGACAGGCAGTCTGCCTTGTTCGGCGTCAGCTTGATGGTGAATTTTCTATCATCCAGCGAACAGTAGTCGCGAATGTTCTGCCCGACCGGCGCGTCAGCCGGCAAGTCCATCAAGCCGGTATGGTCTTCAGACAGTTTCAGTTCGCGCGCCGAACACAGCATCCCCTGCGATTCGACTCCGCGCAGCTTGCCCAGCTTGATCGCAAACGGCTTGCCGTCTTCACCAGGAGGCAATTCAGCACCGACCAGTGCGCACGGCACCAGCATGCCGGCACGCACGTTCGGCGCGCCGCAGACAATGTTCAATACCGTTCCCGTGCCGGCATCTACCTGGCACACGGTCAGGCGGTCGGCATTCGGGTGCTTGGCCACATCCAGCACCTTCGCCACCACGATTTGGGAAAAGGGCGGAGCCACCGGTTCGGTTTCTTCCACTTCCAGCCCGGACATCGTCAGCAAATGCGCCAGTTCGTCCGAACTCATGTCCGGATTGACCATCGTGCGCAGCCAGTTTTCTGAGAATTGCATGATTAACCTTCGGCAGAATCAGTTGAATTGTTTCAGGAAGCGCAGGTCGCCTTCATAGAACAGGCGCAGGTCGTTGATACCGTAGCGCAGCATCGTCAGGCGCTCAAGGCCGGAGCCGAACGCAAAGCCGATGTATTTTTCCGGGTCAATGCCCATGTTTCTCAGCACGACCGGATGCACCTGTCCAGCGCCCGACACTTCGAGCCAGCGGCCTTTGAGCACACCGCTGCCGAACGCAATATCAATCTCGGCCGACGGCTCGGTGAACGGGAAATACGACGGTCGGAAACGTACCTGCAAATCGTCAGTTTCGAAAAATGCGCGCACAAAATTCAGGTAAACCCCCTTCAGGTCAGCAAAGCTGATGTTCTCGTCAATCCACAAGCCCTCGACCTGATGGAACATCGGCGAATGGGTCGCGTCGCTGTCGACGCGGTAGGTTCGCCCCGGCGCAATGACCTTGATCGGAGGCTGGTTCATGCGCGCATAGCGCACTTGCATCGGGCTAGTATGAGTGCGCAACAGCAGCGGCTTTCCTTGCGTATCTTTGCCGTCAATATAGAACGTATCCTGCATTGAGCGCGCCGGATGGTTTTCCGGGCTGTTTAATGCAGTGAAATTGGTCCAGTCGTTTTCGATTTCAGGACCATCTGCCACATCGAAACCAATCGAACCGAAAATCTGCTCGATCCGCTCCCAGGTACGCATCACTGGATGAATGCCGCCCTTGCCGCGACCACGCCCCGGCAAGGTTACGTCGATCGCCTCAGCATTCAGCCGCGCCTGCATTTGCGCATCCGCCATCGCGGCACGGCGAGTATTCAGTGCTGTCTCAATCTGGTCCTTGGCTGCGTTGATGACTGCACCCTGCGCCTTGCGCTCCTCGGGCGGCAGCTTGCCCAGCCCTTTCATGTGTTCGGTGATCTGGCCTGTCTTGCCCAGATACTTGGCCTTGGCGTTTTCCAGCGCTGCGGCATCGGCGGCGGCGGCAAAATCAGCCTGCGCCTGGACGACGAGATGTTCTAACGGATTCATGCGGATGGTTCCTGCATCGAAAATGAAATCGGACTGCAAA
>JAGSYW010000009.1 GCA_018262475.1 Burkholderiaceae bacterium | reverse complement strand
GGCAATGCTCGCGCCGCCTTGCAGCGGCAGCGGGTCGGCGAAGTGCATCGCCTGGGCGGAAACAATACCGATGGAAGCCATGATGTTCAGTTCAAAAAACAAAAAGCCCGAACGCGGCGGGCATGTCGGGCTGTAAAGCTCGCTTTAGCCGCATTTATTCGGGGAAATCCCCACGCGCCCGCAAGCTGTTCAGTTCAAATCGGCGCGAGTGCCTAGCATAACCAACTCGGGCAGAGCCGTCAAATCTGCGGGCTACATCGCCTGCAACTGTTCCATCTCGTGCTCGATGGCTGAAGGTTCGTACAGGTTGACGATCCTTTTCGTGCGTGAAGCGATTTGCTGCAAGTCGCAATTCAGGATTTCCTGCTTCACGGCCAGCAGTTGCGACGGGTGCATCGAGAATTCGCGCAAGCCCATGCCGAGCAACAGCCGCGTCAGTTTCGTATTGCCGGCCACTTCGCCGCACATCGAAACCGGGATGCCGGATTTCGCGCCGGCGCGGATGGTCATCGACAGCATTTGCAGGATGGCAGGATGCAGCGGGTTGTACAGGTGCGCGACTTCATGGTCGCCGCGGTCGATCGCCAGCGCGTACTGGATCAGATCATTGGTGCCGATCGACAGGAAATCGAGTCGGCTGATAAACATCGGCAAGGCCAGCACCGCTGCCGGGATTTCAATCATCGCACCGACTTCGATGTCGGCATCGAATTTGTGGCCGGTATTGCGCAATTGCGTTTTCGCCTGTTCGATCATCGCCAGTGTCTGATCGATTTCGAACGCGTGCGCGATCATCGGCACCAGCAGTTTCACCTTGCCGAAGGCCGACGCGCGCAGGATTGCGCGCAATTGCGCCAGAAACAGTTTCGGTTCGCTCAGGCAGTAACGGATTGCGCGCAAGCCGAGCGCCGGATTGAGTGCGTTTTGCTCAATGGCTTCGATCTGCTTGTCGGCGCCGATGTCGAGCGTGCGAATCGTCACCGGCCGGCCGCGCATCGCAACTACCGCCTTCCGGTAGGCCTCGAACTGTTCTTCCTCGCCCGGCATCTTGGGGGCGCCGAGCGGTCGGCTCATGAACAGGAATTCGGAACGGAACAGGCCAACGCCTTGCGCGCCGACATCGAGCGCGGTCGGGCAATCTTCGGGAAATTCGATGTTGGCCAACAGGGTGATCGGGGTGCCATCCTGCGTGATGGCGGCCGCCTTTTTCAGCTTGCTGAGTTTTTTTCTGGCTTTCAGCAGCGTTGTCTGGCGGTTGCGGTAGTAATCGAGCACCAGCGGCGACGGATCGACGATTACCACGCCGGCATCGCCATCGATCACCACCCAGTCGTCCTGCTCGATCAGATCAGACGCGTGCGACATGCCGACCACCGCCGGAATGTCGAGGCTGCGGGCGACGATGGCCGCGTGCGAGTTCTGCCCGCCGAGGTCGGTCAGGAAGCCGCTGAACGTGTGTTCGCGGAACTGAATCATGTCGGCTGGCGAAATGTCGTGCGCGACCACGATCATGTGCGTCCGGTCATGATCGGCGCTTGTCGGCAGAAGCGTTCTGGCGGTGCCGGTCAGCACTTTCAGCACGCGTTCGCCAATCTGCTGGATGTCGGCCTTGCGCTCGCGCAGGTAGGCGTCATCGATGCCGTCGAAATGTTCGGTCAGTTCTTCCAGTTGCGTTACCAGCGCCCATTCGGCGTTGTAGCGCCGCTTTCGGATGATGTCGAGCGGTGCTTCTGAAATCAGCGGGTCGGACAGGATCATCGCATGCACGTCGAGGAATGCGCCGAGTTCGACCGGCGAATCCTTCGGCAAATCGGCCCACAGGTTTTCCAGTTCTTTGTGCGCGGTGGTGATCGCATTCTCCAGTCGTTGCACCTCGGCTTCCACCTGTTCCTGCTCTATCAGGTAGTGCTGCACATCCATCGCCGCCGGCGCGATCAGGTGCGCGCGGCCAATTGCGATGCCGCGTGATACCGGAATGCCGTGCAGAGTGAATGAATAAGCCATGATCTGGATCGAGGGATGATGAATCGGCGCTGCTGCGTCTGAAGCGGGGAGCCTTAAATGATGATCTTACCCGCTTTGGATGGGGCTGAATTACTCATCTTCCCCAAATTTGTCATTGATCAAGCCTTGCAGCGCAGCCAGGCATTCGTTTTCATCCTCGCCAGTTGTTTCGATGGTGACGATGGCGCCCTTGCCTGCGGCCAGCATCATCACGCCCATGATCGATTTGGCGTTGATGCGCTGCTTGTTGCGGCTCATCCAGACTTCGCTCTTGAATCTTGCCGCCAGTTGCGTCAGTTTGGCCGATGCGCGCGCATGCAGGCCGAGCTTGTTGATGATTTCGATGTCGATTTTTGCCATTCTTGTCTGATGTTGGGTGATTCGGATGGTGGCTACCGCTGGTTGATTATTGGGCATGGTCAGCAATGATCGATTCTGACTGCGCCGCTCTTGCCGCCAGCCAGCGCCTTTTCAACCACGGTTTCCAGATCGCTGTCGCGGTAGGTCAGTGCGCGCAACAGCATAGGCAGGCTGCCGCCAGCAATGACCTCGACGTGGGTGTTGGAAAACAGCGTGTGGCAGCAGTTCGATGGCGTGCCGCCGATCACGTCGGTCAGCACCAGCACGCCAGTGCCGTCATCCAGCCGTTCGATCGCCTGCCGGGCCTGTTTGTTGACTTCGAATGGATCCTGATCGGCGATCACGTCGATCACCTCGACCCGTTCAAGTTTGCCGGAAAACATATGCGTGGCCGTGGCCATGAAGGCCTGCCCGAGCGGTGCATGCATGATTAAGAGTATGCCGATCATGGTTTGTATTGTAACGGCTAGGCGTTCAAACGGCGCGTTCGAGCGCATCGATGAACATGGCGGCGACATCGAATCCGGTCTGTTGTGTGATTTCGCGGAAGCAGGTCGGGCTGGTGACGTTGATTTCAGTCAGCCAATCGCCGATCACGTCCAGCCCGACCAGAAGCAGTCCGCGCTTGAACAGGATTGGTGCCAGCGTTTCGGCGATTTCGCGGTCGCGCGCCGACAGCGGCTGCGCCACGCCGGTGCCGCCGGCGGCCAGATTGCCGCGCACTTCGCCTGCCTGCGGAATGCGTGCCAGTGCGTATGGCACTACTTCGCCGCCGATCAGCAGGATGCGTTTGTCACCGAGCGCGATTTCGGGGATATAGCGCTGCGCCATGATGGTGCGCGAACCGTTGACGGTCAGCGTTTCGATGATCGCGCCAAGGTTGATGCCATCTTCACGCACGCGGAACACGCCGCTGCCACCCATGCCGTCCAGCGGCTTGAGGATGATGTCCCGATGCTCGGCATGAAATGCACGCAGCCGTGCCTCGTCGGAGGTGACCAGCGTTGGCGCGGTGAACTGCGGGAATTGTGCAATCGCCAGCTTTTCATTGTGGTTGCGGATCGCCGCCGGCCGGTTGAATACGCGTGCGCCCTGCAGTTCGGCCAGTTCGAGCAGATAGGTCGAATACACGTATTCCATGTCGAACGGCGGATCCTTGCGCTTGACGATGGCGTCGAACGCAGTCAATGGCTGCGCCACCGGCGCATCGGCCACGTACCAGTCTTCGTCAGGATGCTCGCTGCCGGTGAGCGCGATTCTCGACACGTTGGCGACGATGGTACCGTTGTCCATCGCCATGTGCTGCTGTTCGAAGGCATGAATTTCATGGCCGCGCTTCGCCGCCTCGGCCATCATGGCGAAGGTCGAGTCTTTCCAGATCTTGAAGCTGGACAGCGGATCGGCAAGGAACGCGATTTTCATCAGGTTTCCGGATTCGGGTCGGTTTTTTCGAGTTCGACGGCTGCTGCCAGCAAGGCCAGACGCGCCACCACGCCATACATGTAGAACCGGTTCGGCGCATTTGTGCCCGGCGCGGCGCGGAAATCCGGAATTGCATGCTGCTGCGCGAAAGCCAGCGGCACGAAATGAGCGCCCGGCGCGTTCAGGTTTTCATCGATGTCGCGCTCAGCATGCACGCGGTAGAAACCGCCGACCACGTAGCGATCCATCATATACACCACCGGCTCGGCCACGGCGTCGTTGATGCGCTCGAATGAATGCACGCCTTCCTGGATGATGACGTCATTCACCTGCAAGCCATCCTTCACCACCGCCATCTTGTTGCGCTGCTTGCGGTTCAGATCCTTGACTTCGCTTGCGTCCTTGACAGTCATGATGCCCATGCCGTAGGTGCCGGCATCGGCCTTGACGATCACGAACGGTGTTTCGTTGATCTTGTATTCCTTGTATTTGCGGCGAATCTTGGCCAGCACCGCATTCACCTGCGCTGCCAGGCATTCTTCGCCACTGCGTTCGGCAAAGTTGATCTCGCCGCAGCGGGCGAAGAATGGGTTCAGCATCCATTGGTCGACGCCGATCAGCCGGCTAAAACGGCGCGCGACTTCATCGTAGGCGGCAAAGTGGTTGCTCTTTCTGCGCACGGCCCAGCCCGCATGCAGTGGCGGCAACAGCGTCTGTTCGTGCAGGTTTTGCAGAATCTGCGGAATGCCGCCGCTCAGGTCATTGTTCAGCAGGATGGTGCACGGGTCGAAATCCTTCAGCCCGAGGCGGCGGCCATTTTTCGAGCGCACCAGCGGTTCCAGCAGGATGGTAGAGCCGTCCGGCAGCGTGACCGTGGTCGGCTGCTTGATGTCTGGTGAAAGCGAACCGAGGCGGACGTTCAGCCCGGTCTGGCGGAAAATCTTGATTAGTCTCGCAATGTTTTGCAGGTAGAACGTGTTGCGCGTGTGGCTCTCTGGGATCAGCAGCAGGTTTTTCGCATCCGGGCAGTATTTTTCGATCGCCGCCATCGCCGCCTGCACTGTCAGCGGCAGCATTTCATGCGCGAGGTTGTTGAAGCCGCCGGGGAACAGGTTGGTATCGACCGGTGCCAGCTTGAAGCCGGCATTGCGCAGATCGACTGAACAGTAAAACGGAGGTGTGTGATCCTGCCATTCAAGACGGAACCAGCGCTCAATGGCGGGCGTTGCGTCGATGATTTTCTTTTCCAGGTCGAGCAGCGGGCCGTTGAGCGCCGTAACGAGATGGGGAACCATATGATCCTTGTTATTGTGAGCGTGATTTGCAAATGATGCGGTCGAATGAGGTATTAATCAAGAGCCGCGTGAAAAGAGCCGCGTGTTAAAGTAGCAAGCAAAATCAGCTCCGATCTTCTGATAATGCGAAACATTAACATCTATGCTGCGCCGGCCACGCAGGCGCAACTGGAATCCTGGCGCCGGAATAACAGTGCCAAGCTGTTTGCCTGCTTTGTCGGTTGTGTTGGTGCCTTCCTGTTTTTCGGTCTGATGCGTGACAGGCTGGAGCAAGGTTGGTGGATGGTGTCGGCAGGCATCGTACTATTTTGCCTACTTGGTTCCGTGCGGTTGATGAAACAGGTGCGGTGGGTTGACGCCTGCGGACCGGAAACCCCGGATGCGCTGATCTGTTCCGGCATTCCGGCCGTGGTCGCGTATTGCAACAAGGTGAAGCAGCAGGGAAGGATGCTGACCTACAGCGAGGCCGAGGCAATGCTGGCTATCTGCGCTACCGAGCCGGAAGCGCTGAAGCGGGTTCAGCATTCGTACCATGAATACGACGAAGCCCATCCGATTATCGGCTCCTGGATGAGCTAGCGGTTACTCAGACCTTCTTCAAGCCTGGTAACTTGCCGTGTGCTCCCCCTAAAAAAAGCGCCCCCGAAGAGGCGCTTGCAAGACCTGCTCACACAGGTTAGGGGATTACAGCATGAAAAAACCTTGCCTCAGACTCACAGCTTGTAGGCGGATTCGCCGTGGGTGGTGATGTCCAGACCTTCGCGCTCCTCGTCCTCCGACACGCGCAGGCCGATGACCATGTCGATCAGCTTGTAGGCGATGATCGAAACCACAGCCGACCAGATGGCGCAGATGATCACGGCTTGGAACTGTACCCACACTTGGCTGGCAATCGAGTACGGATCGGTGGACATCTTGTTAATCACGTAGTCGAAGATGCCTTGGCCACCGAGTGACGGTGCGGCGAACACGCCGGTCAAGAGTGCGCCCATGATGCCGCCGACGCCATGCACGCCGAATACATCGAGCGAGTCGTCTGCGCCCAGCAGTTTCTTCAGACCGGTGACGCCCCACAGGCAGACCAGACCAGCCAGCAGACCGATGATCAGCGCACCCATCGGGCCGATGAAGCCGCAAGCCGGAGTGACGGCCACCAGGCCGGCTACTGCGCCGGATGCGCCGCCGAGCATCGACGGATGTTTCTTGATGAACCATTCACCGATGACCCACGAGCAGGTAGCGGCAGCGGTTGCCAGCAGCGTATTGACGAAAGCCAGCGCAGCGGTGTCGTTTGCTTCCAGTGCGGAACCGGCGTTGAAACCGAACCAGCCCACCCACAGCAGCGCAGCGCCGATCATCGTCATCGTCAGCGAGTGCGGCGCCATCGAATCTTTGCCCAGGCCGACGCGTTTGCCAACAAAGTAGGAACCAATCAGGCCGGCGATAGCAGCGTTGATGTGAACCACGGTGCCGCCAGCGAAGTCAAGCGCGCCTTTCTGGAACAGCAGGCCAGCTTTGGCGGTTTCAATTTCAAGCGTTGCGGCGCTGGTGATTGCATCCGGACCGGTCCAGAACCAGACCATGTGCGCCATCGGCAGGTACGAGAACGTGAACCACAGGATGACGAATACCATCAGTGCGGAAAACTTGATGCGTTCGGCGAACGAACCGATGATCAGGCAGCAGGTGATGGCAGCAAATGCGCCCTGGAATACGACATACACATACTCAGGCAGAACCACGCCCTTGCTGAAGGTGGCGGCGGTCGAGAACGATGCCTTGGCCGAATCGAAGATGCCGTTCAGGAACAAACGGTCAAACCCGCCGATGAAGCTGTTGCCCTCGGTGAAGGCCAGCGAGTAGCCGTAAATGCACCATAGCACGATGATGAGCGCGAAAATCGAGAACGATTGCATCAGCACCGACAGCATGTTTTTCGAGCGAACCAAACCGCCATAGAAAAGCGCGATGCCAGGCAGGCTCATCAGGATCACCAGGATGGTGCAGACCATGATCCAGGCGGTGTCGGCCTTGTTCGGGGTTGGTGCCGGCGCTTCGGCCGCAGCGGTCGGCGCGGCGGCCGTGGCGGCTGCCGATGCAGAAGCGGAAGCCGAAGGCGCGGATGCGACTGCCGAAGCCGATGGCGTTGACGGTGCATCGGCTGCCAGAGCCGGCAGCGAGAATCCAAGAGCGGCCACGAGCGCAAAGATTGCGGCCATGCTTGCGATAATCTTTTTCATTTCACTCTCCTAGAGGGCTTCCGAGCCCGTTTCACCGGTGCGGATTCGCACCACTTCTTGCAGTTCCGAAACGAAAATCTTGCCGTCGCCAATCTTGCCGGTGCGCGCAGCTGAAACGATGGCTTCGATCGTGCGCTCGACGATGGCGTCGTCAACGGCCGCCTCGATTTTGGTTTTCGGCAGGAAATCGACTACGTATTCCGCGCCGCGATACAGCTCGGTGTGACCTTTCTGCCGGCCGAAGCCTTTGACCTCGGTCACGGTTACGCCATTCACGCCGACGCCGGCAAGCGCTTCGCGCACCTCGTCGAGCTTGAACGGCTTGATGATTGCAGTAATCATTTTCATGTCACAGTCTCCATCAGAATGTTTTGGTGGCAGTCAGCACCAGCGCTTTCTTGCCGGTGAACTTGCCGTCTGGCGTTATGTATACGCCCTTGTCTGCATCGGTGCCGATCGCGGCCAGGCTGAAGCCAACGCCAAAGAATTCTTTCGATACGCCGATCTTGTAATCGGTGTAGTTGGCATTGGAATGGTTCTTGACCCATTGATGGCCGGCGTGCAGGTTCAGCGTATAGCCGCTGCCCAGGTCGATGTCGGCGCCCGCATCCAGATAGCCGCTGTTCTTGCTGTCAACGAAGCCGAACAGGTTGGTCAGCGAGTGCGAATATTTCAGGTAAGCCGGGCCGTAGCCGACCTTGCCATAGAGTTCGAAGGTGTTAGCGTTTTTGAGGCCAGCAACGTTCCCAAGTTTGTTATCTGGATACCAGTAGTACAGGCCGCCAACGTCATAGGTAAAGCCGCCGCCGATATCGCCCTTCTTGCCAGCGTACAGGTCGATTTCGACATTCTTGTTGCCACCGCCTGCATCATTGATCCACTTGATGGTCGAGAACCAGGTGCCGGCATACAGGCCGGTTGGGTTGTGGGTGTAATCGGCACCGCCCTGCAGCGCCGGATCCATGCGCGATTGCGAAATGCCACGGTAGCGGTACTCGCTCGCTACGCCGAGATTGAAGCTCACTTCATGATCCGGCTTTTTCGCTTCCGCCGCTGGCGCAGCAGGGGTTGCCGGCGCTTCCTGCGCGTGGACAAAACCTGAGGCGAGGGCAGCGGTAACAGCGGTGGCAAGAATCAGTTTCTTCATATCGTTATTTCCTCTCGTTTACTTGTTTGAATGATGAAAATTTGGAACCGCGCTGGTTTCAGCATGGTTAAAGCATGACTCGTGCCAGCTGCATTGAGGTGGGTGTGCACCATAATGAAGAAAACTTTGCCAGCAGGCATAGTGGCGGCTATGATGGGGGGGGCACAATTGAAAAAATATGCACCAAATTGAATGCCTGCATTGCGATGCATCAAGATGGTGCGCGAAGGAGGCGCATGGAAACGAAACAGTTTTTCGATGACCTGCAGGCTAAGCTTGGCAAGGTGCTGGATGAGTCGCCGGCGAAGGATATTGAAAAGAATGTCAAGGCCTTGCTGACGCAGGGATTCGCCAAGCTCGATCTGGTCACGCGCGAGGAATTTGATGCGCAGGCACTGCAACTGACGAACATCCGCGCAAGGCTCGACAAGCTGGAAAAGCGCATCGAGGAACTGGAAGCGCAACTGCGACAGGCCCAAGTGCGGCATTGAACAGAGCGTCTGGCCGATGCACCCAAGGGGACTGCGGCGCTTGGCGCTGCAGGTTCAAATGCATGAGATGAACGGCTCAAACATCACTGTTTGCGCCTGGTGATGTGATACCGATTCCGGATGGCGCAATGCTGCCTATTCGGGCGACGATTGCAGCGTGTTGCGCCCCATTTGCTTGGCGCGATACAGCCCCCAGTCCGCTTGCCGCAACAAGTCTTCGGCGGAGTTGTCGTGTGAAGGCACGATGCTGGCTACGCCGATGCTGACGGTAATGATGCCGGGCGAGCTTTGCGTGTGTGGCAGTGCCAGCGACCAGACCGCCTGCTGAATTCGTTTGGCCACCTCCTCCGCTTCGCTTTCATTCATTCCTGGCAGCAGGGCCACAAATTCTTCGCCGCCATATCGCGCCACTAGTTCTCCGCCGCGTCGCATGGTGGCGGTAAGTGTCGCCGCTAGCGTTTGCAGGCAGGCATCACCGGCCAGGTGGCCGTACAAGTCGTTATAGTGTTTGAAATGGTCAACGTCCAGCATCAGCAGTGACAGTGGTAAGCCGGCGCGTCGGGCACGATTCCACTCTTGCTGCAACTGATGATCAAAGGAGCGCCGGTTGGCGATGTTGGTCAGCCCATCGGTGTTGCTCAGTTTCTCCAGTTGCTGGTTGGCGTCTTTCAGCGCCAGGGTGCGCTGTTCGACCAGTTCTTCCAGCTCACGGTTTCGTTGCTGCAGGCTCTTGAGCGGGTACACTTCGCCAGGGGTGGCCTGCCGGTAGGGAATCGAAATGCCGCTGTGCGCGATTTTCCATTCTTTGTCCTCAAGCCGGAAAACCAGCACCAGCCGCGCCGTTTCGCGTGACAGGAAGGCATCGGGAATCGGCAGGTGAATATGGAAGAAGGCGGTGGTGATGACAACATCGTCGCTGATATCCTGCATCGACAAGTCCAGCATTTCGATCTGGATCCGTCCGGGCACTTGCGCAAAATCCTGCCGGGTGACCTTGATCCATTCGTCCCTATCCTTGACCAGGATATTGCTGCTGCCGGCATAACCGCTGAAATTGTGGCTGAAGCGCGTCGTCAGACGGTCGTCGCGCGACGCATACATTTCTATGTATTCATCAAACAGCGAGCGAATCAGCTGCTGGCGTTCTGGGCGCATGAGCGAAAATGGATAATGACAGTGTGAAGTTGGTATCAGGTTGGCGCGTTGGTTCAGGGCAATAAGTTTACAGGCAAACGGCTACCTTTGCCTTTCTTTCGCGACGTGTCGACAAGATTGGCTCGGGGAGGCGTACATCTTGTATATTTCATACTGTGGCTGGCAATGGTGACGATGCGGCGAGCTTTAGATTGATCTTCCGTTTGAACATGGAGAACTTAAAGTGTCGTGCATGGGGGGCAACCGTTGCCGGTGTTATTGTCGATGCGGCGGCGGTGACAAGCACATCGTTTTCCAAAGGAGATTGAAAGTGATCTGCCGAAATATGCTGTCAGCTGTTGGAATATCTGTGGTTGCGCTGATGCTCGCCGGCTGCGAGCAGATGAATGTTGACGAACAGATGGAGGCCCTGTGCCGGCAGGACGGCGGGATAAAGGTGCAGGAAAAAGTGCCGCTGCCTAGAGGATTGCTGACACCGCACGGCGACCCGACATTTTTCAAGTCGTGGAATCAAGACGGCGGCGATTACCTGTTCATCGGCAAAAATGAAAAGATCAAAACCAGCTCGCCCACGATAGACAAGACGACCTATACCATCGTGCGCGAAAGCGATGGCAAGACCCTCGGCACCTATGTGTCCTATTTGCGCCGCGGCGGAGACATCCTGCCGCGTCTGGGGCCGGAATCGGCCAGGGCGTGTCCGCAATTCACCAACGACAGGCTGTTTGTCCGCACTGTTTTTGTCGGCAAGGATTGATCGGATACCGATGACCCTCGCCATCCTCAAAAGCCGTGCGCTGGCCGGCATGCATGCACCTGAAGTCACGGTCGAGGTCCATCTGGCCAACGGCCTGCCGGGGCTGACCATTGTCGGTTTGCCCGAAACCGAAGTGAAAGAAGCGCGCGACCGGGTGCGCGCAGCGTTGCAAAATTCGCGCTTTGAATTTCCGGCGCGGCGGATTACCGTCAATCTGGCGCCGGCCGAATTGCCGAAGGAATCCGGTCGTTTCGATTTGCCGATCGCGCTTGGCATTCTGGCCGCATCCGGCCAGATTCCGATGGAACGGCTGGACGAATATGAGTTCGCGGGCGAACTGTCGCTCTCGGGCAAGCTGCTGCCGATTCGCGGCGCGCTGGCGATGACTTACGCGATGCAGCAAAGCGCCGCCCGCCAGGGCAAGGCGCGCGCGTTCATTCTGCCGCGCGGCAGCGCTGACGAAGCGGCGCTGGTCTCCGGCGCCGCCGTGTTGCCGGCCGGTTCGCTGCTGGAAGTTTGCGCTCACTTCGCTGCCACGGCAGAAGATTCAAGGCTGGCGCGGATGAAATCGGAGGTGGGCGCGGTCAGCCCATCGTATCCCGATTTCGCCGAAGTGAAGGGGCAGCAGCAGGCGAAACGGGCGCTCGAAGTCGCCGCAGCTGGCGGCCACAGCGTGCTGATGGTCGGCCCGCCCGGCAGCGGCAAGACGATGCTGGCCTCGCGCTTTGCCGGCATCCTGCCACCGATGACCGACGGTGAAGCGCTGGAATCGGCAGCAGTGCAATCACTGGCAGGCAGTTTCAATCCTGCTCGCTGGAAGGTTAGGCCATATCGATCACCGCATCACACAGCTTCCGCGGTGGCGCTGGTTGGCGGTGGCGGATCCCCGCGGCCGGGCGAAATTTCGCTCGCCCATTGCGGCGTGCTGTTTCTGGATGAATTGCCGGAGTTCGAGCGCAAGGTGCTCGAAGTGCTGCGCGAGCCGCTCGAATCGGGTCAGATCACCATCTCCCGCGCCGCGCGCCAGGCCGATTTCCCAGCGCGCTTCCAGTTGATCGCGGCGATGAACCCGTGTCCGTGCGGCTACCTCGGCCATGCATCCGGCAAATGCCGCTGCACGCCGGATGGCGTGGCGCGTTATCAGGGCCGCATTTCTGGCCCGCTGCTGGATCGGATTGATTTGCAAATCCAGGTCGGCGCGGTGGCGCAGGATGAATTGATGCAGCAATCCGACGGCGAACCCTCGGCGGCGATTGCGGCCCGGGTCGAGCGCGCGTTCGCGCTGCAGCAGCGGCGACAGGGCAAGGCGAACAACCTGCTGACGACGAAGGAAATCGACCAGCTTTGCCGACCCGATGCGGTGGGCGAACAGTTGCTGCGCGGCGCCATGGCGCGGCTGAACTGGTCGGCGCGCGCTTACCATCGCGTGCTGAAGGTGGCGCGCACCGTGGCCGATCTGGCGGGTGCAGACACAGTCGGGCAGGCGCACATCGCCGAAGCGATCCAGTACAGGCGGGCGTTGCGCGAGCAGTGAGCTGTTTGGGTTGGGGTATGTGGCCAAAATGACTCATTGTGCCACGTATTTGCTGGCGGTTTTTAAATACTGGGTGGAGCATGCTTTCTGTTCTAACTGACCGAAAGTGACTTTTCGGTCAGTCATTTTTTGGGCTGTTGCTGGCCGGGCGGCACAAACTCGTTTGCCGGCTGCCGCCCGTAACCCGTCAGGCTTCGTTCGCCACCCCATGCGGCACGTGGCCGGTGGCGACATGCTGGCTGGCCGAGTCGCAATGCTTGCGCTGGTCGTCGAAGAAGATGTCGGCGCCGAACGCCTGCAGGAACGGCCCCTTGTCCATGCCGGACAGAAACAGCGATTCGTCGATGCGGATGCCCCAGTCGCGCAGCGTACGGATCACACGCTCGTGCGCCGGCGCACCGCGGGCGGTTACCAGCGCAGTGCGGATGGGCGAGTTTTCGGCCGGATAATCGGACTGGATGCGGTGCAGCATCGCCAGGAAGGTCTTGAACGGCCCGCCGCGCAAGGGTTTTCGCGCCGCTTCCACTTCGCTCTGGGCGAATGCCTGCAAGCCGTTTTCCTTGAACACGCGCTCGGCCTCGTCCGAGAACAGCACCGCATCGCCGTCGAACGCGATCCGCAGCTGGTCGGTTTCATTCGCGCCGAGGTTCGATGGCAGGATGGTCGCGGCCGCGTAGCCGGCTTCGAGCGCCTGGCGCACGTCGTCCGGATCGGCCGACAGGAATAGGTGCGCGCCAAACGCCGGCACGTAGCGGAACGGGCTTTGGCCGCTGGTGAACACTGCCCGCTTGATGTCGAGTTCGTGATGCCGGATCGAATTGAAGATGCGCAGGCCGGTGTCGGAACTGTTCCTCGACAGCAAAATCACCTCGACCCGCGGGTTGGCCGGATCGGCATCATTGAGCGCCAGCAGCTTGCGCGCCAGACTGAACGCGACCCCCGGCGCCAGCGGCACGTCTTCGTGCGCGATCTGGTAGCGGCAGTAGGCATCGACGCCCTGCTGCTCGAATACCTGATGGCTGTCAGCTAGGTCGAACAGCGCGCGCGACGCGATGCCGATCACGAGTTTGCTGGAAGTGTCGTTCATCGCATGATTCCTGAAACGGGGATGACAGTGTGCACCTTCCGCCGTGCCAATGCAATGGTGTGCCCGGCGGGCAAACCAATGGCGATTGAAAGACTGGCGGTTGAATATCGAATGACCATGGATTGACCATCGTCAACGCAGAGTTTACACGGCAGGCACAAGCTGGCAGCATCGCACTATGAGTGCGTAGATGGGGGGCAAATGGGCGACTGGAGCCTGTATTTCTTCGCGAAACTGTGCCTGTACTATGGTGGCTTCATCGGTTTTCATTGGCTGCCGAACCTGGTGTTCGCGATTGTGCTGGCGTTTCCGCTGGAAGTGCCGCTGGTGCGCCGTGCGCGCACCGTGCTGGCCATTCCGCTGGCGATCGTGCTGCTGTATTACGATTCCTGGCTGCCGTCGTTTGGGCGGGTGGTGTCGCAGGCTGGCGCGCTGCTGGAATTTGACCGCGCCTATCTGCTTGAATTGCTGGGCCGCTTCGCCAACCCGTATGTGCTGGCCGGCATGATTTTCCTGGCGGTTGCGCATCTGCTGTTGCGGCAGCGAGTGCGGCTGGCGACGTTTGCCTTCGCCGGCATCCTGAGCGTGCCGCTGGCATCATTGGTCGCTGGCTGGCAAACCGGCAGTTCGCAGGAGGCTGACAGGCCGGCTGCCAGCGTTGCCGCTTCAGCCAGCGCGAATGCAGCCGTGGCGCTGGAGCCGTCAGCGCAGCTCGAAGCGTTTTACGCCGCCGAGGAAAAAAAGCGGGTCGCGCTGCCTTCGATCCTGGGCAGCCGTGCGCCGTTCGATGTGGTACTGCTGCATGTGTGTTCGCTGTCGTGGGACGACTTGGCATATCTCGGCGAAACCGGCCAGCCGCTGCTGAACCGGTTCGATGCGGTGTTCCGCAATTTCAATGCCGCCTCGACTTACAGCGGCCCGTCGGTGATGCGGGTGCTGCGCAGCACTTGCGGCCAGGCGAAGCATGACGAGATGTACCAGGGCGCGCCGAACGAATGCAACCTGTTTCATCATTTCGAACGTGCCGGTTTCGAGGTGCATGGCTTGCTGAATCACGATGGCGCGTTCGACAATTTTGCCCGCACCTTGCGCGGTTATGGCAGCCTCAGCCAGGCGCTGGACGACAACCGCTTTGCGCCGGTGGCGATGCGCGCGTTTGACAATTCGCCGGTATATGCAGACGGGCCGCTCCTGGCCGGCTGGCTCGAACGGCACGCGGGCACGTCGCGGCCGATGGCGCTGTACTACAACACCATCACGCTGCATGACGGCAACCGCGTTCCTGGCGCGAATTCGTCCTCCAGCCTGGTCACGTTCAAGCCGCGGCTTGGCAAGCTGCTGGCTGACCTGGATCGCTTCATCAGCCTGCTGGAGCAGCGCGGCCGCCCGACGGTGGTACTGTTTGTGCCCGAGCATGGCGCCGGCTTGCGCGGCGACAAGATGCAGATCGCCGGCATGCGCGAAATTCCCAGTCCGGCCGTGACGCTGGTGCCGGCGGCGGTGAAATTGATAGGCGTGAAGGGCGCTGAGGCGGCAAAAACGGAGGTGGTGGACAAGCCGCTGAGCCACTTTGCGCTGGGCACGCTGCTGGCCGGATTCATCGCCGACAACCCGTTCGAAGGCGATGGCGGCAAGCCGCTGGCGCAACGGCTGCAGGCATTGCCGGAAACGCCGTTCGTGAGCGAGAACGCCAACATCGTCGTAATGCGTCGTGGCGATGGTTACCTGATGCGCTCGCCATCCGGCAATTGGACCGCATTCAAGCCGTGATTGGCAGCCAGGTCGGTATTTCTTTGGGGTATGTGGTCAAAACATGCTGCTGGGCCACGTTTTTACTGGCTGATTTTAGATACTGGTTGGAGTATATTTTCTGCCTTACTGACCAAAAAGTCATTTCGGTCAGTTATTTTTGAGCTGATAGAACGAAATTGCCGGCGGAGTCACTTATTCCGGCTGCCAGCCAGTAGCCGCCGTGGCGGACCAACTGAAAAAGCGCACTCCGGGCGCCAGCGCGACGGCGGCGCCTGAAGTGTCAGCGGCATCAGAAGCGCGAGTACGGCACGACAGGCACCGGACGCAGGTGCGTCGGCCGGTACACCGGTTCGAACTGGTAGCGCAGGTACAGCATCATCGAATTAGGCGCGTAATAGGATGAGCGTTCGATGTCGAACACCCCGCCAATCGCCAGATGCGGCGTCAGCTGGTATTCGGCTGCCAGCCGCAAAGCCTTGCCAAAACCGCCGCCATTGTTGTCAGCCGGATAGTACGGCGACGGATACCCGGCCGGGTAGTTCTGCGGGCCGAGGGCGAAACTGCTGGCCGCCATTGCCTGCAGGCTTGCATCGGTCGGGTAGAACGGCATCCCTTTCAGCCGCGCCTTCGAATACGACACCGAGCCGCGCACCAGATAAGTCAGCTTGCCGCTGCGGCCATACCAGTCGAACGGCAGCGCCAGCGCGGTGTATTGCTGCGGGCTGTAATAGCCGCCGTGGCCATAGGTAAAGAAATCCTCGTTCTCCTTGTAACGCCAGTGGCTCAGCGCCAGCCCGAGGTTCAGCCGCATGTCCGGCTGGCGGATGAAATCGCGGCTGACGCCGGTGCGCAGCATCAGCCGCTGATTGTCGAGCACGTTTTCGCCGCGCAGCAGGCCAAATTCGGCGCTGGCGTAGCCGTAATACGGGCCGAAATCGGTGCCGGCGCGCGCGCTGATGCTGGTGTTGGTCACGCCGCCCCAGACCTTGCCGGTGGCCGGGTCGCGCGTGCCGGCATACGACAGCAGGCTGCTGGTGACTGGCCGGCGCGCCAGTTCGAGCGAATAATCGACCTTGTCCACTTCCCAGCTCTTGCGCACGCCGCCAACGACGTTTTGCACCGGGAAGCCCAGTCCGATCATGCCGATGTCCCAGCGCAAGTCATCGCCGCGATAACCGACTGCGACCGACTGGCCGTCGGCAGTTTGCGACAGCGGCGCCGACAGCCGGTACTGGCGCGCACCGAGCTGGCCGAACAGGAATGACGTGTCCTTGTCTGGCGACAGGTTTCTGGCGTCAATGCTGACGCGGTCGGTCTGCACGAACGCATGGCCGCTGTAGCCGACTGGCCAGAACGCAACCAGCGGGATTTCATGGCCGCGGTACGATGACATGCCGTCGGTGGCGCTCTTGCTGAAGTAATCGAAGCCGGTTTCGATGCGCGGATCGCGCCGTGCCTCGATGCTGGCGATTTCGCGCTCGGCTGTGGTCGGCTGGCGCAACGCCGCCTTGAATGGCGCAGACGGCGTCTGAGTTGTGGGCGTAGCGCCGACCGTATCCGCCGGTTTCAGCGTCAGGCCGGCTGGCGGCGCGAGCTTGGCATTCGCTTCAAGCACCGGCACTTGCTCGGCAGCAGGCGTGGTGCGCTGCTCCAGCGTTTGGGCTAGCCTGAACTGTTCCAGCGCGGCAGGATAGTTGCCGGCGCTGCGCTCGATTCGGCCTGCCTGAATCAGGACGTCGGCCTCATTCGGGAAGCGTTGTTTCAGTTCGGCTATTTGCCGGCGGGCGCGCTCGAACTGGCGCATCCGCAGCTCGATCCGCGTGACCGCAAGATGCGCTTCGATGTCATTTGGCGGCAGCTTCGGCCATAGTTCATCGATGGTTTTCATTGCAGCCGCCGCATCGCCAGCCTGTTCATGAGCGCGCGCCAGCAGCAGCCTTGCTTCGACATCGTTCGGCGATTTCTTCAGCGCCTGTTGCAACAGCGGCAGCGCTTCCTTCGGCTGTCCCGCTTCGAGCTTCAGCCGCGCGCGGGATTTCAGTGCTGGCACGGTGTCTGGTTTGCTGAACGCAGCGGGCTGGTCGGCCAGCACGCGGGCGCGGGAAAACTTGCCGCGTGTTTGCAATTCGTCGATCCTGCGCACCGCCAGGTCGGTTTCTATTTCCAGCAGCGCGTCGCGCTGAGTATCGGTCCAGTCGGCGCGTTGCTGCAAATCCGGCAGTAGCGCCGACAGCGCGGCATCATCGCGCGCACGGTTCAGCAGCGAAGCGTAATACAGCCGGGTAGCCAGCGGCGCGTTCGCCTCGGCCGCAAGATAGCGCCGCATCAATGCCAGACCGCGCTCGCGCTGGTTGATGCCGAACCAGCCTTCGGCCACCTGTTCGATCGCTTTCGGATTGCCGTCTGCATGCCGCTCGGCCTGCTCCGTCAGGCGCTGCGCTTCGGCGGTATTGCCGCTGGCCTGCTGCGCCTTCGCCTGGCGCACCAGCAGGTTGATGCGTGCACGGGTTTCAAGTTCCTTCATGCCTGTGGTGCGCGCCGATTGCGGCACGCGCGCCAGCCGATCCAGCGCTTCCTGTTCGCGCTCCTGTGACGTCAGCAGCAGTGCGGCGGCGAAATTCATGTCGTCATCGTTCGGCGCCAGCGCCAGCCCGTCGGCCATCACTTTCTGGCTCAGCGGCCGCAAGCCGAGTTCGTCGTACAGGCTGGCAAGGTCGTAGCGTATCCACGCATCCTTCGGTGCCAGCAGCAGCGCCGATTCAAGCGTCAGCATCGCCTGGCTGTGCTGTTTCGCCGCCAGATAATCCTTCGCTTCATCTCGCATCAGGCGCGCACGGTCTTCATTCAGGCTTTGCGCTTCCTTCGGATTCCTTTTTTGGAATTGCGCAATCAGTGCCTGCGCTTCGTCGCGGCGGTTGTTCTGGATCAGCAACCCGAGCAAGCCGCGCAGCGCCGAGCGGTTGCCGGGTTCGATTTTCAACGCATTTCGATAGTAGGTTTCCGCTTCAGCCGGTTCCTGACTCTTTGCCAGCGCGGTGGCAATTTGCGCCAGACTGTCGGCGCTCGGATCGATCTTCAGCGCACCCTTCGCCGCTTTTTGCGCTTCATGCAGCTTGCCGGCCGCGATCAGGCCGTCAACCCGTTTCATTTCTGCGCCAAAGCGCGCGCTGCGCACCAGCCCCGGCCAGCGCTTGTTGTCTGGCGCGGCCTTTGCTGCCCGCCGGAACCAGCTTTCAGCTTCACCGAATCGTTCCTGCCGCAGCCTGATCAGGCCGATGCCGCCGAGTACCTCGGCATCCTGCGGCCGTTGCGCCAGCGAGATGCGCAAATTGTGTTCCGCACGCGCGAGCTGTCCCTTTTCCAGCCACGCTAGGCCGGCGCGGCGTGCGCGCACCGCCGGGTCGCTGGCAATGCGCTGCGCTTCCTCGTTCAGCTTTTGCAGTTCGGCCAGATAGTTGCTGGCATTTCGGTCGTCCGGGAACTTCTTAAGGTAGCGGCTGACCCAGTTCATCTTGGTGGGGCCGTCGGCCTGCCGCACAATCGCCTGCCACCAGTAATCCTGCAGCTTGGGGCGATGGACATCGGATGCCTTGGTCAGCGTTTCGAAACCTTGCAGCAGTTCTGGCGTGACGCTGCGGTCGCTTTGCAGCTTGAGCCATGCGAGTCGGTAGCGGGACTCGTTGGTGCTGCGGTACAGGCTGGCCAGTGCGGACGATGCGGCTGCAAAACCCTTTGCGGTGCTACCGGTGACCAGATGGTATTCAACGCCCGCTTCGCCCGGCGGCGCACCGTCCGGATACAGCCGGTGCAGCAGTTGCGCCGCGGTATCGTTGTTGCCGGCGCGCGCCGCCAGCCGTGCTTGCGTCAGCATTTCCTTGCCGCTGGTGTTGGCCGCGATCAGGTTGCGCAGCTTGCGGCCATGCGGATGCTTCGGAAATTGTTGTTCGAGTTGCTGCAGGTATACCTCGGCACGCTTCTGGTTGCCAAGGCGTGTCTCAAGGTCGCCCAGCATCAGCAGCACTTCAGGGCTGGTTTCGAGCTTCAGCAGTTTTTCCAGAATCGATTTCGCCAGATCGGGACGTTCCTTCGCATCCCACAGACGCGCGCTGCGCATCAGGTCGCGTGGCGCGTTGCTGTCGGTTTCCGCGTGGGCGGGAATGCACAGGATTCCTGCGAGAATCAGTGCGGCAGTGATCCGGTTCAGGCGTGGTTGCATGTTATTTTCCAGGATGGCTGCAGGCTTCCGTCTTTGGCAAAGCGATAGTGTCCATCGCGCCAGCCGAGCGCGAACAGCATCAGCGCTTGTTCGTAATAGGCATCGGCACGCGGCGGTCGGGTGATTATCCGATCGATTTGTGTGTTCAAGGCAGCAGTGTTGTTTTGCACCGACAGGAAAGGCAGCAGCGCGGCGGAAAAGCCGGATGGCCCCGGGCCATTGGCGCGGCCTGTGTGGATGTCGATCTGTTCCGGCGGATAGCCGTGGCGAGCGACGAAATCGCTCATCGGGGCGAACGCGGTCAGCAGCCTGGTTCGGGCGGCCGATTCCGGTGGCAACATGCCGACCCACAGATAGACACGGATTGCGTTGTAACCGCCCTTGCCGTTGCCTTCGCCATCGTGGTCGATGCGGAATCCCTTGCCAGCTTCGTACAGGATCCAGTCGGGCGCATAGCCGCGAGGCGCCGATTCGAGCAGGACGCGCAGCGACGAGGCAGCGAGCGCGCGCCATCGAGCGTCGCTGCTTCTGCTGCCCAGCCAGTCGAACAGCTGCATTGGGAGGTAGCTAGGATTCAGCCGCCAGACCGATTGGCCTAGATGAAAGCCGTGCGGCGCTGGTAGCAGGGTCAGCCCCAGCCCAGGGAGGTTCGCGGTTTCTTCCGCCAGGGTGCGGTTAGCCAGCAGTGAAGACAGCGCGACGTAGCGCCGTTCCTGCCATAGCCGCCCCGCCTCGCCCAGCGCATATACCAGCCACAGATCGGCATCCGAAGCTGGGTTGGCATCAAGTACGCCCCAGCTGCCGTTATCCTTTTTGCCCCAGTGCCAGGCCGGCAGCCGAGCGGTCAGATCGCCTCCTGCCAGGTTGTCTTCGGTCCATTTCAGGATGCGCGCGAAAGCCGGCCGGTCGTTCGCTACCAGCGCGAAGAACAGCGCGTACGCCTGCCCTTCGGAAACGGTTTGCTGTTGGGGCGTACTGCGGTCGATTACGCGGCCATCCTGGCTGATGAAACTGGTCTTGAACGCTTCCCATTGCGGCCAAGGTGGTGCCTGGCAGAGGCTTCGCGCCGCATGCGCATTGCCCAGGCAGCAGCACAACAGCGCAAGCAGGAGCCAGCGCCGCCGCCACCGCAGGCTGGCGAAGATGGCTTGCTTGCTTGCTGGAAACGTCATCATCCCATCCTATTGTTTCGGTTCAGACAGGCGCCGCGCCGCCCTTGCGCGCAACATGGCAAACAGCGCGAGCGCGATGAACAGCCCGACTGCTATGCCAGCGATAGTCAGCAGCAGCGGATAATTCTGCAGATGGAACCATGCCCTGCTCCACCACGGCAGCCGGCCAACGTAATACACGTCATTTACGCGGAAGCTTTCGACTTGCTCGCCGCGCAGCAGCGTCAGGTCGCCGCGGATCGAGGTGACTTTGGCGTTGTCGAGCAGGCCGTCGATCGCTATTGGCAGGGCTTCAGGCGCGTTGGCCGAAACGACGACCACGCTGCGCGATGGGCCTGATGGCGACTCGAATCCCATGAATGCCGCCAGAGGCCCGGAGCCGAGCAGCACGCTGTTCGCGGCTGGCGCGGCGGTTTTTTTCGGCGCAAGGCCAAACCATTCGTATGCCATGTCGAGCGGTTTGCTTATGCTGCTAAAGGTGCGCTTGGCCGCATCAATCATCGCCGGCAGCGACTTGCCCCATAGGCCGGACAGGTCTTCGATGCCGCCACTGTCGATAAGCAGCAGATCCGCATCCTTCAACTGCTTGGCTGCGTTGCCCGAAACCAGCTTGAAGTGCAGTCCCGGGAAGCCGGTCGAGCGCCCCATGTGGCCGAGCATCGTCAGCATCGTCTCGATCTCGAAACGGCCATGTTGCTCCGGCAGCACCACCGCGGTTTCTGCCAGATCCGCATATTTGGTGAACGGATAGCCGCTGCTGGCGAAGAACCCCAGGTTGGGCATCGCCGCGTAGTGATGCATGCCGCTGATGTCGAGCGTCGAGTCGGGATCGATCGAGCCGCGCATGTCTGGTGGCAGCACCGTGCGGCAATGGCCTGAATCGGCGGTTGGCAGGTAGAACGAAAATTGCAGCTGGTTATTGCTGCCGAGCAGGAATGCCGGCAGCATCACGCCGCTGATGTCGCGCACGAAACCGTCCTCCATTACCGGCAGCGTGATCCGGTTCTTGCCCTTGCTACCGTTGGCCGAGGTCAGTGGCAGCGATTCGACGAATTCATTGTTCAGCTCGATGTTCAGGCTGGCATTCGCTTCATCAGCCGGCTGCGAATAGCGATATTTCAGATCCAGCGGCAAGCCCTTGTTGCCCCAGGTGAACAGGTCGGCCGGCAGGCGGACGTTGACGCGGATCGGGTCGAGTGTGTAACCCTTGCGTTGCAGGTCTGCCGGACTGCCGACCAGCTCGCCCAGAGGAACGGGGCGTCCTGGCTGCAGCCAGTTTGGCGCATCGTAGGCGGCGCGTTTTGCCGGATAGTCGAGCGATTTGACCGTGACCGATGGGCCGGACAGGCTGGCCTTGCCAAGCGCCAGCGCATCGGCGGCAATTTTCAGGTCAGCGGCATCGCGGCCGAGGATCAGCAGCAGCTTGCCGGTCGGGTTCGATGGGTGCGTGATCAGCGAAATGGTCGGCGCTTCGACTTTTTCGATCATGGAAAGGAAATCCGGTCGCTCGGCGTTCGTGGCAAAGACGATGCCGTGGCGTTCCGGCAGCGCGTTCAGGTGCGTCGGGAAGCGCGCGCCGCGGTACGATGCCAGCGCGCCGAACCACGATGCCAGTCCGCCAGCAGCGCGCAGCGTGTCGAGCGATGGCTTGGCGGCAAACACGAACGGCAGTTTTAGCTGACGGTTGTCGCGGTGGTCGAAAAATGGCGCTGGCAACAGCGCGAGGTCATTCTTCAGCGCGACCGGCTTGAGTTCCAGCTCTAGCGTGCTGGCCTGACTGATGTTCGCCCACAGGCTGGTGTGGTACGGGAATTCGCACTCCTTGGTGTAGTGGCCGATCAATTGCAGCCGTAGCTTGTTGAAGTCGGTGAAGTGCCGTCCATCGAGCGCCAGTTCTAGCTTTTTCGGCATACCGGTGTTTTCTTTCGTGACGGGAATCGTCGCTAGCACATCGTCATTCAGATAGACCTTCACGTGCGACACGTCAGGCAGCAGTGCCGGTGACAGCGTGTACTCGATGGACAGCTTGGCCCGGGTGACGACTTCATCCAGCCTGACCCCAAACGGGAAGTTGGCGTTGCCCTCGACACCGCGCAATTCAATTGGCTTGAACGCGCCCATTTCCCTGAACTGCATCGTCGAGCGGCGAACCGCATTCGCGCTGTCCGGTGCGGCCAGCGAATGCAGGCCAGGAGCGAGCCACAGGGCTGCCAGCAGCATGAAAGATTTAATCAGGCGTGACATCATCATTCCCCCAGTTGACCAAGTTTTCAGTTCAGATAGCTTTTCGTCCCGGCGTGCTGCCTGCAGACTGTTTTTTCCGGTTTTGGTACGTAGCAATCATGTGACGCATCAGCGTCGCATAACCGTTGATGCCGGCATCAACGATTTCACGTAGGCCATGCAGCGGATGGTCGCCGTCATGCCGGCTTTTCCAGTTGGCCCAGGCATCGGCCCGGGCGAACGTGCATTGAATCAGTTCCGACTCCTGTGCCAGCGATAAAGACTCGAACTGCACGCCCATCCGTTTGCCCCGGCAGACGATCACCCGCGCCGGAAAAACATGTTCCTGCAAGCCGTCCCACAGCGAGACCAAGAGCTTTTCGCCAGCTGGCAGACGCCGTCCGCGTTCGAGTTGAAGGCCAAGACCGCTCATCGAATAGTCCTCGGTGTGACAGATGGCGCTGTTGCCGTCGGCAAAATGCAACGCGGCTTTCAGCCTGGTCGAAACACGGTGCGCGATGCGCACCTGACGGCTTTCGGTGGCTACGCCGATCGCGGCGCCGAGAATTACCAGGTTCAGGCTGGTCCAGGCAAGGTTCAGCACGACCGTGCCGGTTTCATGCGGGTTCCAGAAAAACAGCCGCACCAGGCCGAGCGCCAGCCCGATCAGATTGACGCAGACTAGTGCGATATATGGCTTTGAAATGGTCCAGTCGAAATAAGCCTGTTCGACGGTGCCGCCCTTGGTGGTGACATTGAACTTGCCGGCTTTGGGGTTGATAAAGGCCACCGTGGTTGGCAGCATGATGTACCAGGCGAGCACGGTTTCATAGATTTCGGACCAGAACGAATGGCGGTGCTTGCCTTGGATATGGGCATTTGTCAGGTTCGCCAGCAAGATGTGCGGCAGCGCGTACAGTGCAACCATGCTGGCGGCGGCATGGAAGATGTGGATTTCGAAATACAGGAAAGCCATCGGCGCGAGCAGGAAGATCAGCCGCGGAATGCCGTAGAAGAAGTGCAGCATCGCGTTGCCGTAGCAGATTCGCTGGAAGAAATCGAGCCCCCGTCCGAGGAACGGATTGTCGATGCGGAATATCTGCGCCATGCCGCGCGCCCAGCGGATGCGTTGCCCGACATGGCCGGACAGGCTCTCGGTTGCCAAACCGGCTGCCTGTGTGATGTTGATGTAGGCTGAGGTGTAGCCCAGGCGGTGCATCTTCAGCGCGGTGTGCGCATCCTCGGTTACGGTTTCGATCGCCACCCCGCCGATATCGTCCAGCGCCTTGCGGCGCAGCACGGCGCACGAGCCGCAGAAGAAAGTGGCATTCCAGAAGTCGTTGCCGTCCTGAATCAGGCCATAGAACAGGTTGCCTTCGTTTGGCACGCGGCGGAAGGTATTCAGGTTGCGCTCGAAAGGATCGGGCGAAAAAAAATGATGCGGCGTTTGCAGGATTGCGCAGCGCGGATCCTTCAGGAACCAGCCCATCGTTGTTTTCAGGAATGAGCGGGTTGGCAGATGGTCGCAGTCGAATACCGTAACGAACTCGCCTTGCGTCTGCGCTAGCGCATGGTTCAGGTTGCCGGCTTTGGCATGCGCGTTGTTCGGGCGCGTGATGTAGTGCGCGCCGGCTGCTGCTGCGAATTGCCGGCATTCTTCGCGCCGCCCGTCATCAAGCACATACACATTGAGTTTGTCGCGCGGCCAGTCGAGCGCCAGCGCCGCCAGCACGGTCGGCTTGAGCACGGCAAGCGGCTCGTTATAGGTCGGGATGAACACATCGACCGTCGGCCATGCGGCCATGTCCGACGGCAGTGCTGCGGGTGCGCGTTTCAGTGGCCAGGCCGTTTGCAGGTAGCCAAAAATGAGGATGAGCCAGCAATAGGCTTCTGCGGCCAGCAGCACAATGCCGAGAATGAACTCCCAGCCTGTGCCCTCCGGGATCGTTTGCGTGACCCGCCACCAGGCGTAGCGTAAGGTCGCCAGCAGCGACAGCAGCACCATGATCAGGTTGGTCATGTTGCCGACAATCTGGCGCGCAAACATTGCGCAGCACCACAGCAACAGCGCGAACAGCGCCTGTCCGGGCCAGTCGAATGGTGTGGTGGCGGCAATCACGAAGACGACGATGGCAGCTAGCAGCAGCGCCGAGCGTATCGGCGCGAAACGGAAAATCGGCGAATCTGTCCACGCGATCATGCGTCGCCCCAATGCCGCATGATCGACTGACGGCAGTAGTCGGCGCAACGCGTGGCCAGCTTTCTGCAAAACCCAGATGCTTGCCGAAAGCGCTACGCCGATGATGGTCAGTGGCCATGTCAGCACCCGGCGCCAGGTAGGCTTGGCCTCAGCTGGCGCCGTTTCCAGCTGTAGCCAGAATAGTCTTTTCAGCCACAGCCGCGGGTTGTCCGGGTCGTCAACGCCCCATTGCCTTGCCAACCATTGTTTTATGCGTGACATTGGCAAGCCTTTCCGCTGGCGGCTGCGCGCCGCGCCAGCAATGCGTTGACTACGCCGTTCATGTCATGCACGACTAGCGAATCCGGGCTGGCGTCGATCACGCTGACGGAATTGGCTAGCGCTTGCGCAATCGCCGTGTCGCGATGCACGATTTCAGGCACGAGATCCTGCCGTAGCCGAGCCCGCAGTTCAGCCGCCAGCCGGTTATGGTGTTCGCGGGTGCTGTCGAGGGCATTGATCACATGCAGCAGCGGCTTCTGGCGGCCGCAGTCAGTCAGTGCTGTAGCCTGCGCAGCTGGCAGCAAAGTCATGGAGCGAACGTCTGGCATCAGCACTGACAGCACCAGATCGGCCGCCTCGACAGCCTGACAGGCATGGATCGACGGCAGGCGCGGAGTATCGATCAGGAGTATCGTGTCATCGGCAAAATCGATTTGCGCCAGGCAATTGCGCAGCCATCCTGGCGTTGAACGGAGCTGCTGTTCAAATCCGGCCGCGTCCTGTTTGTTTGCATGGCCAAAAGGCAGGAAGCCGACATTATCCGAATTGCATAATGCACTGGCGCCAAATGGTTTGTTGCCCATGAAGTCGGTCAGCAAACCGTCGTCAGGGGGCGCCTCGCTGCCAAGCAGTGTTGCCAGCAGGTTCTGCGGGTCGAATTCTAGTGCGAACGGTGGCATCCCGCGTTGGGCCAGCAGCGAGGCGAGGTTGGCTGCGAGCGTGCTTCTTCCGCTTCCGCCGGCAGCTGAAATGATGGCAACCGTGAACATGCTCATCCCCTGTCGTGACTGGCTGGCGGATGGTCTTCCAGCCGCGGTTGATACGGTTTCACGCATTGCAGATTCTGGCGATAGAACATCCTGCGCCAGCAGCGGCATGTCGCCAATCGGTAAATCGGCCAGGCCAGCAGTACGCCTAGCAGAATGGCCAGCAAAAGACGGAATCCCATGTCATATACTCCTCTTGCTTTCGTAACCGCTATTGCTGTCAGCGCGGTGCGGCAATGGCGCAGGGCGCACGATTCTGTGGCTGGCCGTGGCAGTTTGATTTTCATCGTCAGCATCGGCTGACAGTGGCAGGATATCGGCCGCAGTTTTCAACGCGGGTTGCGTGGTAATGGCAGGTGCGGCCTGACCGTTCGAAGCGGGTTTTGCTGGGATCAGGAGCGAATAATCCTGCAGGGCTTCAGCATCGTTGATGCGTCGCAGGCGCTGCAGTACGCTGAGGATGAGATTGTTGGTCGGCTTGATGATTTGCGCCGAGAAGAGTTCTGTAATCGGCAATGTAAACAGCCGGCCGAGAATCTGAGCCAGGTCCTGCTCGCGGCAAGCATACACGAACAGGTAAAGGTTGCCGTGGTCGGCAGTGAATACATCGCCCGGTCGCTGCACGCGGCAGGCCTGCAACGCAACCAGATGGGGTACGCGCGACAGCAATGGCAGCCTTACCAGGCAGTGCATCAGATGAATGTGTTCAGAACGTGCCAGCATGGCCTCGACTTCGTCGCAGAATGCCGTGGGGGGGAGATAGCCGCAGACGCGGTTTGGCGCGATGGCTTTCATTGCTAGCGCATAATCGTCGATTAGTGGCCGGTTGAATGCCTGATCCGCGATCTCGTCGAGCAGTTGTAGTAGCCGCGAGAACGATACTTCGCGATATACCACCCGGTTCGCGCCAAGGCGCAGAAACGCCAGTTCATTGCTGTATCGGAGTTTGTTGCGCGTTTCGCGCACAATGATCTTCAGCGTATGCGGGCGCGCTTTGCGCATCGTATAAATGAAGCGCGAAACATCATCAAAATCGCCATCGCCGTCGGTATGCAGCAGCAGCGTGGCTGCGACCAGGCTGGTACAGGCCGCTTCCATTTCAGCCAGGTTGCTCACGACGGTCCAGCCATCCGGCACGCCAGATGAGCCTTCGAGCGTGGCAGTTGTTGCAATGACCAGCCGCTGATCCGGCGCGTCAAGGATTAGTTGCCGGTCGCGGCTGATTTCGGAGCCGTCGGCTATCAGCGTATCTTCATCCGGAAGACGCGTCAGACCGAATTGGCGCTGATCGGCCTCATCTTGCCCGGCCCATCGTTCCAATGTCAGAAAGCCAGTATTGCCGGTAGCGTCCAGCAGCGCCATGTTGGGCAGCAGGTTGCCCAGGCCGTGCAACAGCGGCAGCATCCCATGCGCGCCATTGATATCCTCGATTATCACCAGCACTGGCGCCTGCCTTGTTTCAGCCCAGTGTTTCCATGCGCGCCATTGCTCGAACAGCGTTTCATGATTGCGCCAGTCGAACAGCATTTGGCCGTCGCGCACCAGCAGCGCGTGCTTTTCCGTTGTGCCGCATGCATCCACTTCGTTGAAGAAGCGCATCATGCCGCGTTCGGTAATTGCTTGCTGGCAAGTGCTTGAAAGTTGCAGGAAAACTCCCTCCATGCCGCAGGCAAAGCGCGCAACACGATCCATATACGCCGGGCTGGCGGCTGCAATGACGGTTGGCATTGTCTGGAGGAATTGCAGGGCGGTGGCCAGAGCGGTCTGCTTGGCCGATTTCGGTTCACGCACCAGCAGCACGGATAGTGAGCCTGCTGGGCAAAGCCCGGCATCTGGTGGCAGACCGGGAATGCCGAGAGGAATGCTGGTGGCAGGCTGGCGGCGAAACGGCATCATCAGCCGGTCGAGTATTCCCATTTGCGCCTCACATGACGAACAACCCGTGTTTATTCGGACTGAAGCAGGTATCAAGTGTCAAAACGACAACCGTTTGCTGCATTTAAACACGAATTGGTGTTGATTACAGTCTATCGTGAGCCAGTTCTGGGTTTTATGTTGTGATATTGCGCAAGCAAATGGGAAGAACAGGCATTCATGCAACACTTTGCCCAAGTCACGATTGGACTACCCCGGTTCCTGTTGGGAGCAGCGGGAAATGGTTATTCCTTGATTTTATTAACAGGATGCGTTGATTCAAACCGATGCTCTCGGATTTTCTGATGAATCAACCTGTTTGCATGATTCTTTCAGTCGTTTCGATTAGTGCCTTTTTTAAGGGAAAAGACGCATTTGGAAAGATTTGGCTCATGTTTCTGGCTGAAAATAGCGAAATGCCATTAAAATGTCGCCTTTTAAAAAACCTTGCTTTGTGGTAATGGCTGGGCATTCAGAGTGTATCTCTGCTCAATTTTTCTGCATCAAGGCTAGTGAGCACTGAATATTTTTCCAGGGATATACCACTCAAATGAAAATGAATCGATTAGCGACAATGATTGTTGTCGCCATGATCCTCGGCATCGTTGTCGGTTTCTTGTGCAATACCTTCGCGCCGACAGCTGAGTTCGCGAAAGAACTCGCTTCCTACTTCAGTCTGGTTACCAACATTTTCTTGCGCTTGATCAAGATGATTATTGCGCCGCTGGTTTTGTCCACCTTGATAGTCGGTCTTGCGGGCATGGGCGATGGCAGCACCGTTGGACGTATCGGGGGCAGGGCTTTGGGCTGGTTCCTTGGAGCATCATTCTGCTCTTTGCTCATCGGCCTCGTGTTGGCGAACCTGTTTCAGCCGGGAGCATCACTCAATGTTCCGTTGCCAGATGTTGGTGCAGCAACCAACCTAAAGACTAGTGCGCTCAACATCAAGGATTTTGTCACTCACATTTTCCCGAAAAGCATTTTTGAATCATTGGCCGCAAACGAAATCCTGCAGATTCTCGTTTTTGCCATTTTCTTTGGCCTGGCTCTTGGCCATATTCATAATAAGGCGGCGCGAACCCTCGTCGCGGTCATGAACGACGTTATGTATACGATGCTTCGTGTCACCGATTACGTCATGCGTTTTGCGCCTATCGGCGTTTTTTCCGCTGTCGCCGGAGCCATCACGCTTCAGGGTATTGGCATAGTTATTACATTCGGCAAATTCCTCCTGTGTTTTTATTTTGCGCTGGTGGTTTTGTGGTGTGTGCTGATATTCGCAGGCTTTTTTGTCATGGGGAAAGACGTTTTTTCTTTGCTCAGGCTGGTGCGAGCCCCCATGCTGCTGGCATTTTCGACCGCCACCAGCGAAGCTGCCTACCCCAAGCTTATGGAGCAGCTGGAGAAATTTGGCGTTAAAGATCGTGTCACTGGCTTTGTATTGCCGCTGGGCTATTCATTCAATCTGGATGGCTCAATGATGTTTACGACTTTTGCCGCCCTTTTTATTGCCCAGGCTTACAACATACCGCTTTCCCTTGGTGACCAGTTCATCATGCTGCTGGTTCTGATGGTTTCCAGCAAGGGGATTGCTGGCGTTCCCCGTGCCTCTTTTGTCGTTATTGCAGCCGTCCTTCCGATGTTTAACCTTCCCGAAGCTGGGCTGTTGCTGCTGTTCGGTATCGACCATTTTGCAGATATGGGCCGTTCAGCAACCAATGTCTTGGGCAATGCGATCGCAACGGCAGTGGTTGCGAAATGGGAGGGCGCTATTGAACCGGTGGACTATGCGTTAGCCGAGGTGGATGAAGCGCTGCCAGTTCCTGATGATTCGACCGAAGCCTGATGAAGCCGGACGGCCTGCCATCGGCTTTTCGGGTCCTCGTTATTTTGTTATACACCGTGTGATATCACCCTTAACCACTCATAGGAAACTTATAGGATGCATATGAATCTTGCCAAATTTGTAATACGTTGCTTAGTAAGCATTGCAGCGGCTTTGGCTGTGAGCGGGGCGTCTGTCGCTCAGACCAAACCGAATGTTGTCATACTCGCTACCGGCGGCACCATCGCTGGTGCGGGAGCAGATGTCACCAACAGTGCCACATATCAGGCAGCCAAAGTTCCGGTCGACAAATTGATCGCAGGTATTCCGCAACTGGCAAATGTAGCAAATGTTCGCGGGGAACAGGTATTCCAGGTCGCGTCTGAAAGTTTTAAGAACGACAATCTCATCACACTAGGCAAGCGCATTTCGGCGCTTCTCAAGCGTAGCGACGTTGACGGTGTTGTGGTTACACACGGCACAGACACAGCTGAAGAAACGGCCTATTTCCTGAACCTTGTAATCAAGAGCAAGAAGCCCATCGTGGTGGTCGCATCGATGCGACCTGGCACGGCAATGTCAGCGGATGGCATGCTCAATCTGTATAACGCCGTGAAGGTAGCTGGCAGCAAGGACGCACAAGGCCGCGGTGTTATGGTAGTCATGAATGATGAGATCAACAGCGGTCGTGATGTCACGAAAGCCATCAATATCAAGGTTGAGGCATTCAAGAGTCCCTGGGGCGCGCTTGGCATGGTGGTCGAAGGCCAAAACTACTGGTTCCGCCGTCTCGACAAGCGCCATACGGTGAATTCCGAATTTGATATTGATAAAATCGATTCCTTGCCATTGGTTGAAATTGCCTACGCTGGCGGTAATGTCAACGATACTGCCTACCGCGCATTCGCCAATGCTGGCGCAAAAGCTATCATTCATGCCGGTCCTGGTAATGGCTCCGTAAGCGGAACGCTGGTGCCGGTTTTGAGAGCGCTTCGCGGCAAGGGGATCCAGATCATCCGCTCTTCACACGTTAACGCCGGTGGTTTTGTTCTGCGTAACGCTGAACAGCCGGATGACAAGTATGACTGGGTTGTTGCGCACGACCTGAACCCGCAGAAAGCACGCATTTTGGCGTCGGTTGCTTTGACGTCAACGAATGACTCCAAAGAGTTGCAGCGCATTTTCATGGAGTATTGAGCCTCTCGCCCTGCGGGCTGAAAAGCCAGTAGGTGCCGCTAAAGTACAAGAAAGGAAACTGGGCACATTCCGTCCCCCGTTTGCCGAACGGAAAACCCCGCATTTTTCAGATTGCGGGGTTTTTTTTCGGTTAGAGATGTTACGACTTCGGCGCTGGTGGTGTGACTTTGTTAGGGGATTTGAGCGCCATTCAATTGGGGGCATGATGGACAATGGCTCTACTTTTGCGGTTGATACACATCAGATTGATTGGTTCTTGAACTCGATCCGCTGTCAATTAGAATGGCATCATCTTGTTGTGATGTCATTCACACTATATCTAACGGCCATGATTTATGAGCAAATTGAATAAGGTTTCAGATGGGGGGGAAACTCAAAAGCAGATGAATAGGTTTGGCCTACATCCTTGGGGTTTGGCGGCGCTTGTCTTGTCGCTGGGTTTGCTCTTTACAACCTGGCTCTGGGTAAATGCGCGCCAGGCAGCTATCGCGGAATTGAAGGCGGAGTTTGATTTCCGCGTCGTTCGGATTGAGAACCATATCAAGGAGCGCATCAGTCATTACGGCCAGGCATTGCACAGCGTGCAGGCCCTGTATGAGGGGAGCGATAAGGTCGAACGGCATGAACTCAAGGCATTTATCGCGGCAATAAATGACCGACAGCTGTATCGCGGCGTGCACTACGTCGGATTGACGATGCTGGTGCCGGCGGAACGCCTGGCGCAGCATGTGGCCGAGATGCGGCGGCAAGGCTTGCTGGATTATGTCATCCGGCCGGAGGGGCGACGGCCGGTGTTTGCCGTGGTCGCGCAGCATGAGCAGGTGAAGCAGGAGCCGAAGGTTAACGTACTCGGTTACGACCAATTCAGCGATCCAGAACGCAGGGCTGTGATGGAAAAGGCGCGCGACAGCAATGCGATTGCCCTGACCGGCAAGGTCGATTTGCAGGGGCGAACGACAGTTGAAAATGGTGCCCGCATCCTGATGTTCCTGCCAATTTACCGCAATGGCGTGCCGCATGAAACCGTGGAGGAACGGAGAACGAATGTCACCGGCTGGGTTTTTGCGCCGCTATACATGAACGATGCGATGACGGGCATGGCGGACGAAATTACCGCCAATCTCGGTGTCGAAATATACGACGGCGAAATCTCGGATAAAACCCGTCTGTTCGACTCAACCGACCTGCCGTCCGGTTCCCATGAGGAAGGGGTGCTCGGTTTCAGGATCATCCGGAAAGTCGAATTTGGTGGCAGCACCTGGACGCTGGTGATGCACTCGATTCCGGCGTTCGAGGCCAGGCTAAACAACGTCAAGCCGCATCTGATCCTCGGCATAGGTTTGGCGTTGAGCGTGCTGCTGGCGATCTTGACATGGCTACTGGGTACCGGTCGGGCGCATGCGCAGGAACAGGCACATCAGCTGACGGCTGACCTGAAGGAAAGTGAAAGCCGGTTCCGTTTGATGGCCGATGCGGCTCCGGCGATGATCTGGATGTCCGATGCCAATCGCAAGCGACTGTGGGTGAATCGCGGCTGGCTCGATTTCGTCGGGGCCATCAACCTCGACGATTTCAACCGCCGATGGAAAACCTGCATCCATCCGGATGATGCCAACGAGTACGAGGCGATACGTAGCGCCGCGCACGAAAGGCGCGAACCGTTCAACTCGGAATATCGGGTGCGCAGTCATGATGGTCAGTACCGCTGGCTGATGAGCGCAGCGCTTCCCCGTTTCAACGATGAGGGCGAATTCCTGGGGCTGATCGGATCGGCCATCGACATTACTGCGCGCAAGCAGGCGGAAGAAAAACTGACCCAGTCAGCACTGATGTTTCAAAACAGTAGCGAAGTGATGCTGATCGCAGACATCGATGCAGCGAGCAGAGAGTCGGTTGTGGCTGATATCAATCCGGCATTTACCTCACTGATTGGTTACGCTCCAGATGAAATCATCGGCAAGAATACAAAGCTGTTGCGTTCAGACAAGCATGATCAGGCATTTTTTGAATCAATGGAAAGTTCTGTCAGAGAGGCAGGTGGCTGGCAGGGGGAATACTATGCGTTGTGCAAAAATGGTGCGACCCGTTTGGGGTGGCTGATTATCTCGGCCATCTTCGATGAAAAAGGTAGGATGTGCAAATACGTATCCATTTTTCGCGACATCACCGAACAGAAAGCAACCGAAGAGGAGCTGCGCCTGGCTGCGCTGGTGTACCAGAACAGCAGCGATGCGATGATGGTGTTTGACATAGATCCGAAGAATCATACGTCTAAGGTTGTAGACGTGAATCCGGCGTTTACGTCTGTAACAGGTTATGCGCGCGATGAAGTGATCGGGCAGGGGCCTGACATACTGCGCCCGGAACAGTACAGTCCGGAATTTTATGCGGCGATGCAGAAAGAATTTTTCAGCACCGGGCGCTGGCAGGGCGAGTTTATCCGCGTACGCAAGAACGGGGGGCGTTCGATTACGTGGTTGAGTTTGCATGCGATCTACGATGACAAAGGCATGATGACGCGGTATGTGTCGATTTCTCGCGATATCAGCAAGCAAAAAGAAGACGAGGAAACCATCCGTGCGCTCACCACCAGCCTGATCATGGCCAAGGAAGAAGAGGCCAGGAGAATTGCGCGTGAAATCCATGATGATTTGGGCCAGCGTCTGTCGTGGTTGCGCATGAATCTGGCCCTGTTGCCGAAACTTGTCAGCAGGCAGCCGGAGCAGATAGCCGATGCGGTTGAGCGGATGAAGGAGTCTGTCGAACACATCCTCTCGGTGGTCAGAAACATTTCGACCAACTTGCGTCCGGCCACGCTGGACATGGGGTTCATCATGGCGGTTCAGTGGCAAATTGAGAATTTCCGCGCCAATACCGGCATCGAATGCAGGCTCGATAATCGCATGCAGGAGGGATTCAATTTGCCAGATGAGCGCTCGACCGGCGTGTTCCGCATCCTGCAAGAAGCGTTGACCAATGTTGCGCGCTACGCCCAAGCCAGTTGTGTCGAAGTGACGCTGACGCAGCAAAGTGGCAATTTGGTTATGGAAATCATGGATAATGGCATCGGCTTCGATCCGGCGCAGCAACGCAAGTCACGATCTACTGGTCTGGCAGGCATGCGCGAGCGAACCACCATGCTGGGCGGGGCCATCGAGTTTGTGAGCACGCCGGGACATGGGACAACCGTAAGATTGACCATCACGCTAGATCAAAATTTGCACTGATTGGATAAGATGCTCAAGGTAGTGATTGCCGATGACCACGCGATGATGCGGGAAGGATTGCGCCGGATTATCGACGATTCCGGCAACATGACCGTGATGGCGGAA
>JAGSYW010000152.1 GCA_018262475.1 Burkholderiaceae bacterium | reverse complement strand
GCCGAGCATGGTCGCCATGTTCGGCTTGATCATGCCGGCGCCCTTGCTGATGCCGGTGATGGTGATTTTCTTGCCGCGGATCATGACCGTGCGCGAGGCCGCTTTCGGCTGCGTGTCGGTGGTCATGATCGCTTCGGCCGCGTTGTGCCAGTTGTCTTCCTTCAGATTTTCCAGCGCCGCCGGTAGCCCGGCCTCAATCCGTTCGACTGGCAGCGGCTCCAGAATCACACCGGTAGAGAACGGCAGGATTTGTGATGGCGCGCATTCGAGCAGGTCAGACAGCGTGACGCAGCAGCGGTTCGCCGCCAGCAGGCCGGCGTCGCCGGTGCCGGCATTGGCGTTGCCGGTGTTGACTAGCAGCGCGCGGATCGGCAACCCGGTTTTGGTCACGTCTTCCAGATGCGCCTTGCACACCTGCACCGGCGCGGCGCAGAAGCGGTTCTTGGTGAACACGCCGGCAACGGTTGCGGTCGGGGCCAGTTTCATCACCAGCAAATCCTTGCGGTTTTGCTTGCGGATGGCCGCTTCGGCATAACCGAGTTCGATGCCGGCGACGGGTTTTAGGTCGGATGCGACGGGAAGCGGAAGGTTGACGGCCATGGGAATTCTCTCGTAGGTGGAATGCGGAGCAGGTATTGTAATCGGTAAGCGGGCATGAAAAAAGGGCGGTTGAGCCGCCCTTTTTTCATGCAGTGCAAATTATTTCAGCTTGCCGTGGCATTGCTTGAATTTCTTGCCGCTGCCACATGGACAGGGGTCGTTGCGTCCGACTTTCGGCATTGCGTTGGCGTGCGGATTTTGCTTTGATTCGCCGCCAATCGCTTTCGGTGCCAGCAGTTCTTCCGGCGTGGCATCTTCGCCGAAGCCGCCATGTTGATAATTGACGTTGACCACGCGCGGTTGCGCCAACTGTGCTTCCGCCGCCTCGATTTCCTCCTGCGACTGAATGCGCACCAGCATCACGATGCGGGTGACTTCGTGCTTGATCTGCTCCAGCATCTGGCCGAACAGTTCGAATGCCTCGCGCTTGTATTCCTGTTTCGGATTTTTCTGGCCATAGCTGCGCAGGTGAATGCCCTGACGCAGATGATCCAGTGCTGCCAGATGTTCGCGCCAGTGGCTGTCCATGCTTTGCAGCATCACGCTGCGCTCGAACCCTTCGAACGCTTCGGGGCCGACCAGCGCGATTTTGGCATTGTAGACCTCGTCAGCAACCTGCAGGATGCGCGCCAGCAAGTCTTCCTCGGTCAGGTTCTTTTCCTGTTCGAGCATGGCCGACAGTTGCACCTCGAGTTGCCATTCATTCTTCAGTTCGGCTTCCAGCGACGCGATGTCCCACTGCTCCTCGACCGAATGCTCGGGCACGTAGCTGCGGAAAATGTCGGTGAATACGCCATGCCGTAGCGAAGCGATCAGGGCGGACGTTCCTTGCGCATCGAGCAGTTCGTTGCGCTGCTGGTACATCACCTGACGCTGTTCGTTCGCGACATCGTCGTATTCGAGCAGTTGCTTGCGGATATCGAAGTTGCGGCCCTCGACCTTGCGCTGCGCCGATTCAATCGAGCGCGAAACGATGCCGGCTTCGATCGGTTCGCCCTCAGGCATTTTCAGCTTGTCCATGATGGCGCGCACGCGGTCGCCGGCGAAGATGCGCAACAGCGGATCGTCGAGCGACAGGTAGAAGCGCGATGCGCCAGGGTCGCCCTGACGGCCGGAGCGGCCACGCAACTGGTTGTCGATACGGCGCGATTCATGCCGTTCGGTGCCGACGATGCACAGGCCGCCGGCGGTGACCACATGGTCGTGCAGCGATTGCCATTCGCTACGCAGCTTTTGCGCTTGCGCCTGTTTTTCCTCGTCCGACAGCGATTCATCCGCCTCGATGAACTGAATTTGTTTTTCTACGTTGCCGCCGAGCACGATGTCGGTGCCGCGGCCGGCCATGTTGGTGGCAATCGTGATCATTTTCGGCCGGCCTGCCTGCGCGACGATTTCCGCTTCGCGCTCATGCTGCTTGGCGTTGAGCACGTTGTGTGGCAGCTTGGCCTTGGTCAGCATTTCCGACAGCATTTCGGAATTCTCGATCGAGGTCGTGCCGACTAGCACCGGCTGGCCGCGCTCGTAGCAATCCTTGATGTCACGCAGCATCGCACCATATTTTTCGTCGGCGGAGCGATACACCTGATCCTGCCGGTCGGCGCGCTGGTTCGGGCGGTTGTGCGGAATCACCACCGTTTCCAGCCCGTAGATTTCCTGGAATTCGTACGCTTCGGTATCGGCCGTGCCGGTCATGCCGCCGAGCTTGGCGTACATGCGGAAATAGTTCTGGAACGTGATCGACGCCAGCGTCTGGTTCTCGTTCTGGATGGTGACGCCTTCCTTCGCTTCGACCGCCTGGTGCAAGCCATCGGACCAGCGGCGGCCGCTCATCAGGCGGCCGGTGAATTCATCGACAATGATGATTTCATCGTTTTGCACCACGTAGTGCTGATCCTTGTGGAACAGCGTGTTCGCACGCAACGCGGCATACAGGTGATGCACCAGCGTAATGTTGGCGGCGTCGTACAACGATGCGCCTTCCGGGAGCAGACCCATCTGCATCAGAATCTGTTCTGCCTTTTCGTGGCCGGCTTCGGTCAGCAGCACCTGATGCGCCTTTTCATCCTTGACGTAATCGCCCGGGACTTCGACCTTGCCCTTGCCATCCGGCGTTTCTTCGCCGATCTGCTCGGTCAGCAGTTTCGGCACCTGATTCATTTTGTAGTACAGCTCGGTGTTGTTCTCTGCCTGGCCAGAAATGATCAGCGGCGTGCGCGCCTCGTCGATCAGGATCGAGTCGACTTCATCAACAATCGCGAAATTCAGCCCGCGTTGCACCCGCTCCGACGGGTCGTACACCATGTTGTCGCGCAGGTAGTCAAAGCCGAACTCGTTGTTGGTGCCGTAGGTGATGTCGGCGGCATAGGCTGCCTGCTTCTCATCGTGCTCCATCGTGGTCAGGTTAATGCCGGTCGAGAGGCCAAGCCAGTTATACAGCCGGCCCATCCATTCGGCATCGCGCTGCGCGAGGTAATCGTTGACCGTGACCACATGCACACCCTTGCCGGTCAGCGCATTCAGGTAGGTCGGCAGCGTGGCCACTAGCGTCTTGCCTTCGCCTGTGCCCATCTCGGCAATCTTGCCCTGATGCAGCGTGATGCCGCCGATCAGCTGCACGTCGAACGGGCGCATCTTCAACACGCGCTTGCTGGCTTCGCGGCAGACGGCAAACGCTTCCGGCAGAATGCTGTCGAGCGATTCGCCTTTTGCCAGCCGATCCTTGAACGCAGGCGTCATCGCCTTCAGTTCGGCGTCGGACATTTTCTCGAACCGGGACTCGAGCGCATTGATTGCGCGCACGATTTTCCCGTATTGCTTGAGCAGGCGCTGGTTGCGGCTGCCAAAAATCTTGGTCAGGAAAGACAGGGGCATACTTGATTACTTTTACTTG
>JAGSYW010000008.1 GCA_018262475.1 Burkholderiaceae bacterium | reverse complement strand
GCTGACCAATGTCGCCGCCTATCTGCCGCTCGGCCTGCTGGCGGTCTTTGCGCTGCATCCGCTGCAAAAAGGCGTGCGCGCGGCGCTGATTTCGATCGCGGGCTGCGCCGCGCTATCGACGCTGATGGAAGCGGTGCAGACCTATCTGCCAAGCCGCGTGCCATCGAATCTCGATTTGCTGACCAACATCACCGGCGCGGCCATCGGCGCAGCCACCGGCATGCTGCTTGCGCCCAGCTTTGTCGATCAAGGCCGGTTCCATCTCCTGGGCAAGCGCTGGTTCCGCCATGATTCTAGCCGCGCGATGATCCTGCTAGCGCTGTGGCCGCTGGCGCAGATTTATCCGCAATCGTGGCTGTTCGGTCATGGCCAGGTGCTGCCTGGAATATCCGTCTGGCTGTCCGCCTGGCTATCCGAACCGATCGACCTGGGGGCCTTGCTGATGCACAGCATCCATCTGCACATCACGCACATCTGGCATTACTGGCTGCTCGAAACCATCATCACTGCCAGCGGGTTGACCGGCGCCTTGCTCGCACTGCTGTGTCTGCTGCGCCGCAGCGCGCCTCGGACAATGCTGACAGGCTGCCTGCTGGCTTTGGCCATCGGGGTCAAGTCGCTTGCCTGCGCACTGTTTTTCACGCCGGAAAACGCCTTCGTCTGGCTGACGCCGGGCGCATTTGGCGGCCTGCTGATCGGCGTACTGATGGTGGCCGGACTGTCCTTTGCTCCAGCCATCGTGCAGCGCCGGCTATCGGCATTTTCTCTGCTGCTGTGCCTGATGATGGTCAACCTGACGCCCGCCAACCATTATTTCATCGTCACGCTGCAAGCCTGGTCGCAGGGCAAGTTCCTGAATTTCAACGGCACAGCGCAATTCTTCGCCCTTTGCTGGCCGTTCGTTGCGCTGTATTTCTTGCTGCAGCGGTTGCACCATCCGGCATCATCCGAATCCGGCAACAACGATTAAGAAAGTGCAAAAACCAGAACGAACGCTTCCATGGCAACACTGAATCCGGTATTCGGACGCATGTCAGTTTTTCGGCGATAATGCGGCGGTGTATCATAGCTATCTGGAGAGGCAGCACCTTTTTGCGGGAGGTTCTTCATGAGCAAGAAAACGGCAACCGGGCATCATTTGTTTTTTTGTGCAAACAGGCGCGACAGTGGCAAATGCTGCCTGAACAAGCTGTCAAAAAAGGCGCAGAAGCATGCGAAAAAACGCATCCAGGATCTGAGGCTGAAAGGCGACGAAAAAATTCGTATTAACCAGACCGACTGCCTCGGGCTGTGCAGCAACGGACCGGTAGTGGTGGTCTATCCGCAAGGTGTCTGGTACCGTTACGAGGATAACGATGACATCGATCGCATCGTCGATCAGCATCTGCTCGGCGGAAAGATCGTCAAGAAACTCGTGATTTGATCATTTTTGCTGGAGTATATTAAAAAATACTTGGTTCCGCCGGAATTTCCGGGGCTGTTCATAAATACACCGCCCAGTATATTTTACGGCCAAAATCACCTGCCGGTTCCGCCGCAGGGTTTTCCAACATAAGAACGACGCATGAACCGTCATACCCAAATTTTTTTCCTTGCTGGCGCTGCCGGACAGATCGAATGCGCGCTTGATTTGCCTGAAAGCGCCCCGCGCGGCATTGCGCTTATCGCTCACCCGCATCCGCTGTATGGCGGCACGATGGACAACAAGGTAGTGGCCACGCTTGGCCGCGCCTTCATCGGTGTCGGCTTTGCTGTTGCGCGGATGAATTTCCGTGGCGTCGGCCAGACGCAAGGGCAGCATGATCAGGGACGCGGCGAAACCGACGACATGGCTCTGCTGCTGACATACATGAAACAGCAGTATCCGGGCTTGCCGGTCGTGCTCGGCGGGTTTTCGTTCGGCACCTTCGTCCAGGCCAGCCTGCAGCAGCGGCTGACGGCGCAGGGCGAACCGGTAGAACGGCTGATTCTGGTCAGCGCCACTGCCGGCAAATGGTCGCCGCCGCCGGTTCCGTCCAATACCATTCTGGTGCAGGGCGACATGGATGACACCATCCTACTGAAAGACGTGCTCGACTGGGCGCGGCCACAGGATATCCCGGTCATCGTCGTTCCCGGCTGCGACCACCTGTTCAACCGCAAGCTGCACCATCTGCGGCAAATTGTGACCGATACCTGGCGCGCCTGATTTTTCCTTATGCAACCCGGATCCGGCCTGGCCGTTCCGACACTATTAAAGACAATGAAAAAACTCTACGCTTTAGCTGTCGCCCTTTTCCTGTTCATGTCATGCGCGCAGGCGCAAATGCCGCAGGCGCCGGCAGTCGCCGCAAAATCCTGGCTGCTGCTCGATTTGAACAGCGGCCAAATGCTGGCTTCGCTCGATCCGCACGCGCGAGTCGAACCAGCTTCCCTGACCAAGCTGATGACGGCTTACATCGTGTTCGGCGCCATCCGCGACAAGAAGCTCGATCTGGACCAGACCGTCAGCGTGTCGGAAAAGGCATGGAAAGTGGATCGCAGCAGTTCGAAAATGTTCATCGATCCGAAAACGCCGGTCAAGATCAACGATTTGCTGCTCGGTCTGATCGTGCAGTCCGGCAACGATGCCGCAGTCGCGCTGGCCGAGGCCGTTTCCGGCAGCGAAGAAGCATTCGTGGTGCTGATGAACCGGGAAGCGGCTCGGATGGGAATGAATGCGACCCGCTTCGCCAATCCGCACGGCTTGCCGCACAAGGACAACTATTCGACCGCGTACGATCTGTCGCTGCTGTCGGCCCACCTGATCGCCGACCACCCAGAGTTTTACAAGATGTATTCGACCAAGGAATTCACCTACAACAACATCAAGCAGCCGAACCGCAACCGCCTGCTGTGGCTCGACCCGACCGTCGATGGCTTGAAAACCGGCCACACTGAAGGCGCCGGCTACTGCCTGATCGCCTCGGCCAAGCGCACCGCCGGCACCGGCGAGCGCCGGATGCTGACTGTGGTGATGGGCACGTCATCCGACCAGATGCGCGCACAGGAAAGCCTGAAACTGCTGAACTGGGGCTTCCGCAATTTCGATACATTGAAACTCTACCCGCGCAACCATACGTTAGCCTCGCTTGAAGTGTGGAAAGGTTCGAAGGGCGAAGTGCGCGCCGGCTTCAAGCGCGAAACCTACATCACCGTGCCGAAAGGCGTAGCGTCGAGAATGAAACCGGTGCTCGAATACCGCGAACCGCTGCTCGCGCCGATCCAGGACGGCAGCCGCGTGGCAACGCTGAAGATGCTGGTCGATGGCAAGTCGGTGGCCGAACTGCCAGTAGTCGCGCTTGAATCGGTCAACCATGCCAGCGTTTTCGGTCGCGCGTGGGATTCGATGCGTTTGTGGATTAAGAAATAGGAGAAGCGATGATGGAAACGCGTTCAATTTGTGGCACTGAGGTCGTTATCGAATATCCGAATGACTTCCCGATCAAGATCATGGGGCTGGCGCAAGACAGCTTTACCCAGACCATCGTCGAGGTCATCGTGCTGCACGACCCGACTTTCAGCACCGAACGGCTGGAGATGCGGGCGTCGTCACAGGGAAAATACATGGGCCTGACGGCCACGGTGCGCGCCACCAGCCGGGAACAACTGGACAACCTGTATCGGGCGCTGACTTCGCATCCGATGGTCAAGGTTGTGTTGTAACCTGTCGGCGGTTCTCCAGAATCGAACTGCCGAGCGAAGCGCCGATCATCACCGCGCCCATCACGCCGGTGATGGCTTCCGGCACGTCCAGCCCTGCGCCTATCATCATCAGGCCGGCAAGTGCGCCAATCGCCCAGAATGCGCCATGCTCCAGATAACGGTATCGGATCAGCGTGCGGTTGTGCACCAGAAGCAGAGTGAAGCTGCGCACGAACATCGCGCCTGCACCAAGTCCTAGCATGATGAAAAACAGGTTGTTAGTCAGCGCGAAGGCGCCGATCACGCCATCGAATGAAAAACTTGAATCGATCAGTTCGAGATACAGGAAACCGCATATCCCCTGGCGAACGATCACATGATGTTTCACCACACCATCATCATCGCCACCAAGCAGCGCTGCCAGCCCCTTGCTCAGGATGTAGGTAACAATGCCCCAAATGCCGGCCTCGATGAACTCGCCGCGCAACGGCGCCTGCAGCAAGCGCGACGCGCCGAGCAGCGCGGCCAGTGTCAGCGCCGCCTCGATCGCTTCCATCTTGCCCAGCCTGGTCAGCGGTTTTTCGATGACGCTCAACCAATGTTCGGTCTTGTGGCGTGCAACGAAAAAACTGAAAAACACCATCATCAGGAAAGTCGCACCGAACGCGGCTATCTGGTGGTGGGCTGATGAAAGGATGCGACTGTATTCTGCCGGCGAATACATCGCCAGCGCAATCGTGTTCAATGGCCCGATACCGCCTGCGATGCCGACGATGACCAGCGGGAACACCAGACGCATGCCGAACACGGCAATGATGATGCCCCAGGTCAGAAAACGACGGCGCCAGACTTCGCTCCAATCCTTAAGGATGCCGGCGTTGACTACCGCATTGTCAAACGACAACGAGGTTTCCAGCACAGTAAGGAACAGCACTGTCATTGCGGCCTTCATGCCGCCGAAGACGAACGCGATAACCAGCGCAATCAGGCAAAAAATGGAGGAGCCGGTGAAATAGGAATACGTCGGTTTCATGCGCAGCACCTCGCCGCCGCTCAGTCAGAATTGTTCACGAAACCAAGGATTTGCAGCAGGCTGGTGAATAGGTTGAACAGGGATACAAACAGGCTGACGGTCGCCATGATGTAATTCGTTTCCCCACCGCGCACAATCTGGTTCGTCTCGAACAGGATCATGCCCGACATCAGCAACACGAACAGCGCAGAAACGCCGAGCGACATCGCCGGAATCTGCAGGAAAATCGCCGCCAGCGACGCGAGGAATGCAACCATCACGCCGGCAGAAAGGAAGCCGCCGAGGAACGACAGGTCGCGCTTGGCCACCAGCGCATACGCCGACAGTGTCAGGAAAATCGCTGCGGTTGCGCCCAGCGCCATCATCACTGTCATACCGCCATTCGGCAAGCGCAGGAAATAGCCGACAATCGGCCCGAGCGTATAGCCCATGAAACCCGTCAGCGCGAAAGTCCAGGCAACGCCGGCACCGCGCGTGCGGTTGCGGTTGACCATGAACAGCAAGCCGAAATAGCCAATCAGCGTCAGAATCAAGCCCGGATGCGGCAATTGCAGCGCAATGGCAGCACCTGCAGTCAGCGCGCTGAAACCAAGGCACAGCGACAGCAGCATGTACGTGTTACGCAGCACATTGCGCGCCGCATCGTCCATCACGACATTGACGGTGGTTGCTTCTGCCGCGCTTGCGCGCCACGAGTGGTAACGGTTGTCCATCAGTTTTTTCCCCTTCAGAAAACTCAAAATCAGATTGCGACCCGGCGCAGCACCGGCACATTGACCGGTTGGATTTCCTTGGCGCGCGCCAGCACGCGACTGACGACGCGTGACGTGCGCAACACTGCGCGGTCGATCGCGCTGTTGATGCTGCTGCTCACTTCGCTCACGACGACATTCGGCAAGCCAGGCAGTTTCAGATGAATCTGGCAACGCTTGTCCTTGCCGCCCTTGGGCCCATTGAGGTCGGTAATGCGCACCGTCACGAAATGGATGCTGTCCTGCGTCCAGTCCAGCGCGGAATCCACGCTGTCGCGGATGTAGTCGCGCAATGCCTGGCTGGCGTCGATGCCTTTTGCAATGATCGTCGGCGTCATAAATACTCCTTTGCGTTGACGGTTCCCATCATAAGCAGTTTGACATCCACAAAAAAGCGAAGATAATTGCACAATAACTTCGAAAAAACAGAACAATGAAAGCCAGCAATATCAATTTCCGTCACCTGTACTATTTCTGGGTAGTCGCCAAAGAGGGCGGCGTCACCGCGGCCGCTAAACGCCTCGGGGTCGCGGTACAGACCATCAGCATGCAAATCGCCCAGTTGGAGCAGTCGCTGGGCAAGTCGCTGCTGGCCCCGCAGGGGCGCAGGCTGGTGTTGACCGAAGCCGGTCAGACGGCGCTCGGCTATGCAGACCAGATATTTCTGCTGGGCGAGCAAATGCAGGAGGCACTGGCTGATGCCGACCTCGGCAACAGCATGCGCCTGAATGTCGGCATTTCCGACTCCCTGCCAAAGCTCACCGCCTACCGTCTGCTCGAAGCTGCGTTGCACCTGCCGCAAAAGGTGCGTTTGTCGTGCCACGACGGCAAGTTTGAATCGCTGCTGGCCGATCTGGCACTGCACAAGTTCGATGTAGTGCTGACAGACCGCCCCGTCAGTTCGACCAGCCTGCGCGTATTCAGCCATCCTCTGGGAGAAGGCCAGATCATGCTGTTTGGGTTGCCCGCACTGGCCGAACGCTACCTGCCAGACTTCCCTGCCAGCCTGAACGGAGCGCCACTGTTGCTGCCAACCCGCAATAATGCGCTTCGCGGCAGGCTCGACCAGTGGTTTGAATTGCAAGGAGTGCGGCCAGAAATCGCCGGAGAGTTCGAGGATAGTGCGCTGCTGAAAACCTTTGGCCGCACTGGCCTCGGGCTGTTTCCGGCGCCCTCTGCGCTCGCGCCCGACATCGAAGCGCAGTTCAACTCGGTGCCTGTCGGCGAAATCAGCCAGGTGCGCGAACAATTCTTTGCCATTTCGACCGAAATGAAAATCCGCCATCCGGCGGTCGAGGCCATTCTTGCTAGCGCGCAGCAAGCACTCTAGGAAAGAATCGTCGGAAAGCTGCGAGTGCGCAGCAATTCGGCAACATCATCCGCAGCTGCCGGCAGCGCAAAATAGTAGCCTTGCGCGATGTCGCAGCCATTGTCGCGCAGGAACCGCAACTGTTCGGCTGTTTCTACCCCTTCGGCCACAACCGTCAGCCCCAAGCTGTGCGCCATCGAAATAATAGCGATGATGAAAGCCTCACCATCACCAGGCAAATCGCGCACGAAGCTGCGATCGATTTTTAGTTGATTAACCGGAAAACGCTTCAGATAGGATAGCGACGAATAGCCGGTGCCAAAATCATCGACTGACAGGCTGACGCCAGCCAGCCGCAACTGCTGCAGGAAACGAATATTGGCATGCATGTTTTCCATCAGGATGCCTTCGGTGATTTCCAGCTCCAACTGCTGCGCTGACAGCCCTGCCTGGTTCAGGATCGTGTGAATGTCGAGCGCCAGCGACGCATCCTTGACCTGTCGTGTGGACAGATTGACCGCTACCCGTGATGGCGCGATGCCGGCATCACACCAAGCCCGCATCTGGCCGCAAGCGGCCTGCAATGCCCACTTGCCGATCTCGATGATTAATCCGCTCTCCTCAGCCACCGGTATGAATTCAGCCGGGCTGATCGCCCCCATTTCGTGATGATCCCAGCGCAGCAGCGCCTCAACGCCTGAGATCTGCCCATCTGCAAGATTGATCTGCGGCTGGTAATGCAGCACCAGTTCGCCACGCTCAAGCGCTCGGCGCAAGTTGATTTCAATCGCCAGACGGCGTTGCGCCACCTTGTCCATTTCGGGACGGAATGCAGCGAAGGTATTCTTGCCTTCCTGCTTGGCCGAGTACATCGCGGTATCGGCCTTTCTGATCAGCGTTTCCCCATCCTCAGCATCGGCCGGAAACAAGCTGCCGCCAACACTGGCGGTCAGGAAGAATTCATGCTCATGGTAGCGGAACGGCTCGACCAGCAGTTCGAGTATGCGCGCCGCAATCGCGTCGAGCTCGATCACCACGTCCTCCTCCGGCATCAGGATCAGCACGAATTCGTCGCCCCCCATACGGCAAACCAGATCCACGCTACGCAGAGAGGAAGTCAATCTGTTGGCGACCATCCGCAGGATTTCATCGCCGCACTGATGCCCCATCGTATCGTTGACCACCTTGAAATTGTCCAGATCTAGCAGAATCAGTCCAATCTGTCCGCCGTTGTTCCTGACAGACTCAACCAATGAGTCCAGTTCCATGTTAAATGCCCGGCGGTTGGGCAACGACGTGACCGGATCGGTATATGCGAGGAAATCCAGCTGCATTTCTGCTCTGCTGACGGCCATCCTCATGCGCGAAGTGAACAGGTAGACCATCAGCAGCGCGCCCAGAGCAACCGCCATAATCACTGCGATATGCCCCAGCAACCGTTGATAGAATGGCCTCATCATGAAACGCAACGACACCATGCCGACACGTTCGTCACCGTTGCGAACTTCCTCAACAACGTCAAGATGCTTCCACTTGAACCAGTAACCTGCCGGCTGGCCCCGTGCCGGAGTGATTGCCTCATGTTCGTCGGAACGCTGATAGCGTGCCAGTTCGCGACCGTCGGCGGAAAACAGCGCGGCAGATTCGACATTTTCCGCACTATCCAGCGAAGAAAGTATTTCCAGCGCCGCCTTCTCATCACCGAACAACAATGCGGCGTTGCTGTTGCCCGCAATCATTTTTGCCTTGACGATGCCATCGTCGATCCATTCGCTGCGCATCATCATCGACAGAAAAATGATCAGCAGCACGCTTGACAGCAACAGCGCAGAACCGGTCACCACCAGACTTCCGAGCGCCCGCGAATGTCCGCCACGCAACAATTCGATTGTTCGCCGCTCTCTCATCGCACTGTCCTTGCCAGCCGCAACAGTTTCGAACTGAGCACCAGCCCAGCCTGACGCGCTGCGCTCTGGTCGATGTCGAACACAATCTTGCTGCCGCTCAATGACAGCGCGATCATCGCACCGCGACGACCTATATCCTCGTCATCAGTCACCGTCAGCACACCGGCACCCGCCAGTTTTTCCCTGACTGCATGCCAGTGATTCCGGTCATGCCGATCGATGAACAGCACGTTACAACTCACCACCTCACGATTGAGCCCACTCAGCGCGCGCGCTTTCAAAACCATGTTCCTGACTGGCTTGCCGTCGAGCGCGCTCAGAACGTCGCGCATCTCGCTTTCGGCATTAAAACAGACGGCCAATGAATCAGCTCCATTTGATGCATTCTTCGGCCATTCGGTAAACAGCGCAAAGTTATACACGAATGCTGCCTTGAGCGTGTTTTCCTGCACGCTCTGCGCCGCCGCCAGACACGGCATCAGCCACGCAACGATCAGCACGCGGCTCAACATTCGTATCAACGCCTGTTTCGTCATCATTCAATCAAAAATTGCAAGTTAGCTTCACTCTGAAACTGCGCCCGTCCTGCTGCAAGGCCGACTGCAGGAATTCCGGCCCGACCGGATCGGCATAGCGGCGGTTCAGCAGGTTATACAGACTGGCCGACACTTCAACTCCCTTGATCAATTTTGCCGAAGACAGCGTCAGGTTTGCCAGCGTGTAGCCACCGACACGGTTATTCTGCAGCGTCGTTCTCGACGCCACATGCTGCACTTCAAGGCCGGCGCGCCACAGATTCTGATAGAACGGCGTGGACAGATTCAACTTTGCCAGCAGCCTAGGCGCATTCGCCAGGATTTCCCCTGTCACGTCATCCTTCGCGCGCTGCCAGCTGACGCTGGTGCGAAGCCGCGTGCCATCGTTCCACGCCTGCTGCAACTCGGCTTCAAGCCCTTTCGCCGTTGCGCGACCGATGTTCCGGTTCACCAGCAAGCCATCCGCCGGATCGGTCGTCAGCACCACCATGTCCCTGACCCGATTGTAATAGGCGGACAGGCGGAGGCGGCGGTTAGCCGACCATTGATGTTCGAGTACCAGTTCGCTGGTCTGGATACGCTCGGGCTTCAGGTTGGGGTTGGCTTTCTGCGTTGCCTCGGTTGCCAGATCCTGATAATTCAGTTCATAGGTGTTAGGCACCCGGTACGATTTGCCATACAGCAGCTTGGCTGTGGTTGCCGGCGTCAGCTTGTAAATCAGCCCCAGCCTGGGGTTGAGGTTGTTCTTGTCCGCCAGCGCTGTGTTATGGTCGTAACGCGCCCCCAAGCTCAACAGCAAGTCGGGGCGCAGCGTCCACTCGTCCTGCGCATAAATGCCGATGCGCGTATTGCTCACATGCAGATTGAGCGATTCAGTCAGCGGATTGATGCTGTAATTGCGTTGCCGGATGGATGCATTATTCTGATATTCGACACCGCCGACCAATTTGTGTCCGGCGATGTCGGTGTTCACCACTTTCGCCTCCCCCCCCCACCAGTTGGCCGAACTGCGGTCGTAATCCAGCCCACTCTGGCTGTCAACATAATTGCCGCGGAAGCCATAGTGGCTGTAGTAAACCTGCGCCGTCAGGTCAGTCTTGCTGGCCAGCGCGGTGCGGTAACCGAGGTTGATGAATGAACCGGTATCGACCGTTTGCGAACGCGGGTCATTGAATGCCTGATCATACGAAGCCGTCGGCATGCCTTTCTTGCGCTCGTTGTACGCCATCATCAGCGTGAATGGCCCGGCAGCACCTTTCGCAAACACGCTTTGCGCCCGCTCCCAATCGAGTCCGCGCGCAATGCCATTGTTGTTGCCGGGAGAATTGAATTCCGGGAAATACAAGTCCTTCCCATCCTTGCGGTAGCTCGTTGCGGACAACAGCAACTCGGCGCCATTGTCCCATTGCTGGCCGACGCTGGCGCGACCCTTGCGCATGCCGGCGCTGCCCGCTTCGACCGAAGCCTGTGCGCCATTTAAATCCTTGCCTCGCTTCGTGATCACGTTGATCACGCCAAAGAAAGCGTTTGAGCCGTAAATTGACGCCCCCGGACCAGGCACATATTCAACCCGGTCTATCAAATCGACATCGAGCATAAACTCCTGCCCCATCGCTGCCTGGTCATACAGCGGGTCGTTGACGCGATGGCCATCGATCAGCAGCAGAAAGCGCGGGCTGTAATCACCGCTGCGCAAAAAACCGCGTGCACCGAGATAGGTATAGCCACGATCGTTCGTCAGATGTGTGCCGGGCAGGCTAGCCAGAATCTCGCCCAGCGTGCGCCAGCCAAAGGTCTTTATTTCATGTGAAGTAATCACTGATACCGCCGATGGCGCCTCGCTGAGGTTCTGCGTATATTTCGACGCCGATTGCACCTCGACATTCAGCAGGTTCTCAAGCGGCATGGCAGTCAGTTCGTCGAGCCGTTTTGCGCTGTTACCCCCCATTGCACTACCGCATAGCGCCAGCAATACGGCAACGCAAGCGACCGGTCTTCGCCACACCGTTCCCGGCCATAGTGTTTTGAGTGCGACGTTCACGGCTGACATGCGCTGTTCTCCCTGAATCCGTTGTTCACCGAAGGTTATGTTGGCAAAGCTGCGGCCGAGGCTGCCGAGGCGATACTAAACCGGTTTATTCAACGCCTTCATGATTTTTTACAACAGTCAGCGCATTTCCCTTCTCTCGGCTGGCACGAACAGAGATTTGAAGGGGTATACGGCAAAAACAGGCCTATATGCCATATATTTCGAGGAACACCAACAATACTCCAGGCAGTATTTTGAAGAAGTCAGAGCCGGTTCGCCAGGGCGACGAACTGCTCCAGCGGCACGGTTTCGGGCCGCACCTGCGGATCGACGCCGGCATCAATCAGGTCGTTTTCGGCGAACAGGCCGGCAACACAATTCCGCAGCACCTTGCGCCGCTGCGAAAACGCCGTGGTAACGACCTGTTCCAGTTTGGCCGCATCACACGCGAGCGGCTGCTCGATCGGGATCATCCGCACGATGGCCGAATCGACCTGCGGCGGGGGATTGAACGCGGTCGGCGGCACTACCAGCAGCAGGCCCATGCGGTAACGCCATTGCAGCATCACCGACAGCCGGCCATACGCCTTGCTGCCCGGCTCGGCCACCATCCGCTCGACCACTTCCTTTTGCAGCATGAAGTGCTGATCCTGCACCAGTGGCGCAAATTGCGCCAGATGAAACAGCAGCGGAGTCGAGATGTTGTACGGCAGGTTGCCAACAATGCGCAGTTTCTGGTCGTCCGGAATAGGAATCTGCGCAAAATCGAACGTCAGCGCATCGCCCTGATGGATGATCAGCCTATCCGGTGAAAAGGTTTTTTGCAGTCGCGTAACCAGATCGCGATCCAGTTCGACCACATGCATCTGCGCCAGCGATTCGAGCAACAACCGCGTCATCGCCCCCAGCCCGGGGCCGATCTCGACCATTGCGTCGCCAGGCTTGGGCGCGATCAGGCTGATGATGTCGTGCAGCACTGTCTGGTCAGTAAGGAAGTTCTGGCCGAATCGTTTGCGTGGAATGTGTTTCATGTGTCTCTTCCTGTTGCATAGCGTGATGGGCGCGACAACCGCGCCATTTGCGCCGCCAGCCGCACTGCCGCCATCATGCTGCCGCGTTCCGCGTGGCCTACACCCTGCGCCGCAATGTCGAGCGCTGTGCCATGGTCGACCGAGGTGCGAATAAGCGGCAAGCCCAGCGTGACGTTCACGCCATGCCCGAAGCTGACGTATTTCAGCACCGGCAATCCCTGATCGTGATACATAGCCAGCACGCAATCGGCATTTTTCAGCAACCGCGGCTGGAATAGCGTGTCCGCCGGGTACGGCCCGCTGGCGTCAATGCCGCGCTGCCGCGCCGCCGCAATCGCCGGGCCAATCACGTCGATTTCCTCGCGCCCGAGATAACCGCCTTCGCCAGCATGCGGATTCAGCCCGGCGACCAGAACACGTGGATTCTCGAGGCCGAAACGGGTGCGCAAATCGTGCTGGATGATGTCGAGTGTTTTCGACAGCCCATCGATGGTGATTGCCGCAGGCACGTCTTTCAGCGGCAGATGCGTAGTCGCAAGCGCAACCCGCAGCGGCAGCGCATCGCCACCGGATACGGCATCCATCAGCATCATCACCACCTGCGCGGTTTTCGTTTTTTCTGCCAGATATTCGGTATGGCCGGTGAAGGCGATGCCGGCATCGTTGATCGTGCTTTTTTGCAGCGGCGCAGTAACAATCGCATCGAACCATCCGCCCTGCGCGCCCTCAATGGCAACGTCAAGCGTATCGAGCACCGCGCGCCCGTTTCGGGCATCCAGCCGCCCGGCAACCACCGGCGCTGGCAGCGGACAATCAACCACCGGCAGCAAGCCGTCGACCGCATCCGGCACACCACCAAACATGAGATGCGGCTGCGGCACATGGCGCAAGCGGATGGCGGCATCGACCTGCGGCGCAAGTTTGGACAGCAGCATGAAATCACCAATCAGGAGCGGACGGATCTCATCGCGCAGCGCCCATGCAGCAGCGAGCGAAATTTCCGGCCCGATTCCGGCCGGTTCGCCGGTCGTGATTGCAATTGCCGGCTTCATCAAACGCTATTTGCCGCTTTCTTCCAGACGGTATTCGACGTAAGCGCCATCGCGCAGCTGACGCAGCCAGTCCTGCATCGCTTCCTCGATCTTGCGCTCGCGAATCGCCTGGCGCACGGCCATTTTCTTCCGCTCATGCGACGCGTCATCGACCTTGCGCTCCAGCACTTCGATCAGATGGAAGCCGAATGGCGACTCGATCGGCTCACTCAGCTGCCCCGGCTTGAGCGCATTCATCGCGCGCTCGAATTCAGGCACCGTATCGCCCGGATAGATCCAGCCGAGGTCGCCGCCGCGGCTGGCGGACAGATCGTTCGAGAAGCTGCGCGCCAGCTCGTCAAATTTACCGGCCTTGTTCTCGATGCGCTGCTTGATCTCGTGCAATTTTCGCTTCGCCTCATCGGCCGTAACCAGCTGGTTAACCTTGATCAGGATGTGACGCGCATGGGTTTGCTGCACCGGCGCAATCGCCGGCTCGCTCACGCTTGCGCCACCAACACTGCGCTTGCCAACCAGCTTGAGAATGTGGAAACCGTTCGCGCTCCGAACAATGCCGGACACTTCGCCAGTGCTCAGTTTGGCAATTGCATCGGCGAACACCTGCGGCAAGCGCTCGATGCTGCGCCACCCGAGTTCACCACCCTTCAGCGCCTCGTCGCTGTCAGAATAGCTGATTGCCAGTTGCGCAAAATTCTTGCCGGCGCGCAATTGCTGCATAATGTCTTCAGCGCGTTTTTGCCGCTGCGCGATCTGCTCAGGCGATGCATTTTCCGGAATGCGCACCAGAATGTGACCCAAGTTCACTTCCTGCTGCCCCTGCGCCGCACCAACTGCATTCAGGTAGTTTTCCACTTCCGAATCCGCCACCTGCACCTTGTTGTCAACTTCCTTTTCGCGCAAGCGCTGCGTAATCACATCCTGTCTGACCTGTTCACGGAACTGCGAAAATGGCACGCCATCTTGCTCAATTTTTGCGCGCATCTGCGGCAGCGTCACCTTGTTGTCCGCAGCGATGCGGGCAATGAGCCGATCCAGCGTCGGGTCATCAATCCGAATGCCCGCTTCTTTCGCCTGCTGCTGCTGGATGCGCTCAACCACCAGCCGCTCAAGCACCTGCCGCCGCAGCACATTTTTCGGCGGCAGCGCCGTTCCCTGCTTACGCAGGTTTTTTTCGACACTGCTCATCCGATCCTGCAACTCGCCGCGGGTGATGACTTCGCTGTTGACCACGGCCACAATCGCGTCAACCAGCACCGGCGCATTTTTCTTCTGCTTCGCAGGCTGCGCGCCAGCAAGAGGCATCACGCCAGCACCGATGGCAACGCCCAGAAGCAGCGCCGCCAGACGGGCGCGGGTACGAAAGAAATTCGAAGTATGCATGGTGTCTTGGCCGTTCATGTCGTCAGTAAGTCGTGTTGTGAAATGCGGCACCGGCGAAAGGATACCGCGTCAATTGGTTGCCGCCGCGCTGCTCGGCCGCACTGGCTGGTAGCCCGGGATGCTGCCCCGAAGAAGATTCAGCGGGCTGGAACCGATTTGCGACAAACCGTTCAACTGCAGCTGGACGAAAAACGCAGTGTTCGCATCCTGTGCCGACGTCGCCAGACGGCGGGTCACCAGGCGCAAAATCCAGCAATCGGCATTGTATTCGACCCCGGCCATGCCCTCGAGCAGCCGCCGCTCCGGCAACGAATAGCTGACGCGGCCAACGCCGAACCACCGAGCAGCCAGCGGCCATTGTCCGGAAAGATTTATTTGGTCAAGCTGGTTTTCCCGCAGATAGCGGTATTCGGCATTTAGCACATGCTTCGGTGCCGGCTGCCATTGAACGCTAAAGTTGGCATTGTATAGTCGGCGCGTGGTTTCGCTGTACTGTAGCGCAGTATTGAAACTGACCGTTTTCGACAAACTTCCGCTGGCCGCCAGCAACAAATCGGAACGGCTGTCATTGGCCGTGCTGGTCGAGGAATCGAGCACTACCCGCTGTTCCTTGAAATAGAAACGCTGGCCAATGGCGAATCGCAAGCGTTCCCGGCCGGAAGCAGGATCAAGGAAACGCGATACCAGTGCCGCTGTCAGCTGGTTGGCATCGCCAATGCGATCAGAACCAACATAACGGTTTTCGCTGAAAATCTGCGCGAAGCCGAAGCTGGCCTCGGCGGTATCGAACAGCGGGAATTGGCTCTGGTCGCGGTACGGCGTGTAAACGTAGAACAGCCTCGGCTCCAGCGTCTGCGTGACCGCATTGCCAAACAGCTTGGTGTCGCGCTCGAAAATCAGGCCGCTGTCGAGCGAAAAGGTCGGCACGGTGCGCGACAGCGAAGTCGAACCGGATGTGGTGTCCGAATCAAGCTGGTAGCGACTCGCATGAATGGACAGCTTCGGCTTGATGAAATAGCCGGCGCCAATCACCGGATAGGAAACTTGCGGCTTGACCACCAGCCGGTCTCCATTCGGCCGCCCGGCCAAATCGAACGACGGCAGCCAGAAACGCGTCAGCTCGGTATCGACCGACCAGTCGAAGCCATTCACGTCCTGCCGCCACGTGCGGTAAGTCAGCTGCGGCATGCGCTCGTATGGCCGGGTAATCGGCGACGCCGCGTCCTGCAGCAATTGATAATTGGTGACGCGCGCGTTCGCACTCCAGTCCGAGGCTGCGTAGCTCAGCGCAAACTCACGCCCCAAAAGCCGCTGCGCACTGGGTAACTGGTTGTTGGTCACGGTGGCAACATTCTGGCTCAAATCCGAGAAATAATTGTCGTCCGAAACCTTGTTGTAGTTCCATGAAAACGCCAAGTTCGGCGACAGCCTCTGTGTATGGGTCGATGCAATCGCGTAACGGTCACGACCGGCTTTCTTGTCGTTCATCAGGTATTCGACCTTGGTTTCGCCGGCGTAATCCTCACTCAGGTAACGCGCATCGCCGCCCAGCTGCATCCCTCGCAACGTGATCCATTTCGGCGTCAGGGTGAAGTCGCGGTTCGGAGCAATGTTGAAATAGTACGGCAGGCTGAGCTCCATACCACCGCTGGTAGTCGTTCCCATCGTCGGCGGCAGGAATCCGGATTTGCGCCCGCCTGTCAGCGGAAACGACAGTTCCGGCGAAGCAAAAATCGGCACATCCTTGAAATACACGACCGAATTTCTGGCGCGCCCGGTATCCTGCGCCTTGTCGATCTTCAGGGTGCTCGCCTTCATGTACCAGTCCGGCCGCGCACCTTCGCAGGTGCTGTAGGTGCCCTTCGTCAGCGTCGCCTTCTCGCGGCTTTCGAAATCAACCCGCTCACCCTTGCCCTGCGCATTGTTCTTGACCAGCTTGTAAACTGGTTTTGTCATCCAGCCAACGCCGGTATCCAGATTCAGCCTGGCTTTGTCGCCGGCATACCGATCGCCGTAATACAGCATGCGCACATTGCCTTCGGCTTCGGCTTCATTCTCTTCCTGATAGAGGATAGCCTTGTCGCTGTTGAGCTGGCATTGTCCGCGCACGATTTCGGCATCGCGCTCAAGCAGCACTTCACGATCCGGCCGGCCAGTTATCTGCTCGGCCTGAATCGTGGTTGGCTCCAGCTTGTCCGCTTCCTTGTCGCGCCGCACCTTGGCCGTCTGCGCTTGCGCCAATGCAGGCAATGAAAGCGACACCACCAGCAGCGCTGCGGCGCGGAGCAGGAGAATCGATGACAATGGTGCCGGAGTACGAAGCATGAATGTTCGGAAATATTTGCCAGCATCTGGCGGTTAATCAATCCAGTCGCTTATTATATGGGAACTCTTAACAATAACTGCATAAAAGCAGACTGTTTCATGCAATCGCAATCCAACAACACCGGCGCGCCGTCCGATGCACGCCTTGACCAGCTCCAAAACTGGCTGACAAACCAGTCCACCGCCGCCGTCCACCCCGAATCCATCCGCCCGGCGTCGTCCGATGCCAGCTTCCGACGCTATTTCCGCGTCGATGCCGCCGATGGCTCGACCCTGATCGCGATGGATGCGCCGCCGCCGCAGGAAGACGTGCGACCATTCATCCATGTTGCAGAAGTATTTGGCCAAGCAGGCGTGGCTGTGCCGCAAGTCATCGCGCAGGATGAAGCCCAAGGCTTCCTGTTGCTGTCCGACCTCGGCTCGACCACCTACCTGAACCAGCTAAGCCACGATACCGCGCACAAGCTGTACCTGGACGCGATCGATGCGCTGTTGGCAATCCAGGTGCGCAGCCAGCCCGGCGTGCTGCCAGAATACGACCGCGAACTGCTGTTGCGCGAGCTGAACCTGTTTCCGGAATGGTATGTCGGCAAGCACCTCGGCGCAACGCTGGATGACAAGCAGGCGGCCGAACTGAAAAAGGTGTTCGATGCGCTGTTGGCAAACAACCTGGCACAGCCGCAAGTGTACGTCCACCGCGACTATCACTCGCGCAACCTGATGGTGCTGGGCGAAGGCAACCCCGGCATCCTCGATTTCCAGGATGCGGTTTACGGCCCGATCACCTACGATCTGGTGTCGCTGCTGCGCGACGCCTACGTGCAGTGGGACGAAGAACTGGTGCTCGACTGGACCATCCGCTACTGGGAACGCGCGCGCAAACTCGGCCTGCCGGTGAACCCGGACATCGACGCGTTCTACCGCGATTTCGAGTGGATGGGCCTGCAGCGCCACCTGAAAGTACTCGGCATCTTCGCCCGCCTGTACCATCGCGACGGCAAGAATGCCTACCTGAACGACTTGCCGCTGGTGCTGGAATACACTCGCAAGACCGCCGGCCGCTACCGCGAACTGGCGCCGCTGGTGCGCCTGCTGGACACGCTGGAAAACCGCGGCGACCAGGTCGGCTACACGTTTTGACGGGGGTATATAACCAAAACGCCATACCTGGCCTCATATTTGCTGGCGCTTTTTAAATACCCACCCCAGTATTTTTTGACACTAAAAACACGATGAAAGCGATGATTTTTGCCGCCGGACGCGGCGAGCGGATGCGTCCGCTGACAGACACCACCCCGAAACCGCTGCTGACAGTGCATGGCCGGCCGCTGATCGTCTGGCACATCCTGAATCTGGTGCGCGCCGGCATTACCGACATTGTCATCAACCACGCCCACCTCGGTCACCTGATCGAGGACAAGCTGGGGGACGGCTCGCGTTTCGGTGCCAGCATCGCGTATTCGCCGGAAGAAGTGGCGCTCGAAACCGCCGGTGGCGTGGCGCAGGCGCGCCACCTGCTCGGCGACGAACCATTCATCGCCGTTTCGGCCGACATTTACTGTCCGCATTTCGATTTTGCCGCAGCGCTCGAAGCGCTGGAAGACAACGATGTCTGGGGCCAGCCGCACGCGACCGACAAGCGCGACGTCGCCTGGCTGTACATGGTGAAAAACCCGGCGCACAACCCTCAGGGGGATTTTGCGCTCAACATGTTTTCGCTCGCGAATGAAGGCGAGCCGCGCTACACCTATTCCGGCATCGGCGTGTTCCGGCCGTCGATGTTCGATTCGGTCACGCCGGGGGAAACTGTACGCCTTTCGCACCTGCTGCGCGAATACGCAGCGCGCGGCCAGGTCGGCGGCGAACTCTACTACGGCGACTGGACCGATGTCGGCACCATCGAACGGCTGGAAAAGCTGAACACGCTTCGCACCTGACCTCCTCATTAGCCACGACAAGCATCTGTGCGCACATGCCACAGATGCGCCAAGGCACGCCCCTCCCGGCACACCATCACGTTTACCCGCGGCAACTTTTTCCCTGCCCTGTCCGCCCCCCCCAAACACCGCAAAAACAACTGGCCGAAGAACGCCAAATCATCAACCGGTACGCCCGCGCCTCGACCATTCCTTAACCCAAATCAAACCCTGTCCAATTAGCCCGGATTCGCGGGTGATTTGCCTATCGATTTAGGCAATACACCTATGTCGTTCGCACCCGGCAAAAACAAGAATGAAGCCGTATTCGCATCTTTGCGCGCTGGCCTCCGGCGCGCTGAGCGGCGATGTCAGGTTTCCAGCCATTCCGGACTCACCATTCGCCGACGAACCGGCACAACCGGCACCGTCAGTGAATGCGCCCAAAAAAAACGGCGAAAAACCTCCATAGAACCATTCTCGTCAGGGGAGCATCATGAGTGCCAGCGCTTACTTACCAGGCGACGCCCAGCAAATCAGCATTTCCGAATTTCTTGCATTCAAGCTCGGACAGGAAGAATACGGCGTCGATATTCTCAAGGTGCAGGAAATCCGCGGCTATGAAACCGTAACGCGGATAGCGAACGCACCGGAATTCATCAAGGGCGTGGTCAACCTGCGCGGCACCATTGTGCCCATCGTTGACATGCGCATCAAATTCAACCTTGGCATTCCGGCTTACGACCAGTTCACCGTCGTCATCGTCCTGAACATCGGCAACCGTGTGGTCGGCATGGTGGTTGACAGCGTGTCCGACGTGACCACGCTGGATCCGGCGCAAATCAAGCCGCCGCCATCGGTAGGCACGGCGCTGAACACCGATTACCTGCTCGGTCTGGGCACGATTGACGAACGAATGCTGATTCTGGTCGATATCGACCAGCTGATGTCGTCATCGGACATCGGACTGATTGAAAAACTCGCGGCATAAGCCAATTTCCTCCATCACCACAGAAGAAAGTCGAGGTTGCATATGAAAAACCTAAGAATCGGCATCCGCCTCAGTCTTGGTTTCCTGATGGTTGTCATATTGATGGTCGCGGTCGCGGCCATCGGCACCACCAGATTGTCTGTGCTCAACAGTGGCACCAACGACATCGTGAACGATCGCGCCCCGAAAGTGGCGATATGCAACAGCATAAACGAAGCACTGTCCGACGTCGCCATTGCCTTGCGCAACATGGTCATCCTGACCGACCCGCAACAAATCAAGGCCGAACAGGCCATCATCGACCAGTCGCGGAAAGAAATCAGCGAGGCAATGGGCAAACTGGAAAAATCGGTCAACTTGCCAGAGGGACGCGCGATATTCGCCAAGCTGACCGAGGCACGCGGCACTTATGTTGCCGGCCTCGACCGTACGCTCAAGCTGCTGGCAGACGGCAAGAAAGCCGAGGCGCAGACTGTACTCATCTCCGAACTGAAACCAAGCGGAAAAGCCTATTTTGATGCTATCGAGAAAATGAAGGAATTTCAGACTGGCATGATGGCAAAAGCGGCCACATCGGCAGCAGAAACCTATCAGACGGCACGCACCGTGATGCTTAGCCTGACCGCCGTGGCCGTCGTGCTTTCGATCATCATTGCACTCTACGTTTCCGGTTCGATTACCAAACCAATCAGCGAAGCGGTCAGGATTGCGCAAACGATTGCCGGCGGCGACCTGACCGGCAAGATCGAAGTGCATTCGAAGGATGAAACCGGGCAATTGCTGCAAGCGATGAAGGAGATGAATGAAAATCTGGCGCATGTCTGCTCGCAAGTGCGCGCCGGCACGGCCACAATTGCCACCGCATCGAGCCAAATCGCCAGCGGCAATCAGGATCTGTCGTCGCGCACCGAACAGCAGGCCAGCTCGCTGCAGCAGACGGCATCGTCGATGGAGGAACTGACCTCGACCGTACGCCAGAATGCGGAAAATGCGCACCAGGCAAACCAGCTCGCTGCTTCCGCTTCGAATGTCGCCATCAAGGGCGGCGAAGTGGTGTCGCAAGTAGTCGAAACAATGGGCGCGATCAACGAATCGTCGAAGAAGATGGCCGACATCATCAACGTCATCGACGGCATCGCGTTCCAGACCAACATTCTGGCGCTGAACGCGGCGGTGGAAGCGGCACGGGCTGGCGAACAGGGCCGCGGCTTCGCGGTCGTCGCAACCGAAGTACGCAATCTGGCGCAACGCAGCGCTTCCGCTGCGCGCGAAATCAAGACGCTGATCGATGATTCAGTCGGCAAGGTCGAGACTGGCAGCAAGCTGGTCGAACAGGCTGGCGGCACAATGCAGGAAGTGGTCGAAAGCGTGAAACGGGTGAACGACATCATCAGCGAAATCACTGCCGCAAGCCGCGAGCAGAGCGATGGCATCGAGCAAATCAACCTGGCGGTCGTCCAGATGGATCAGGTGACGCAACAAAACGCGGCGCTGGTGGAAGAAGCTGCCGCCGCAGCCGAAGCGCTGCAGGATCAGGCTGTCAGCCTGACGAATGCCGTCAGCGCGTTCAAGCTCGGTGCGCTTGGCCATGCACCACAGGAAGCCATTCCGGCCAAACTGAAAGTTGTTCCCAAGACTGCCGCAAGGCCAGCAGTGGAAAAAGCGGCTACTGCATCATCAACACAGCAAAGAGGTAACCTGGCATTGGCACCGGCAGGTGCCGAATGGGAAGAGTACTAACCACCCAGTCAGCTGCTAGATGAGCTGATGGCCTTGGCTGGTGCGGCAAGATACTGGATTTGCCGCACCAGTTTTCTACCGCACCAGCAGCTGTGTGTGGAATGGCAACTTGCACCCTGCAAAAACCTTGAAAACAGCAAGGCATATTTTCAGGAAGCCAAATCATGTCCGGAACAAACAACAATGGGCCGACAGGAAAAGGACGAGTTGCCTCGGCGCTCATCGCTGCGCTGTATGCCGCTGTTTCGGTGCTGTGGATCGTCGCTTCCAGCTCTATTCTGCAACTCGGAGGCACAACGCCGCCATCACAGAGCAACCCCGACCTGGCAAAGGATATTGCGCTCACCCTGATCGCCAGCGGCCTGCTCTACCTGCTACTGGAAGTTTGCCGCGCCCGCTGGAAATCAAGCTGGCACAATCTCTCCAGAAGCCGTACCGGAACATGCTGCCTGGTGCTGGCATTCACCGTGCTGGCAGCATCGATCCCGCTGGTCGGTTTCGCCGTCATTGCCCTTCATGCGCCACAAGCCGAACACGAAGCACTCGCCCACCTGCGCACGATTGCCGATCTCAAAAGCCGGCAAATCGAAAGCTGGATTAACGACCGACATAATGTTGGCGTTGCCATGCGCGCCAACGATGGCTTCATCAGGCGCGTCACCGCGATGAAAAACGTCCGGACAACCGAAAATGTCGCCTATGTACGGATGCGCCTCGAAGCCATCATGCATGCGCACTCATTTGACGGCGTGCTGCTGCTAGATCCGCACGGAAATGCGTTGCTCTCGCTTGGCAAGCAAAACCGCCTGAACAGCGCCCGCCGGCAACTGGCACCCGTTGCCTTGGCCAGCGGCAAAGTGCAACGCAGCGAACTGGAACCAGATGGCGACGGCAATCTCTCTCTCGACTATGCCGTACCGCTGCATGATGCAAAACACCATCCGGTCGGCGTGGTCATTTTGCATGTCCGCCCAGAAAACTTCCTGTTTCCTTACCTGAACCACTGGCCAAACGAGCACTCAAGCGGGGAAACGATGCTAGTGCGACGCGACAATGATTCGGTGCTGTTCCTGAACCGGCTGCGCCATCAGCAAGCGAACAATGGCATCATGCGGATCTCACTCAGCAGTAGCACCATGCCGGCGACGGCCGCGATCAAGAGCGCCAGCACCGGCACGATGCGCGGCATCGATTACCGCAACATACCAGTGCTGGCCGCCCACCAGCCTGTGGCCGGAACCAGCTGGCATCTTGTGGCCAAGCTAGACCGGGATGAGGTTATGCAGCCGCTGCACAGTTCGGGTTTCTGGATCAGCATGGCCGCGCCCTCTGCCATCATCGTCGTCAGCACGACTCTCTTGCTGCTGTGGCGCAAGCAATCCCAGGTGCAGCAGCAGGCAGGAGAACGCCAGACCGATCTGCTGCTGCGGCATTTCTACAACTTGCCTTTCATCGGCATGGGAATCGTATCCGCCGATGGCAGAAAATGGTTGCAATACAACGACCGCATGTGTGAAATCCTTGGCTATTCGCGCGATGAACTTAAAAAGCAGAACTGGCGCGGCCTGTCGCACCCGGATGATGTCAAGTTGAGCGCCGAAGGATTCAGGCAAATGCAGGATGGCGGCACCGACGGTTATATCGTGACCCAGCGCGTCATCGGCAAAAACGGAGCATCCCTGTTTGTGGTACTCAATATCAAATGCGTGCGCAAGGAAGACAACGCAATTGATTTTCTGGTGCTGACGATGCAAAACGTGACCGAACGCCATGCCGCGCAAGCGAGAATCGAACGCCTGACGCAACTTTACGCTGCGTTAAGCCACTGCAACCAGGCGATTGTGCGCGCCACCAACGAAACTGAACTTTTCCCTGAAATTTGCCGCGTCGCGGTCGCATTCGGCAGCATGAAAATGGCCTGGATCGGCAAGATCGAGCCACAGAAAAATCTGCTGCGCACGATTGCCTCGTACGGCATGACACACGACTGCTTGGACAGCATCACGGTCGCCTCCAATAACGATCAATCAGGCCGCGACCCTGCCAGCACGGCCGTTCGCAAAAACCAGCCGGTCTGGTGCCAGGACTTCCTGCACGATTCGTTTTCAGCACCGTCAAAACAGGATGCGATTGACCAAGGGTGGAATGCCATCGCAGCTTTGCCTTTACGGCGCAATGGCGAGGCCGTAGCCGCTTTCTGCCTGTTCGCCAAGGAGCGGGATGCCTTCGATCTTGATGCGCGCAAACTGCTGGAGGAAATGGCGCTGGACATCAGTTTTGCTCTGGACAATTTCAGCCGTGAACAGGCGCGCCAGCAAGCGGAAACTGAACTACGCCTAGCCGCCAGGGTATTCGAGCAAAGTCGCGAAGGTTTCATGATCACTGATGCCGACGTCAGAATCGTAATGGTCAACCATGCATTTTGCGAAATCACCGGTTACAGCGAAGAAGAAGTGCTGGGGAAAAATCCGCGCATGCTATCCTCCGGCCATCAGGAACCGTCGTATTATCAGGCAATGCGCAATGAAATTGCCACCCACGGACGCTGGCAGGGTGAAATTCTGAACCGTCGCAGAAACGGCAGCCTGTACCTTGCCTGGCTGTCGATCAGCCGGATGCTCGACGACGATGGCAAGACCACCAGCTACATCGGCATTTTCAATGACATCACCGAACATCGTGCAACCGAAGAACGGATGCAATGGCTGACGCACTTCGATACGCTGACAGGCCTGCCGAACCGCACACTGCTCGACGACCGCTGCCAGCATGCCGTCAGCATGGCACAACGCAACAGCCAGCCGCTGGCACTGATGTTCCTTGATCTCGACCACTTCAAGCACATCAACGATTCGCTCGGTTATCGCATCGGCGATGCATTGCTGGCAGAACTGGCCAAGCGGCTGAACGCGACACTGCGTGCACAGGATACCGTTTCGCGCATCGGCGGCGACGATTTCGTCATCGTGCTACCGGGAACGAATGCGGATGGCGCTGCACGGCTGGCCGAGAAACTGCTTACCCAGACGGTCGAGCCGTACCACATCGACGGACACGAACTCAGCATTACCGCTTCGATCGGCATTGCGATGTACCCGGAAAATGGCCACGATCTCGAAACCTTGTCGCGTTGCGCTGATGCCGCGATGTATCGCGCCAAGCATGATGGCCGGGATACCTTCCGCTTTTTTACACCGGAAATGCAGGCACATTCGGCGCGCCGTCTGCAGCTGGAAAATGCACTGCGCCGTGCGCTGGAGCGCAACCAGTTGCAGTTACACTATCAGCCGCAACTTTCGGTGGCCGAGGGCAACATCATCGGCGCCGAAGCGCTGCTGCGCTGGCAACACCCGGAATTCGGCATGGTGTCGCCGGCCGAATTCATTCCGATTGCAGAAAACAGCGGCCAGATTCTGGCCATCGGCGAATGGGTTCTGCGCACGGCAATGCGGCAGATGCGTGCCTGGATCGACCAGGGCTGCGCGCCAACCGCGATCTCGGTCAACCTGTCGGCGATCCAGTTCCGCCACCCGGGTCTGCCGCAAATGGTGAAAAATATCCTCGTCGAAACTGGCGTGCCACCAGAATGCCTTGAACTGGAACTGACTGAAAGCGCCGCCATGGAAAATCCGCTGGCGGCTATCGCTGTCATGAACGAATTGCATGCGCACGGCATCCGCATGTCGATCGACGATTTTGGCACCGGGTATTCCTCCCTCGGCCACCTTAAACGCTTCAAGGTATACAAACTGAAAATCGACCGCTCGTTCGTCAGCGACATCGCGAATGACCCGGACGACCGCGCGATTGTCGCCGCAGTCATTACGCTGGCAAACAGCCTCGGCCTGCGAACCATCGCCGAAGGCGTTGAAACAGCCGAACAGCTCGATTTCCTGCGCCAGCATGGCTGTCATGAAATCCAGGGCTACTATTGCAGCCGTCCGCTGGCGGCAGACCGGCTTGAAATCCTGCTGCAAAACAAAAACATTGCCCCCGATTCAGGCAATGCCTTTCCTATTTAAAAATTCCCCCACCATTTCCATTCTTTTTTCTGCGCCTTTGCCTGCGCTCACCTTGAGTGTTACACGTGCTTCCGTCACAATGAGAAGTTTCCATGTGTAAACAAAAAATAAGGGGCATCATGGGCAAATTTAGGCAATTGGGTTTGGGCGCAAAACTTTCTGGAATCGCTTTTATCCTGATTACGCTGGTCATCGGCATTCTCATCGGCATTTCCAGCTATACCACCAGCAGCCTGCAGGAGAAGCAGGCCTTAGACGACCTGACCGAAAAAAGTCAATCTGTCGTGCAAATGATTGACCTGTTTAACGCCACACTGAAAAATGAAGCAGAACGATCGCTCAAAACGCTTGAAGCCTATTTCCCCGGAAAATTCACTCAGGACGGCAACAGCCTTATCAACGTCGCTGGCAAGTCAGTGCCAGTGCTAAAAAGCGGCGGCAGCACCATCAATAATGATCACAGCGTGGTTGATCGCTTCAGCGCACAAAGCGGTATTCAGGCAACGGTCTTCGTCCGTCACAACAACGATTTCGTACGCATTTCCACCTCGCTGAAAAATAACAAGGGTGAACGGGTTGTTGGCACGGCTTTGAATACTAATGGAGCCGCATACAAAAACCTGATGGACGGGAAAACCTATAACGGCATTGCCACGCTGTTCGGTCGCCAGTATTTCACCGAATATCTGCCCCTGAAGAATGGCAGCGGGCAGGTGATTGGCGCTCTGTATATCGGTATTGATTTCACCGAGACCGTCAAGCTTATCAAGAATCGGATTATCTCGATGAAGGTTGGCGACAGTGGCTTTTTCTATGCGATCGATGCAGCACCAGGCAACGCTTACGGCAATATCGTGATGCACCAAAAAGACGAAGGCAAGAACGTCCTCGACATCAAGGCAACTGATGGGCGCGAAATCGTCAAGGAATTGCTGAAAGCCAAAAATGGCGTCATGCATTATTTTGATGCCGCCGACCCGGATGGCCGTGAGCGCATCATTAGCTTCCATCATTTCAAGGATTGGGACTGGATCGTCATCGGCCGCGCCTACACCGACGAAATCACGCGCGACGCCCGCACGCTGCGCAACTGGTTCATGCTAGGCGGCCTGCTTGCCGTCGTTGCGCTGGCCATACTGCTGTATCTGCTGGTTCGCAACCTGGTCAGCCAACCGCTCGCACATGCGGTAAGCGCTGCTGGCAAAATAGCAAAAGGCGACCTGACTGTTCGGCTTGAATCGGATCGAACCGACGAAATCGGCCAGCTGACCAATGCGATGAACAGCATCAGCCAGGGATTGGCCAATGTCGTCTGGAACGTGCGGCGCGGCACCGACACGATTGCCAGCGCCTCGACCGAAATCGCCTCCGGCAATCAGGATTTGTCATCGAGAACCGAACAGCAGGCCAGCTCGCTTGAAGAAACAGCATCTTCAATGGAAGAGCTGACTTCGACCGTACGGCAAAATGCCGAAAATGCCATGCAAGCTAACCAGCTGGCGGTAACCGCCTCGGATGTGGCAACCCGGGGCGGAAATGTGGTTTCGCAGGTGGTTGAAACCATGCATGCCATCGATGCCTCGTCAAAGAAAATCGCAGACATCATCAATGTGATTGACGGCATCGCATTCCAGACTAATATCCTCGCACTGAATGCCGCAGTTGAAGCAGCACGCGCCGGCGAACAGGGACGCGGTTTCGCCGTGGTGGCAACTGAAGTCAGAAGCCTTGCGCAGCGCAGTGCCACCGCCGCACGGGAAATCAAGGAGTTGATCGACGATTCAGTCGGCAAGGTCGAGGCCGGCAGCAAGCTGGTTGAGCATGCAGGCACAACCATGCAGGAAGTGGTAACCAGCATCCGGCAAGTGCACGACATCATGGTCGAAATCACCGAAGCCAGCCGCGAGCAAAGCGACGGCATCGAGCAGGTGAACCAGGCCATCACACAGATGGATCAAGTAACGCAACAAAACGCGGCGCTGGTCGAGCAGGCCGCGGCCGCCGCGGAAGCGCTGCAAAACCAGAGCGCAGACCTGGTCAAGCAAGTCAGCCTCTTCAAGCTGAAATCAACTTCGACCGGCACCAAGGATGAAGCGGCCGCACTGGTGAAGAAAGCCATCGAACAGATCAAGGAGCAGGGACGCGACGCGGCCTTCACTGAAATCAGCAATCCGCTTGGCCGTTTCACAGATCGCGATCTTTACGTCGTGGTTTACGACCTCAGCGGCAAAAACCTCGCGCATGGCGCCAATCCGAAACTGATTGGACAAAACCTGATCGACTCGAAGGATGGCGATGGCAAGCCATATGTGCGCGAACGGATCGACATCATCCGCAACCACGGCAAGGGCTGGCAGGACTACACCTTCCTCAATCCGGTCAGCAAAAACATGGAGCCGAAGTCGATGTATCTGGAGCAGCATGAAGACCTGATCGTCGGCTGCGGCATTTACAAGACCTGAGCTGAGCCCAAAGGCGGCCGTCCTCAACCGACGGCCGCCATCAAGCCGAAAAAGTACCGCGCACATCCACCATGAATACTCTATCCTGTATTCTAAAACCGCCTTGAAATTGGTGCCTCAACCTATTGTTTCAACCACATACCCCAACGAAATCATCGTGACGGCGAGTTGCCGGGTCATGGCTTCTCCACCTTGACTAGTCCGTGCTTGACCGCAAACAGCACCAGCCCGACCAGATCGCGGATGCCAATCCGCTCCATGATTTGCGCGCGGTGGGCGGCGACGGTCTTGTCGCTCAAATCCAACTCGTAGGCGATTTCCTTCGTGCCGCGGCCACTGGCCAGAAGAGTCAGTATCTGGATCTGCCTGGATGTCAGCGATTTCAACGGATCAGGCTGTGTAGGTGGCGTGCGCACAAACCGGTTGATCACCTTGGTCGAAACACCTGGACTCATGAAATTCTCGCCACGAGTGACCGCCACCAATGCTATCTGCAATTCCGCCGGTGCGGCTTCCTTAAGCAGATAGGCGGAAGCGCCAATCTGCAGCGCCTCGGACACAAGAGCCTCGGACGAGTGCATGCTGAGAATCATCACCTTCACATTCGGGTATTGCCGCCTGACCCTGCCGGCCAAATCCAGCCCACTGTCTCCCCCCATGTCGATATCGGTAATGACGATGTCCGGCTGCCCGCCTTTCAGCTTCTCCATCGCTTCATCAATGCCTGATGCCTCGGCTGCAACCGAAAACCCATCGAGCTGGTCGATCAGGTTCCTGATGCCTGCCCGCACCAGCGCATGATCATCGACGAGGAGTATCCGGTATTCTTTCATCGCCCTGTCCATCATAGCTTCAGCTGCACTTCAACCCGGGTTCCCTCCCCCGGCGCCGAATCGACCCTGAATTTCCCGCCCAGCATCGTTACCCGCTCGCGCATTCCGACCAGACCAAAACTGCCACGGTGGGCGGCCATTTTCATTTGCTCAATCTCGAACCCGCAGCCATTGTCACGAATGATGATTTCGAGTTCATCACCAAATTCGCCGCCATTGATTTCGACGATCACCCGGCTCGCCTGCGCGTGACGGGTGATATTGGTAATGCCCTCCTGAATAAGCCTGAAAGCAGTGATTTCAACCGGTGCCGGCAGTTTTTGTGGCAAACCAACATATTCGAACACGTAACCGCCCTCGGAAAAATTCTGCTGCAGCAATTGCCGCACTGATGCTTCCAGACCGAGGTGATCGAGCATCGGCGGCCGCAGTGAACGCGACATGACGCGCACACGCTGGATCAGCGAAGCAACTTCCTCGTTCGCCTTGTGCCACGCATCCTGCGCTTCTTTATATGTCGCCAGATATTTCTGCATCTTGTGCAAGCCCAGGCTCAACGTGGTGAAACGCTGCCCCAGTTCATCGTGCAGTTCCCGCGCCAGATTCTTGCGTTCGCTTTCCTGCGCCTCGATCAGCTGGCTAGACAACTCCGCCAGGCGGACTCTCGCATTGTTAATTTCAAGTTCGCTTTTCTTGCGGCGCGTGATGTCTTCATGCGCCACCACGGCACCGGCGTTCGCGCCGCCGAGCGGAGTCACGTGCATCACGAACCAGCGTTGCCAATAGGGGGAGCGGCAGGAATACTCCATCTCGAAACTTGGCTGCCCTCCTGTCAGTACAGCATTGATGCCAGCGCGCGCGACGGCCGCGGTCGAAGCATTTTCCTGGTGCAGCATCTTTTCGCACTGCTCAAAATAGTTAGCTCCGTGCCAGTATTCAATAGAATCCGGAGCTCCATTGTCGTGCGCGAACTGCCTCCATGCTCGATTGACGGTAACAATATTGCTCTGCGCATCAATGACGGCAATATGCGCCCCTAGAGAATTGAGCACAGTCACATTGAATGTCTCGCTGTCGCGCAACGCCTGTTCTGCCTTTTTGCGCTCATTCTCAAGCTCAAAATTATCCAGTGCAGAACTGATATCCATCGCCATTTCTTCCAGCAAATCGCGCGCTTCCTGATCGAAGGCATTCACTTCACTGGCATAAATTAGAAATGCGCCGACCAGCCTGCCTTTGCGCAACAGCGGCAATGCCGCCAACGCGCGCCAACCATTCGCCAGCGCGCGCTCGCGCCACGGTTCCAGCAAGGGTTCGTTTTGCACATCCTGCCACCACAACGGCCATTGCTGGTGATTGAAGTTCAAATGCAACCTGCTTTCCACTTCGTCTGAATTTATCCGATAGCGCTGGCCCGCCACCTCGACCAGAAAGCACATCTCGTCCAGATATTCCTGGCTCATGGCGCAGGATGCCGCCACATGCACATGCTGGCTGACTTGGTCAATCAGGCCTATCCAGGACATTTTCATGCCACCGAACTCGACCGCGATGCGGCAAATGTCGGCAAACAGCTCCGTTTCGCTGTTAGCGCGAACGATGGCCTGGTTGCAATGGCTGAGTGCAGCATACAGCTGGGTCAGCCGGCGGATACGGCTTTCAGCCACCTTGCGATCGTCAATATCAGACAACGTGCCAATCACGCGCAGCGGATTCCCGTTGCTGTCTCGCTGAACTACCATGCCGCGATCCAGCACCCATTTCCATTCGCCATTGCGGCATTTCAGTCGATGCTCACTCTGGTAACTTGACTTGCATCCACCAATCAGCGAAGCTATCGCCGCCGTTGTATGTTGCCTGTCATCCGGATGGATGCGCTGCTCCCATTCGCCAAACCCCCCACCGATTTCGTCCTCGTCATAACCGAGCATTTCTTTCCAGCGGCTGGAAAAAATCACCGTGCCATCCTTCACGCTCCAGTCCCATAACGCGTCGCCGGAACCCTCGATCGCGAATTTCCAGCGGTTCTCGCTATCCTGCAAATCACGTGTCATCACGTTTGCCAGCGCAACTGCGCTTTCCCGGCTGCTAACCAGTGACCAGACATACAAGAACAGCACCGCGCTAACCAGGATGCCGGATATCTTCAGCGTTTCGGCTACGCCTGTTTCGAGCCGCGACTCGAACTCAGGCAACGAGCGAACCTTAAACTGTATCGTCTGTCCGGCAAGGTCGACCCGCCTGCCGGCTTCGAACAGCGGTGTTGAGGCTGATGACAACAGCGACGGCCGCGCTTGTGCATCTGAAATATTCTCCCCGTCGTCCACGGCCAACGCCAGCTCGCTGCCATATTCGCCGAGCTGGCTGCTCAGCAGATCGTCGAGCCTGAACACGATGAAAACCCAGCCGCTGATATTGGCGCGGCGCTCAGAAACCGTCCGGTTCTCGGTTCCGTCGCGATACACCGGGTGATACATCACAAAACCGAACTGACTAGCGGCTTCCGGTTCAAGCGCGATGGCCAGCTTGCCGGACATAAATGAGCGGTTCTGGTCGCGAGACTGCTGCATTGCCATGAGACTGGCCTCGTTCTGGTGAAAATTACGACCAAGCTGGCACTGGCGGCGAACTGGCAGCTGCCGCTCACTGCCAGACATACCAAACGACGTCTGACGAAACCCGCCTGCCATGCTAGACGACGCAAAGCAATCGACGTAATCTGCCTGCCCCTGAACATGCTGCCCAGCTGCCTCTGGCATGGCTGTGCGCAAGTACCCCATCGCCAGCGCACCCGGAAACTTTTTTGCCTGAATCAGGCGTTGCATGTAATCGCCAAATTCCTTGCGGCCGGCCGTGTCACGCCGAGCAAGCACACCGCTAGCACCATGCAGCGCCATCTTGTATGCAGCAATCGCCTGATCGATCCTGCTGGCAATTTCGCGCGACCGGTAATTGAAATTTTCGCGCAGCAGGCGATGCGCATTCTCCATCGCCACATAATACGCAACACAAGTCGTCAACAAGCCGGCCAGCAATATCAGCCAGGGCAGCGGCTTGCTGCAACATAGCAGCGACAGGTAGTGGGATGCGCGTGATTTCATGCTGAAAAATGAAGGTTTTCAAACAACAAAACACTAGCAATCGGCAAAGGTCACTCACTCCAGGCATAGCCGACCTTTCCATTTATCATGACACCCTTGCAAGACCATCCCATCAAGAAATATCAAAAGTTGGGCAAAAAAAACCGCGCCGGTCTTGCGAGCCGGCGCGGTTTTGCGGATAGCGTGAAAATCGTTTTATTCGACGGCCTTCACCATGTCTTCGATGACCTTCTTCGCATCGCCGAACACCATCATCGTCTTGTCCATGTAGAACAGTTCGTTGTCCAGGCCGGCATAGCCGGATGCCATCGAACGCTTGTTGACGATAACCGTCTTCGCGCGGTATGCCTCCAGAATCGGCATGCCGGCGATGGGCGATTTCGGGTCATTCGCCGCCGGGTTGACCACATCGTTCGCGCCCAGAACCAGCGCCACATCGGCCTGCGCAAATTCGCCGTTGACGTCTTCCATCTCGAACACTTGGTCGTATGGCACTTCGGCTTCTGCCAGCAGCACGTTCATATGGCCAGGCATCCGGCCGGCAACCGGGTGAATTGCATATTTCACCGTCACGCCATGCTCGGTCAGCTTCTCGGTCAGCTCCTTCAACGCATGCTGCGCGCGCGCCACCGCCAGACCGTAGCCCGGCACGATCAGCACCGAATCGGCATTACTCATCAGGAAAGCGGCATCATCAGCCGAGCCGGATTTGACATTGCGCTGCTGTTGCGCACCACCGCCAGCCGCCGCCACTTCGCCGCCAAAGCCGCCCATGATCACGCTGAAGAAGCCGCGGTTCATCGCCTTGCACATGATGTACGACAGGATCGCGCCGGAAGAACCAACCAGCGAACCGGCAATGATCAGCATCGAGTTGTTGAGCGAGAAGCCGATTCCGGCCGCAGCCCAGCCGGAATAGCTGTTCAGCATCGACACCACCACCGGCATGTCGGCACCGCCGATCGGGATGATGATCATCACACCTAGCACAAAAGCGATCGCCGTCATGATCAAAAACGGCGTCCATGCCGGCTGCGCGCCCGGCGAGAAGCAAAACACCAGCCCGAGCGCAATCATGATGACGGCCAGCGCCAGATTGACGAAATGCTGGCCCTTGAACACGATCGGCGCGCCCTGGAACAGGCGGAACTTGTAGCTGCCGGACAGCTTGCCGAACGCAATCACCGAACCGGAGAACGTAATGGCGCCGACAAAGGTGCCAATGAACAGTTCGAGCCGGTTGCCGAACGGGATCGGCTCACCGCGGCCGGTGATCTGGAACGCATACGGCTCGGCCACCACCGCAATCGCGATGAATACCGCCGACAAGCCGATCAGCGAGTGCATCGCCGCCACCAGTTCCGGCATTTTGGTCATCTCGACCCGCTTGGCCAGAACCGCGCCGATGATGCCGCCAACGGCCACGCCAGCTGCCAGCAGGCCATAGCCGAGGCCGCCGGAGCCGACATTCTCGCCCTTCAATTTGACGATCAGCGCAATCGTGGTGAAGACAGCAATCGCCATCCCAGCCATGCCGAACCCATTGCCGCGGCGCGCGGTCGACGGATGCGACAACCCTTTGAGCGCCTCAATGAAGCAGACCGAGGCGATCAGGTACAGCAAAGTAACCAGATTCATGCTCATTACTTTGCCTCCTTGGCCGCTGCCTTCGGCTCTTTCTTCTTGAACATTTCCAGCATCCGCTGCGTCACCAAGAAGCCGCCGAACACGTTGACTGCCGCCAGTGCCACCGCCAGCGTGCCCATCACCTGCCCGACCAGCCCTTCGGTCATGCCGGCGGAAAGCATCGCGCCGACGATGATGATGGCCGAGATCGCGTTGGTCACCGCCATCAACGGCGTATGCAGCGCCGGGGTCACGTTCCAGACAACGTGATAGCCGACGTAGATCGCCAGCACGAAGATGATGATGTTGGTAAGCGTGATTGAGACTTCCATATACGCTCCGTTACTCTTTCATGCCGGTCATCCGGTTCTGCCGATCGACGAACACGATCTTCGGCACATACGTTTCGATTTCCTCGTCAGACATCGGGCCATAAGTGCAGATGATCAGCAGATCACCGAGATGCGCGCAACGCGCGGCGGCGCCGTTGAGCGAAATTTCGCCGCTGCCGCGCTTGCCGGATATGGCGTAGGTCGAGAAACGCTCGCCATTTTGCACGTTGTAGATTTCGATTTTCTCGTTCACCTTGATATCGGCCGCGTCCAGCAGATCCTGGTCAATGCCGCATGAACCTTCATAATCCAGGTCACACTGGGTCACAGTAGCGCGATGAATTTTTGCGCGAAGCATGATTCGTTGCATGTCATTCTCCTATTTGCGGAATATTTCGCCACCGGCGCACATGCGTGTCGCGGCCACGATTTCGTCT